>JBCCFB010000083.1:0-23304 GCA_039029995.1 Planctomycetota bacterium
AAGTGGCAGCTCGTTTTCTTTGAACGCGAGAGTTGCGGCCAGTGTGCACCTTGCAGGATCGGAACCCGCTACCTGAGGCGGCAGGTTGACAAGTTTATTCAAATTAACGGTTCGCCCAACGGTTCGGCGCCTCTGGAACATTCCGAAGATGTCGCGTGGGAAATGGAGGAAGGTTCGATTTGCGGATTGGGCATGGTGGCTGCAAAGCCGCTCGAATCTGCACAGAAATATTTCCCCATGGCATTTAAGGTAAAATGACGTGTGTCCTGCAGAGCCCGGGATGCCGATAATGGCTGTATTGGGCAGTCGCGACTGCCAGATCATCAAAACAGGATCGATTGAAACCACGGATCAGAAATGAACAAGCCGCAGACAATCGAAAGCTTCACCGTCGTTCTCAACGGGCGGGAGTTCACTGCCCGTGCTGGAGAGACGGTTCTCGATGTTGCCAACCGCAACGGAATCAGTATTCCGACTTTGTGCGACGACTCGCGGCTGGACCCCGCGGGAGCGTGCCGGAGTTGTCTGGTTGAGGTCGAGGGGCAACGCCGCTTGCAACCGGGTTGCGCGTGGCGGGTTTCCGCAGATATGCAGGTCACCACTGAATCGGAGCGAATCGACCGTCACCGCAATGTCCTGTTCAGCATGTACATGGCGGACCATACGCTTGCCGATGACGGGCTGCCTGTTGAAACACCTAACTCGAACAAGCTGCGGTCGTATTGTGAACAGATCACGCCGATTCAACTGGAGCCGATCGAAGCGGAACGCTCAGGCCGTGAAGACTTCAATCCGTATATCGAGTTTGATCCTGATCTCTGTATCCTCTGTGCCCGCTGTACGCGCTACTGTGATGAAGTAGAAGCGGTCAACGCGATCTCGTTGTCCAGCCGGGGATCAGAAACAACAATCGCGACAGTTGCTGACCGCAGTCTTATCGACACGACGTGCGAGTTGTGTGGCGGCTGTATCGATACTTGTCCGACAGGCGCACTGGTAGAGAAAAAAGCGCCGAAGCTGTTGCCTCTGGAAACAACTCAGGTTCGTTCGACCTGCAATTTCTGCGGAGTCGGATGCCAGCTGGATCTTCACGTTCACAATGACCGGGTAGTTAAAGTCACGAGCCCGGAACCCGGCGAGACCGTCAATGACGGCAACCTGTGCGTCAAAGGACGATTTGCCTACGACTTCATACATCACAATGAACGGCTGACTGAGCCGCTGATTCGCGGCGAGGACGGCGAACTTCATCCGGTGACCTGGGACGAGGCGATCGAGTTTGCGGCTGCCGGCCTGAAGAAGGTCAAAGACACGTACGGTGCTGATTCGCTGGGATTCATTTCCTCCTCGCGGTGTACCGTCGAAGAGAATTACCTGATGCAGAAATTGTCACGGGCTGTGTACGGCACGAACAATATTCATCAGTGTGCCGCCACATGACATGCTCCCACCGTCGCCGGTCTGGTGACTATGTTCGGAGCGGGCGCTATGACGAACTCGATTGACGAGATTCGTGACACGGATCTGATGTTTATCATCGGTTCGAATACGAGCGAGGCTCACCCCATCATTGCGATGGAAATGAAGCGTGCCCGACAGCGCGGGGCGAAGCTCATTGTGGGTGACCCGCGCGAAATCTACATGGCAGAACATGCTGACATTCATATGCAGTTGAAGCCGGGTACCGATGTCTGGTTGCTGTCGGCAATGGCCAACGTGATCGTGTCCGAGGATCTTGTGGATCATGACTTCATCAACTCGAGCACGGAAGGCTTTGCGGCTTTCGCCGAAAATGTACTGAATTACACTCCGGAAGAAGCTGAAAAAATCACCGGTGTTGCGGCTGAAGATATTCGCATTGCCGCGCGGATGTACGCGACGACAAAGAAAGCCGGAATCTACTACACGCTTGGAATCACCGAGCATACGCATGGAACGGACAACGTTTACATGCTCGCGAACCTGGTTTTGATGACAGGGCATCTCGGAGTCCGTTCGGCGGGAATGAATCCGCTTCGCGGGCAGAACAATGTCCAGGGGGCCAACGACGCAGGCGCGACGCCTGTTTTCTATCCCGGTTATCAGGCGGTCACAGACGACGAAGTCAGGCAGAAGTTCGAGAAGGCGTGGGGAGTTCCGCTGTCGCCGAACAACGGATTGAACCTCAACGTGATGATGAAGAAACTCGCAGCAGGCGAAATGAAAGGTCTGTATGTGATGGGCGAGGATATCGTGATTTCCGAGCCGAATGTTTCTCAAGTAGAACTCGGCCTGAACAAATGCGACTTCCTGATCTGTCAGGAGATCTTCCACAACGAAACGACCCGGTTCGCTGACGTTGTATTTCCGGCCAGCACGTTCGCCGAGAAAGACGGCGTGTTTACCAATAGTGACCGTCGGGTGCAGAGAGTGCGTAAGGCCGTCGAGCCGCCAGAGGGGGCGAAAGAAGACTGGAAAATCATCTGTGAATTTGCACGAGCTTCCGGTTACGAGATGCCGCATTATTCCGGGCCTGGCGAAATCTACGCAGAGATGGCCGCGGTTACACCCAAGATGGCCGGTATCTCCCACGAGCGTCTTGAAGAAAACGTACGCGGACTCCAATGGCCATGTACATCGGAAGACCATCCCGGTACTCCGACTCTGCATGTTGACGGCCCGATGATCGGAAAGGCTCAATTCCAGGTTGTGGACTATCGTCCGAGTGCTGAATTGCCTGACATTGAGTATCCGCTGATTCTCTCAACGGGAAGAACGCTGTATCACTACAACGCTGCAACTCAGACGCGCCGTGACCCCGGTCCGGTAATGAAGCAGCGTCAGAATTTCATCGAAGTCCATCGCAAAGACGCACGAAAACTTCTGTTGGAACATGGAGAGATCGTAAAAGTCATTTCACGTCGCGGTGAGATTGAGGCTGAAGTCTGGGTGTCGCCTCGCGTCAAACCGGGGTGCGTCTGGATGCCGATGCATTTTGCAGAGTCGCGCGCAAACCTGTTGACAAACGATGCAGGCGATGCAGTCACGGGAACCGGTGAATACAAAGTTTGTGCCGTGAGAATTGAAAAGACCGTTGCAGGTTCAAAAGCCGCAGCCAGCGAAGCCGTCGTTTGAGAAGCACCTCTTACGTGGAAGCATCGCTGATCCAACAAAAAACGCCGGCGGGAACATGGTCCCGTCGGCGTTTTATCACTGTAGACGTTCTCGTTACTCGTCCGTATCGCTTGAACCGAATGAGTATATCGAGGGTGGATTCAATCCATATTGTGTTAGAAACTTCTGCAGGTTTTCATCCGGGCGTGCGATGAACTCGGCTCGAAGCATTGCGTTTCTGAACCGGCCCAGATCAAGATACCGTTGGTAGTCTTCAGGTATTTCAACTCCAAGGTCGCCGAAGTCGGAATGCCCGGCGAACATCCGGTTACCGGCTTCTTCATTTGTAATCTGACTCAGCCATTCCCTGGAACTTGCCGGAGTCGAACGGATCTGTTGCAGCAGCTCATGGTTCTCATCGGAGATCAGCTCGATGCGTCCGACCATTACTCTTTCCACGTGGGTGGGTACACTGATGCTGAGTGGCATCTGATCATCAGTCCAATCTCTGGGAACGAGATAGAACACACGCAGGCCCGGTGAGCGGAAATATGCGTTGTTCCACGTCGCGAGCATGGCGCTGGCTTCGTCGACAAACAGTCCGTCTGCCACCAGAGCCTCGTGCATCTGATCTTTCAGCAGTTGAAGGTTGTCCTGAGAGAATTCTTCCTCGGTGAAACGGTAGCCGGTAGTTACTCCGTCGACTGTGCCCGACTGGTTCTGGTGAATTCTCCTGAACGCAACGGACCCATCACGCTGCACATCAACCAGCCATGCAGTCCGGGCATCAGGTGATTCAGGCAAAGTTGATTCCACTGTTGCGAAGGACAGTTGTCCAAGCTCACGATCCAGCTGAATGCGGAGAGGGCCGCTGAATTTTCCAACTCCACGATAGAAGAGATACTTTTCACTTTCTCCGGCTGCATTGGTGACGCCTGCCGATTGAGTTGAACGCGGGTTCAACCAGACCGGATCCTGAGTTTCAGGATAACGCCCCTCTGTCCCGACAAGAAGGTTTTCCCATATCAAGCGGCTGTACTCATTGTCACGAATTGACAGCTCATTCAAACCGGGGGCTTCAACGGTTGCCTGCGGGTAGTATTCCGACAACCAGCCTTCTCGCAAGCCGACTTCAACGTTGAGCTTGACGGGAAGTTCAGCTCCGTCAGGTGGATAGAAATAGATGACGGGAGTTTCCAGCCGGGTTGCGACCTGCCAGTGACGGTACGGCAAACGCTTTCCGAAAAATTGTTCCGGAAAAACGGTTGGTGATAAGACGCGATTTCCGAAGCCATGTACAAAATGAGGAACCGGCTCGTCGTCAGTATTGATGCCGGTCAGCGAAACACCAGCTTCGTTCTGGAGTTCTGTGAAGGTGCCCCATTCGTGGACCACCATAAGGTCCGTCGCCGGGAGTTCCGAATTGGGTGGCGATTCTGCGTTGGATGGCGTTTGCGTCAGCAACCATACTGACAAGCAGGCTAGTACAACGAGCAATGCCGGCGCCAGAAAAAAACTGGTGACTGAAAATCTTCTGTTGAGCATGGTCACTTCCCTAAGATTGAAGTTGCGGACATGGAATGATCCGAAGGTGTTCTGCCTGGTAGACGAGTTACAGCGGAGACCCGATAACGTTTTTGCCGGGAAAAAGACTGTGAAGTTTTTCGAGGAATTTTCAGGAAAAAGCTATCAACGGGCGTTTCCGACTCGTCTACTTGAACAGGCAAGACGTCCGGTCGGAATTGACCGGTCCAGAAGCGAGAAGCAATTGGCATCTGACGCAGAACTAGTTGAACAGTCGCGCTCGGGGCAGTTGGCAGCCTATGACCAGCTGGTGCGCCGCTGGTCTGCGCGCGTCGCCGCATATATTCGCGGCAAGGTGTCGCGACCTCATATTGTTGAGGAGTTGGCTCAGGAGACTTTTCTACGCGGGTACAAGTCGCTTGCGTCGCTTTCGGACCCCGCCAAGTTCGGTTCCTGGCTGTTGTCGATCGCGCATCGTCTGATCCTGGACTGGCGAAAAGCTCGTAGCAGCTCGGAAGTCAACATTAGCGCCCTGAGCGACGATGGGGAGCTTGCCAATGGCGAAATGCCCGGCTCTACGAATCGTGCAAGTGATATTTCGCCGTCTTCGAGAATGGAGCACCGGGAACAGAAAAAGCAGCTTTGGGAGTACGTGGACAAACTGCCTGAGCAGCTACGTGAGGTTGTTTTGATCTACTACTGCGACCAACTGAGCTACCGCGAAACGGCAGAACTCCTTCAAGTCTCTGTTCCGACTGTCGGCGTGCGATTGGCGCGAGCAAGAAAAATGCTTCGTCAGCGAATGACTGATGGTGCGGGGCGTGACCGGGTAACGCGGTGACAGGAATGAACGGCATGAATTGTGAAGAAGTACAAAATCTGCTTGACGCGTACCTGGACGGTGAGACGACACAGGAGCAGGTTGAGTCCATCCTCGGTCATCTTGAGCGATGTGAAGACTGCAATCGCGAGTATCAGTCACGTGCTGAACAATCAGCGGAACTTCGCACAGCCCTTTCACCTGATCCGGAAATGCTGGCAAGAATTCAGTCTGGTGTTTTCAATTCTCTGCGCGAAGATGAGACAGCAGGAAGTAGAGCGGAAAACACTATCGAAACACCGCAACTGACGATGCCGCTACCGGTCCGCGGTCAAAAACGGAGTCAAATCAACTGGGGGAGAATTGCATTGGCGATGGCTGCAGGGTTCCTTCTGGCGGCTCTACTGTTTCAGCCGTGGAACCATCCGCCCCGTTAAGCGGCTGGTGAACCGGAGATCCCGACGGTGCCGGCAATCCGGACATTTGGAACAATCGCGTTGGCGACCGGTGACGTCGAAGTCAAACCGAAGGATGAAGGTTGGAGTGATTGGTCTGTTCAATCTGAAGTCCCGGTGGAAGCCCAGCTGAGGACGGGGGAGACAATTGGTTGTGAGATTGTTCAACAGGATGGAGCTTCGATTCGAATTGATGAGAGTTCTGAAGTTACCTTCAATGGTGGAAAAAATGTCGAGCTGAACCACGGCCGGCTGTTTGTCTGTGCATCCGATGACGATACGTCAGAACCTGTCGGGTTTTCTTGCGGACACAATTATGTCGAAATAGAAGGCAATGTTGACGTGCGGAGGACGGGAGACTCGTTCGAATTCATGGCCGTCGGTGAATCGGCGAGGATTAATGCTGCTCAACGCGCTGAAGTGATTCCTCCCGGACACGTAGCACGAATCAGCGCTGATAGTGAGCAGGTTGAGGTCACACCAGCCAACGATCCGTTGCTGGCAACCAGCTGGATGAATCCGTTTCTCCAGCAAAGTACTGATAACGCTGAACTGGCCGAACGAGTAAACCAGTTGCTCGCTCAGATCGGTCAATCCAAGCTGGACCACCTCTATGAAGATGAGATTCGTTCACTTGGCGCGCCGGCTGTGGATGCATTGGTCGCGTTTTTGCGCTCTGAGAATCCGGCGCATCAGAATGAACGTCAGCGTATTAAGGCAGCTCAAATTGTTTCCGACCTTGCGACCCGGCAGCATGCGATGAGCCTTGTTGATTTGCTGGAACATGTGGACTCGGATGTCAGCCTGATACTCGAATCCGGATTAGAGCGAATCACAGGTCAGACCCAGGAGCCCGAAATGAAGGTGCGTACGCCACAACACTGGCGAAGCATTGTGGATGAGCCTACAGGGTGTATCCAGAGAAATGGTGGCGGTCGTTGGATGGCCTTCGCTGAAAATTGAATCGAGGTTTCAACCTCGCTTTACTTGTCGGCCCGTTGAGTATGCTGTGAGAACCAGAGGCGCAACTGTTGCCGGGCCGGGGACGGTCGCAATACCCATGCATCGTTATGGTTTGAAAATCCAGTCTCCAGAAACGCACAGTTCCGGACGTTGTTTTCTTCAAGCCAGCGCCTCGTTGCCGGTAGCCCGGCTTCGTCAGGCATGTTTTCGTGCATAACGAACTGCGGCCTGCCATCTATTCGCTCCATTCTGGTTTGAGCCGATTCCTTATCGCTACCCGGATACGGCCATTCGCGAACTCCGTCGTAGTGACTGTATGGCATCAGTCCGCACCAGAGGGCGGCAATTTCATCATTGTGCATACCTATAAAGTTGCAGGCGATTGCGCCGCGCGAAAATCCTGTCAAGAAGATCCGTTCCTTATCCACGTTGAATCGCGAGCAAACATCTGCAATCGAGCATCTGGTGTATTCGACGGTGGGTCCCGGATCGAAATCCGGAGCGTTTCCCCACCAGTTCAAGGCAACTGATCCATCACTTGAGACAAACGGAAGGCTCAACCAGATGGCACCCGTTCCTCCGGAAATTCCGAATCCGAGTTTGCAATCCTCAGGAAGACCGGAACAGTTGTCACCATTCGGGCCGGCGTAACGGTTCCCCGGAAATTCTACGATGAGCGGTAGAGGATCCGTCCCGACGTAATCCGTCGGCAGGTAGATGATGTAGTAGAGATCAGACTCCTCATCAGCGGATAATTTGAGGGCAACCCGCTTGCCTGCTTCCGCTTCCCCACGGGTCAACTCGGGAATGACGAGGTCTGCTTCAATCTCGGAGATATTCAGAGGGCAGGCCGATTCGTCAAGTGAAGACTGTGCCTGCTCAAGAGGGGCATCCACGTCCTGAGCTATCACAGACATCGGATTTAGAAACACGAATAGAACAAATGCAGGCAAACGGATATCAGACATGCGCGAGATGTTCGGTTCAACTGAATGAGAAATTACAAAAACGCTGGTGTTGATTATGCCCCGGGGAAATGCCTGCTGCATCTGGAGTGGAAAAATGAAAAGATTGTGATTCTAATTCTGATGTCCAGGATTGGTTCGTTGAGGAAACTAGATTGTCATTGAAGAGCCTTCGCATCGGTGGCGTGCCCGAACACTTTAATCTGCCATGGCACCTTGCGTGTGAGGCTGGCGCCTTTGCTGATGCAGGGTTGGACGTGGAGTACCGTGACTTCCCCGGTGGAACCGGCGCAATGACCGGTGCACTTAAAAATGATGAGCTCAACGTTGCAATCGTTCTCTCCGAAGGTGGAGTCGCAAATGTACTCAATGGTGCTCCAAATCGCCTGTGCAAGGTCTACGTCGACTCTCCGTTGATCTGGGGAATACACGTTCCCGCCAGCAGCCGGTTTGAAACGATGGACGAGGCCCGCGGATCACGTTACGCAATCAGTCGTTTTGGCTCCGGTTCACATCTGATGGCCATCGTAGATGCGGCTGAAAGAGGCTGGGAACTGGACGCGCTTCAATTCGTAAAAGTCGGTGGCCTGGCCGGTGCACTTGCCGGGCTCCCCGCGGGTGATGCCGAACTGTTCATGTGGGAACGGTTCATGACTCAGCCGCATGTGGATGACGGGACTTTCCGCCGCATAGATGAGCGGCCTACCAAATGGCCATCGTTTATGATCTGCGCAACACTCGACCTGCTTGAATCCCGCGCAGATGAGCTGCGCAAAGCCCTTGAGATCGTATCCCGGTTTTGCAAGAACGTTGAGACACGCAGCGACAATGTACAGCTCATTGCTGATCGTTATTCTCTATCAGAAGGTGACACTGCTGAGTGGCTCGACAATATCTGCTGGAGCGATTCATTCGACAGGCCGGATGAGGAACTGGCGGAAGTTATCAGCTATTTGCAAAGGTTGGAAATCGTAAAGACCCGCAATGCAAATCCTGACGACGTGTGGTTTCAGCTTTAGCCGCTTTGAATTGGAGACTCCATGAATCCGCTTTTTCTGTGTTCGCTGCTGTTTACTCTATTTGCAGTGAACGGTTGGGCCTGGCAGACACCGCACTGCTCCCCGCAGAGTGTTGAGGGTGGCGTAGCGGCCGCGAACTCCGGTGAACGCAAGGATGAGTTTGAAGAATTACTTCGATTGTTTCCTGCAGGTTCGCCCTATCCGGACATGTTGCGCCACTGCCAGAATGACGATTCTGAAGCCCGGGACGAAGCACTGACCGAACTTGCACGGATTTTTTACCGGCAGCGTGCAGAAGACGATTTGCAGCTGGAAGATGTAGTCGCACTACTGGAGATTGTCATCCGTGCCGAGTTTCCGACGCCTGACTGGCAAACTCCAAACGAGAGTATCCTGGGGATGTTGACGGAGATGAAGCCTCATCAGATCCAGCCTATCGTTTCCAGAGTTGTAGAGGCCTACCAGCCTGAAGACGAGTACAGTTCCGACCGCTATCTAATCCTGCTCGCCTCATCGGGGTCCATTGAAGGCGCACAAGCTCTCGTTAATTGCGTGACCATTAAGGGGTGGCCGGAGCGACCTGCGCCACGGATATTTCTCGATCTTGAATCAATGCCCGACGAAGCTACTGCTTTTTTGTTTCCGCGGTTGCTGGTCGAAGAAACAGATCCTAAACGTGTTTCCTCACTGGCTGATTTGTTGATTACGACGAATCGGGAACGCATAACGCCCGAGCATCTCATGCCGTTGCGCTCCGGGGTGCGGAAGGTGCTCGCCCCGCTCGTTGAGCGAACAGCCGGTTTGAACGATGACTCCGACGAATGGTACACCGAAGATTACGAAGCCGTTCAAGCATTGATTCCGTATTTGAAGATTGCCGGATATCTGGGAGACCCGCAATTAGAGGAACTGCTCGAGCGAGCACGGAATCTGAAGACCGTTGAGGTGTTGCGACATTCAGTCGTTGCGTCCTTGCAAAATGGTTTCGACGTTTCCGCGGAGGATGTTCTGGCCGTCGCGGCAGACTATGACTCGATCGCCTACTTCTTTCAGTCGCTTGAGGAACTTGGACGGCTGGACCTGATCCCCGACGAATTCAAAACTTGGGAGCGATTTGCACTGGCTGAAGCAATGCCTGACATTGTTCATGAGTTGCTTGAGCCGCCAAAGTTTGCAAGAGTCGTAGAGCGAGTTGAGGAAACCGGCCCTGAAGGTGAAACATGGACTGCCCTGCTCTGGAACATTCGCGTCGATGAATCGGATGAATGGCTCGCGTGTATTTCCGGTCCTCATAAGTTTGAGGGGCAGCCACGCCCTTTAGAGCCCGTCCAATTCGCGTTGTCGCAATATATTCCCTGGACCTGGGATGAATCCGAGCGAGACGCTGACATTGCAAAAACACGTGAGCGGTTGATCGAGTGGCTTGGAGAAAACCGGTAGATCCGCCGTCGTAGAGAGATTTCGGTCACCACGAATCCGGAATCATCGGGTGCGGTTTCCTGCTGGTTCGGCTGAACGTCTGTCAGCTGAACATCTGAAAGCGGCCGGTTGCTTCGAACGCATCCTGATAGTGCACGATTTCCGGCGGCTTGTGGTCGTCCGGCCAGGTGACGGCAATCACATCAAATCTGCTCGAGTATTCTGTCAGCCCTTTCCATTTCAGAAAGCGAGTGGCCGTCGTTGTTATCCGGCGTTGCTTTTGCTCGTCAACGGCTTCGGCCGGTTCACCTGCAAAATCGCTTCGTCGGGTCTTCACCTCGACGAATACAATCGTCTCACCATCGACGGCGATCAAATCAAGTTCGCCGTTTTTGTCGGAGTAGCTGCTCGCGACGATGATATAGCCCAGCCGGAGGAGATACCGTTCAGCCTCGCGTTCTCCGCGCGCACCGAGCGACTGTCGGTTGTTGAATTTCTCGTAGACCGAGACAAGAGGCTGGGCCAGTGTGAGCCGGTTCAAAAGCGCTCGAAGGCGTGTTTTCGCAGACGATTGAATTTGAGTAGTTGTCCGCCGGTTTGACATTCCGTTCTCCGGTTACGGACGCAGCGGTGACTTATCCGTCTTCGCCATTTGAATCGTCATCACCACCTTCATCGACAGGAGGTGCAGGTGCACTGCCGCCTGCGTCCTCCGGAGCGGCAGCGACCTCGACAGGAGTTTCAGTGGCTTCTTCAGCGGTGTTGCCACCGGGCTGGAAACTTCCGCCGCCAAGGTTCGGTTGTTCAAGATTCTCGTAGTCAAAGTCAGGCAGATCGATTCGCGGACGATCAGGTGTCAGAGCACCCGGGGCGGCTTCGTCCTCGTACTCTTCAAACTGTTTGTACATCGCGATCAACGTATCGTTGGTGCAGCGTTCTGCTCCACGAAGCGCGGTTTCCTGAAAGATCGAATCATCGTCCGCGGCCAGTTGGTCGTAGAAACCTTTGGCTTCGTCAAACTGGCCGAGGCTTTCGCACGCGTAAGCCATCGAGAACACAGAGCGATCTGCAAGTTCGTTTGATTTCAAGGAATCGGAGGCATCGATGATCTTCTGAAAACTGTCCTTGGCTTTCTCGATCAGTTTACGGCCTTCTTCACGATCGCTGTTGATCGTTTGCAGTCCGACTCGAAGGTCAAAGTCGCCGGCTAGCTGGAGCGACCACATTCCGACAGGTTTGTCCGGGAACTGATCGTAAAGCTCAACGAGTGTGGACGAGTCACCGTTCATCGCGGCACTGGTGCTGGAGACGTTAAGCTCGCGCCACTCGTTTTCCTGCTGGTCCTGTCGCCATGCGATGTAATAAGAGATCGCAACAAATGCAGCGAACAGCAATGCTGCTCCCAGGGCGATTTGCGAAGCGTATGGCTTGAGATTGCCAAGCTTTTCTTCCGCCCATGTTACGATTTCGTTATCGTCAATATTTTCGATTTCTTGCTTCTTTTTCGACATGTTATCTACGCCGCTTTTACGACGCTGTCGCCGCGGAAATCCGGGCAGGTGGAGTGTTTGTAAGCCGCACAAAAAATGCACGTCGAGCGCAGCTGCCGGTAACGGCGAAAAACCAGCCGGAAACAGGGGCTCGTGGTAAACGAACAGTATAGAGATTGCCAAAACAGACGGTCAATAGCGAACTCTATATGGCTCTGTGGCAGCGGCATTTACGTAAAACGAGCAGAGGACGTGAAGCGGGGAAGCTCCCCCTTTTCCGTCTTTTTTGCAGTGGTACGATCAGCATATAGATCGCCGAAACGACTCTCGGCCACCCATGATTCGGCCACTCACGAACAGGACGTCAGAACCATTCGATGCCTTCTTTGAATCCCCCACAGCAAGATGCGGTCAATACGTTGACAGGTCCGACGCTTGTTCTGGCGGGAGCCGGAACCGGCAAGACGAGAGTCATCACGTATCGAATCGCACGGTTGATCGACAAGGGCATCAAACCGAACCGGATCCTCGGCGTTACGTTTACCAACAAAGCTGCCAAGGAGATGCAGCAGCGGATCACGGATCTGTTGAAGCATTCCCGCAAAGTCCCGCGGCCCAAAAGTCGCAGAAAAGGTAAGCAGAAAAAAGCTGACGAAGATCGCCCTTTGATTTCGACTTTTCACTCTCTGTGTGTCCGGATACTGCGCCGCCACATCGAAACGCTCGGATATCCGTCAAGGTTTGTAATCTACAACAGCGGAGATCAGGAAGGTCTCGCGAGGACAGTTTTGCGCGAGATCAATGTGTCCGACAACATGCTGGCTCCGTCGCAGTTGCTCTATTGGGTCGGAAGATGGAAAAACAAGTCGATGACTCCCGCGGAAGCGATGCTGGACTGCGATAGTGACCAGCAGCACGTTGCGGCGATCGGATACAAGCGTTACCAGAAACAACTGAAGCTATCCGGAGCTGTCGACTTCGATGACCTGTTGCTTCTGACAGAGCAACTGTTCAGTGAGTTTGATGATGTGCGTGAAGAGGAAGCCGGCCGGTTTGACCATTTGCTGATTGATGAGTACCAGGATACCAACAGCAGCCAGTACCGGATCGTACGCGCTCTGGCAGACGGACATCGTAACCTGTTCGTCGTTGGCGACGATGACCAGTCGATATACGGCTGGCGTGGAGCCGAAGTCGAGCACATTCTCGGTTTCAAATCGGATTGGCCAGATGCAAAAGTGATCCGGCTCGAGGACAACTACCGTAGTACCGGATCGATCATTCACTTTGCCAACACGCTTATCAAATTTAACAAGACGCGTCACGACAAAGTTCTTCGAGCCGCCAGGCCCGGCGGACCTGTTCCACAGATTCTGCAGTTTCCGAACGAACAGAAAGAGGCTGCCGAAATCGTGCACGCGATCGATAGGCGACTGCAGGAGCCCGGACGTGAACCTCGTGACTTTGCAATTCTGTTCCGGACCAATGAGCAACCACGTCCGTTTGAAACGGAACTCCGCAAAGCGCGTCTTCCTTACATCCTCGTCGGAGGCCTCTCGTTTTTTGACCGGAAAGAGGTCAAGGACGTTATGGCCTATCTGCGGTTGCTGGACGGGTCACCGGATGAAGTTTCAGTTCTGAGAATCCTGAATACTCCTCCACGAGGTATTGGTAAGAAGTCTGCGGAGGCGCTGCTTGACCATTCGCTAAAGCAGAAGGTTGCACTGTGGGATGTGGTCAGTGGTGATGCACCGGGGCCGGTTCTACCGACAAACGCAATGCGCGGCATGAAGAACCTCGCGGTCACTATTGCCGATGTCAGGGATGCCGGTCATTCGCAATCACTGGTTGATACAGCGAGAAATCTGATACAAGCCATAGGCTATCGAAAAGAAATAGACCGTCTTTATTCCGAACCTGAAGATCGTGAAGTTCGCTGGACGGGCGTCGAGCAGATCGTCAACTCTCTTGGCGAATACGAACAATCGACACGCGATCCCAATCTGACCGAATTTCTGGACAAGCTGCTACTGGGTGATCAGGACACGGACAATGAAAAAGAAAAGCAGCTGAAAAAAAATGCGATCATGCTGATGACCTTACACAGCGCAAAGGGGCTGGAATTTCCAGAGGTCTACATGGTTGGTCTGGAAGAAGGGATTCTGCCGCACCACAGATCGCTTGAAGATAATGAAGCCGGTGTCGCTGAAGAGCGTCGACTCTGTTACGTCGGCGTAACGCGTGCGGAAGAGTATCTGACGCTTTCTCTTTCTCTGACAAGGCGGAAATGGGGCAAAGCGAGAGATACAATCCCGAGCCGTTTTCTATACGAATTGATGGATAAGGTGGATCACCCGAACTACAAGAAACGCAAAGGCAGCAAGCAGCGTTAAGAGTTTCGGGGACTACCTTGTACTCCGAGTACAATAGTTCTTTCTTTCGGTTTCAGATCCTGAGGTTGCATTCACCATGAAATCTTTCCTGTTCGGGAAGTCGTTCCTGCTGGTGATTTTCTTTGCTTTTAGCATCTTTTGTCCTGTTGCGTTCGGGCAGGAAACTCCAGCACCTGATGAGCCGCAAGTCGTCGGCGCAAGTGACGAAGGTATTCAGGCGATCGAGACTTTCGTCTGGCCAAAAGATGAGCTTGCAATTGAGCTGTTTGCCGCCGAACCGGACGTCGCAAATCCGGTCGCTTTTTTCGTCGATGAACGTGGTCGCGTTTATGTGTGTGAGACGTTCCGGCAAAGTCGCGGCGTGGAAGACAATCGCAGTCACGGCAACTGGCTCAATGATGATCTGGCCGCACAGACTGTCGAGGACAGGATTGCCTACATTCGAAGATACATCGAAGATGCCGATCGACGGTACACCCAACATGATGACCGGATCCGACTTGTCGAAGACACCGACGGCGACGGGAGAGCCGATACCTCCACGGTTTTTGCAGATCGCTTTAACGCGATCGAAATGGGGACAGGTGCCGGAGTCCTCGCGCTCGGTGAGAATGTCTACTACACCAGTATTCCTGACCTGTTTCTTTTAAAGGACAAAGATGGTGACGGAGTCGCTGATTCCCGCGACTCTCTGCATTCAGGCTATGGAGTCCGGTTTGCGTTCCGTGGTCATGATATGCACGGGTTGATCGTCGGTCCCGATGGAAGGCTTTACTTCAGTATCGGTGATCGCGGGTACAACGTTGTCACCGCGGATGGTCGGCTCAAAGATCCTGCTTCGGGCGCGGTGTTCAGATGTGAACTGGACGGCTCAGATCTTCAGGTCATCGCAACTGGCCTGCGCAATCCTCAGGAACTCGCCTTTGACGACTATGGCAACCTGTTTACCGGGGACAACAACTCCGATAGCGGCGACAAGGCGCGCTGGGTTTTTGTCGCACCGGGGGGGGATTCCGGATGGCGGATGTACTACCAGTACCTGCCCGATCGCGGGCCATTTAATCAGGAAAAGATCTGGCAGCCGTATAGCGAAAGCACTCCCGCGTATATTGTGCCGCCGGTCGCCAATATCACCGATGGGCCATCCGGATTGACCTATTATCCCGGAACCGGAATGTCTGATTTTTTTAAGGACCGGTTCTTCATTTGTGACTTCCGCGGAAACGCAACCGTCAGCGGAGTACGTACGTTTCGCTGTAACCGCAAAGGTGCGTTCTGGGAAGTCGCAGACATGGATCAGACCTTCTGGCAGATTCTGCCGACTGACGTTGACTTTGGACCGGATGGTCGTCTTTATATCTCCGACTGGGTTTTCGGCTGGGGTGGAGAAAACAAGGGACGGATTTACACGTTCGAGGACGAGTCCCGCGCCGAAGAGCGAAGGCAGGTATTTGAACTATTGAACGACTTTCCCGAGGAGTCCGATGCGCTCGTGCCGCTGCTCGCGCATGCTGATCGTCGTGTGCGCCAGAAAGCCCAGTTCGCGATTGCAGCACTTGAAAACGGAGAAGAGGTTTTTCTTGACTCGATCGGGAAAGCGGAAAACCTGTTTTCGGATCTACACGCCCTCTGGGGGCTCGGCCAGATCTATCGACGGACAGGCGCAAAGATTTCGGACGACAAGTTCAACAAGATTGCTCGAACGTCGAGCTATTCTTCGCCCGATTTCCGCGCGCAGCTGGCCAGCCTGATCGGTGAAACACGTTCAAACGAAATCGAATTTGTACTTCGGGAGTACATCTATAACGACGAAGACCTGCGCGTGAAGTATGCCGCAGGAATGGCGATGGCTCAGGTGGGCTATGATCTTTCGATTCAAGCTGTGGTAAAGCTCATTGAAGATAATTCCGGCAATGACCCCATGCTGCGGCATGCCGGCGCGATGGCGCTGGCAGGAATTCTGGCACGTCTTGAGCCGGTGCCGCGACAGGCAATGATGGCCGGCACCCTTTCTTCATCATCCGATTTCAGGCTGGCGTTCGTGGTCGCTCTGCGCAAACTGCACCGTCCTGACTCCATCCTTTATTGTGTTACGCGGGAGGAGGCAGCGGCTGTTTGTGAGCAACTGGACATTGGCGAATTCCTGTTAGATGAGGACCCTCGCGTCGTTCTTGAGGCCGCCAGGGCGGTTCATGACCTGCCGGTCACGGACGCTATGGAAGAGCTGGCGTCGTGTCTCGGGCGAGTCGCATCGACAAACTCTGAGTCAGATCAGATCGGCCTCGGCGACGCATTTGTCAGACGTGCTTTGAATGCTAATTTCCGTGTCGGCCTGCCGGAAAACGCGAGGCGACTCGCGGCGTTTGCAGCCGATGAGACTCAAGACCCGGCTCGCCGGATCGACGCGCTTAAAATGCTTGGAGAGTGGGCATCGCCGTCACCTAAAGACTGGCTGCTTGGCGACTGGAGACCGCTCGAGAATCGCGATGCATCGCATGCTCGTGAAGCACTGGAAGAATATTTTGAGCCGATCACCTCTTCGCGGCGATTGAACGTCCTTAATGCCGCGATCGAATCGGCAGGACGACTTGGGTTGACGACGACGGTTGCTTCTTTCGAGAAGCTATTGCTCGATGATGAAGTAAACGCGCAGACGCGAACCGCGGTTTTGCTGAGTCTTGCCGAGATGAACCACGTCGGGTTGGACGAATTGATTCGCAAGTTGAAACCAGCCATCGAGGAAACCGACGGGGAGTTTGCGGGGACTGTCTGCCAGGTTGCAGCCCAGATCGACGAAGCACTTGCAATGGAGTTGATCCAATCGCTTCTGGAAGCAGACGACCCTGGTGCCAACCGCGTCAGAACCCAGATGGCCATAGAAGCTCTGGGGCAGATGGCCGGTGAAGAGTCCGGAACGAAACTGCTCGAGTTGATCACAGGTATTCGGGGCTCCGTGGCTGAAATCCGACTGGATATTGTCAACGCAGCGCGCAACCGGGAAGCAGAGTTTAGCGAGCCGCTCCAAGCACTTGCTGCTGAACTGGCTGATGAAGAGGACCCGTCAGCGGTCTATGAGTTCACTCTGTTCGGTGGCGACGCCGATCGCGGGCGTGACATTTTTCGAAACAAAACAGAAGTGTCCTGCCTGCGTTGCCACATGGTCAACGGAAATGGCGGCGAAGTCGGGCCTGACTTATCGGGAATCGCATTGACACGCGACCGTGAATATCTGCTCGACTCAATTGTTAATCCGAACAAAGACATTGCTGACGGTTTCACACAGCAGATCATCCTGACCATTGATGGAGACACACTGACGGGCATCGTCACAGATTCCGTTGACGGGCGCTTGCGATTGGTTGACAAGGACGCAAATGTAACGTGGATTGCAGAGGAAGACATTGAAGGCCGTAAGCAAGGCAAATCGTCCATGCCGGAAGACCTTGTCAACAGCCTGACGGAAACTGAAATTCGTGACCTGATCGAGTACCTTGCCGGCTGCAACAGCGAGCCTGCTCCGCGACAGAATTCCGAATCACACGGTTCTGAAGAACACGGCGCTGATGAAAATGTAGCTGAAGAACACGGCGGCTAAACTGCTGCCACACCGGCTGTTTTTTCGCGGATGGAATGAAACTTTTCACTGCAGCGACCTTCCTGATCAACAGCCCGTCGCGCGCGAAAAAAGGGGAAGATAGATGCAAGGCAGTGGCCGAAGTCGTCACTTCGGCCTGGAAGTGGTTGAGGAGTCTATGCTTGCGCATTTTTCCCTGCAATCGCCACTGTCCCGGTCTTCCCTGGCGGCTCGTTCCGTTCCCCAAGTTGTTTGCTTATGACCAGAAGTGAAGTTGATAAATGTATTTAAAGCTCGCACGCGCTGCTGGACAGGAAACATCGACAACCTGATTCTCGATCTAGTACATACCTCCCGGGGTATGACATCATTTGAGCGTCATGATACTCAATCACGCTGGATAGGAATGAAGCGTGCGCAGCCTTTGAATTGCCGCGTGGGTCGTCCACAGTAGGTGAAAGAAAACTTGAAAGTTTCTTGAGTCGCGCCGGTCACCTGACCGGCGCAAGATTCAGGCTCAGAAGGGCGAATCCAGTAGAACGCGAATCTGTCTACTTCTGATAACGTTGTCGCCCGGCTGTGGGGAACGTGAAGTTGTAGAGGTCTTCAGCGATGGAAAACTGGAATTCGATCGGAGTCATCACGGTCTGCTTCTTCAAGTTGTCCGGGCAGTTGTCGCCGTGCATCGCCGTACGGCGACGAGTTTGAAAGTCCGAATTTGCCGCCGCAGCAATCGCATTGAGCGTCAGACGCCATGGGGAAACTTCAGAGGCAGTCAGCGCCGTCGCAGCAGTTTCAGTTTGAGTCGTTTCGATCGGATTTTTCAGGCCAGAAATCAATGCGCTGGTGTAGATGCCTCCTTCGCTCCGATTGCCCCAGCCACGTTGGTCGACGTCGGCGCTGTTAAGGCTGACAACGCCACTGAAATTCAGCAGCAGCCTTTCAAAGCCGGTGAATTCGGTGCGTTCTTCCGTTCGCGCATCGACGCTGTACTGCATCATCATCCGCATTGGATACGGATCAGTCAGATAGACATTGCATGAGTCGGTGATCATTACCGTCAGTCGCGCGCTTTTGCCCTTGAGCGCAGTTTCAACTTCATTCCGCATGACGTCATAACCGCCGGTCTGGCGAAGGCTGAATACATGCTGGTTATTGCGGTCACATTGTCCGTGACCGGTGTAATAGAAGAAGATTGTGTCATCTGGTCCTACCGAGAGGTCTCGCAAAGCATCGCGAATTTTCGCGGCGGTACATTCCCGGATAACCGTCGTGCTACCGATGAAATGATCATGTACCTGCGCTTCGATGAGACCATTCATGTTGTCGATGCTGGTCGTGATGCTGTCGTTAAAGTGTTTGCGCGTCGTGCCCGACTGGCCACAAATGAGAAAATGAACCCGGCGTGCTGAGTCGTTGTCGGTTACCGTACGGACGGTCGGTAGGTTTTCTTCATCTTCATCGTCATCATCTTGCGCAGGTGGTGTTGGAGGAGCTACGGGAACAGCGTTGACGTTATATCGCCAGTAGTATCCGTCGCGTCTTTTGACCAGGATTTCGCCGCTTCCGTCGTTATCCCCCAGCGCGGCCATCTGTCGCCGGAAGGTCGCCAGATTGCGAATGCCGACCCGATCGATCTCAACGATCAGATCTCCCGCGCTGATTGACTGGTCTCCCAACGAAGGCGCGGACGTATACCTGAGTTTTGTCAGCGGGCCGTCCGCGGTTACCTCGGTTATCTCGATGCCCTGACCGGGTCTTTCCGCACCTTTGAACTGCAGCGTGTAGGTAGTCTCCTGCAGACCACCGCTCGACAGTGGGTTTGCCGATGCTTGAGCGCAGGGCAACATCATTACGCCAACAGACAAGGCGCCAACACACCAGACGCGTATACACAAGGAACGAACACACAAGGAACGAACACGCGAGGAACGAACACGCGAGGAACGAACACGCGAGACATGTCGGTAGATTAACGATCCGGGATTCAAAGACATTTCAGTTCTCCGTCAACCTGTTACGCCATCAGGGGCTATCTCGAAATGCGCTTGGTCAATGCGGACTTGTTAATGCGGATTTAACCGCCGGGGACTACCACACTGTAGTAGGTCGTCTGCGTAACGACTCGAGGTCCCATGTTTACGTTGTAAGGATCCCGTTGCACCTGCATGGAATAGACACGAGGAGTCATTTCAAGCTGTTGTTGCATTTGAACCGGCGCTCCGCCTGAATTGACTGCCTCCTGACGTTTCTGTTGATACAGTTCATTGGCACGGGTTCCGATTCCCGTGAGCTTGGTCTGCCAGTCAGTTCCACCGCTCGTTCCGAAGCTGGTTGCGAAGACAGACGAAAAGAACTCGCCGGACGTGTTGTCGCCCCAGCCGTACTGGCCTTCGCTTGCCGAGTTCAAATCAATGAAACCGCGGTAGTTGAGAAGGAGATCCTCAAGCCCGGTAAGTCCGTTGATCCTGGTGTTTCGAACACTTGCTCTGGCCTCGACCCTTGCCATTTGTCCGGGTTGGTTGCAGGAGCCGGAAACCAGCACCGACAGGCGTACTCCTTTTTGCATCATGATCTGCGCTACTTCGCGTCTTGGCAGGTCGAATCCACCCGTTTGTGCAAGCTGGAAATAGTGTCCGTTGGTGTCGTTTGCTCCATGTCCGACGTAGTAGAAAAAAATCGTGTCGTTGGGATTAGTAGGCAGGTTCATCAACGTCTGTTTGATATTCTGCGCGGTACATTGATCGCCTCTCAGAATCGTTTTGCTGCCCAGGAAATCCGGTTGACCGGACTGGTTGTTGTCGCTGGTCGCGAAAAGGCCCAGCATGTTCTCCAACTCGCGGAGACTGATTTCGACGATCGAATTGAAGGCCGTTTCCGCAGTTCCCGATTGCCCGGCAATGACAACGTGAACTTTTCGCGGCGAATTCGGATCGAGTTGAGGACCTGAATTCGGATTCGGGTTAATGTTAGGATTCGGATTGGGGTTAACGTTGGGGTTTGGATTAGGGTTAACGTTAGGATTGGGATTGGGCATAGGTGGGTTAGGAACCGGCGGATTCGGCACGGGCGGGTTAGGCACCGGGTTGTTTGCCGGGGTTGGCACTGCGACGAAATTAAATGTCCGCATCTGACCGGTTCGAACGTCAATCAAAGTCAACTGGCCTTGTCCCCCTGAAACCGCGAGGGTCTGCATGGCTGCCTGAAACTCTGCACCGGAGCGGGTCGGCATTCCGTTGACCGAGGTAATGATGTCACCGATGTCCATCTGCATCGGCGGCCCGGCAGGATTGAACGGGTCCGCCATACGAGTCGCTGCTCCGCCGGGCGTCACACTCTGGATGCGAATTCCCTGGCCGGGAACTTCCTGACCGCCGATCTGTAGTGAATAGACGACCGCTGGTTGCATCGGGCCGGCAACAGGCATCGCCATGACGTTCCAGAGTTCGTTTGCACCCGTCCTGACGTTGCGCAGGGTAATCGTGCAACGACCACCGCTGGCGGCCAGCGCCGCCTGTAACGCCTGCATTGACTGAACAGGAGCATTGTTGACGGCGACGATGATGTCGCCCTGCTCAGCGGTGTTGATTCCGAGAGCCGGATTAGTCGCCGATGTCATTTGAGACATCGGGCCGTTGGGCTGGACAAACTGGATCTGGATACCGACTCCAGGCATCACGGACCCCGAAAAGCCGAGGTCATACGCCTGATTGCCGGCAGGTCTGGCAAACGCAGTCGGACCACCGGGATTTTGAACCGCACCTGCTGCATTCGATGAGCCGGCGAAATCAACCGGCTGCGCCGCGGCAAATGAGCCAACAGTGAGTATGAGTAGTGCGGCGGTGAATAATCCAAGCGGACGAAATATACGTGACATCGCTGTGTACCTTGTTCCCTTTGTTCCCTGGTTTGCCATTCTTCTTAATTTCGTTAGCTGCGAATTCAATCGCTAACTGTGATTCGGTTAGTAAACGTTCATTGCGAAAATCGCAGGAGTCATTTGAGACTGATTTTCAAGTTGCTGTTTGAATGTCAGCTTTTGAGGATCGTTGAGCAGCGCAGGGTTCTGGTTGAACTGCTGCAACTGGCTTTGCTTCATGTTGAGGAATCTCTGATTCGCCGCCTGACCGGCCTGATTGATGATCGCAGGCCACGAAGGACTTGAATTCTGTGCCTGGAGCAGGCCAAAAAGTTCCTGGGAAAAATAACCGCCCGATGCATTACCCCAGCCCAGTTGGCCGTAGTCTGATGAGTTCACGTCTACAGTTCCCGAAGCACTGGTAAGCAACGTCATCAGAGTCTGCGGTGGAGCGGCAGCGCCGCCGAATCCGCCACCCTGGATCGCCATCATCCGTTGTACCTGGGCAACTCCGTCCTGATTACACGCTTCCGAAAGCAGGACGGTCAGGCGTGCGCCTTTTGATTGAAGGCGGGACGAAACCATGTTGCGGGGCAGGTCACCTTGATTTCCAGGGAAGTCGAAAAAGTGGCCGCCCTGGCTCTGATCAAACGCACCGTGGCCAATGAAATAAACGAAGACAGAGTCGCTCGGGCCGACCTGCATGCGATCGATTGCGGTGAGAATTCCTTGAGCGGAACATTGATACTCGCCGCCTACAAGAAATTCGTTTGAACCGAGAACGCTTCCCAGTTGATTGCTCACGATATTCCGCATCTCGTCTGTACTGGCGGTAACGCTGGCATCGATGCGCCCGTCCATCATTCCCGCGATGAGGACGTGCACGCGCCCGCTCATGCCTGGTCCCGGTCCTGGTCCCGGTCCTGGTCCCGGTCCTGGTCCCGGTCCTGGTCCCGGTCCTGGTCCTGGTCCTGGTCCGAAAACCGGACTGGCTATCGCAATCCACTCGACGATCTGGCCGGTGTTTACGTCTCGAATTCCGAGGCTTGCGCGGCCGCCGGTCGAAGCCAGATTGGCCATCGCATTCTGGTAGTCCTGAGCGGTACGAATCGGCATACCGTTGATGCTGACGATTTCATCATTGATCTCCATGTATCCGGTCTGACCGGTAAATGGATTTTGTATCTGGGTTGCAGGTCCGCCGGGAGTGATTGCAGTAACGCGCAGTCCGTTACCTGTCAGGCTCCCCTGGATCCCGAGTTCGTAGGAATTGCCTCCGGGCATCGGTCCAGGTCCAGGTCCTGGATTAGGATTCGGTGGCCAGGGATTAGGATTCGGGTTCGGATTAGGGCCCATCGTTGCGCGGACGGACCAGTTTTCCACCTGGCCATTGCGAATATTTCGCAGCGAAACCGTGCAGGCTCCACCCGTCGAGCCGACAGTTGCCAATACCTGCCTCAGTGCGGCTCCAGTTGGTGTTGGAATATTGTTGACGGCGACAATCACGTCGCCGGGTTCTGCAGTGTTAAGTCCGGGATACGCAGGGTTTGTCATCTGCCAGGAGCGGATACTTGCAGTTACGTGGCTCCACTCGTTGTCTGGTGCTCCTGTTCCAGGTGTCGGGCTCAGCCGAGATCCATGTGTCGTCGCTCGCCCAGCCATATCGCCCCTAGAATGTTCTTCGGTCGCCAGCGTTGTGCCAGCTTCTCCGCTGTGTCCATCATCCTCGT
>JBCCFB010000084.1:0-23269 GCA_039029995.1 Planctomycetota bacterium
CTGTAATGGAGGATCCAAATATGAGTGACGCCGTCTAGCGAGCCCAGTGTAAATCTGAGCTGGACAAACTAAAGACTCGTTTCGCAGAGACTTGGGTTTTGGGTTCAGATCTTGTCGCGGTTGCAATCGCGCTTGACGTCGCGTGCCTCGACCTTTCTATGACCAACCGCCTGACTCTCACATTCTTCGAAAAATGGAACACTAGCGACGCATCAGTCCGCCGACATGCCTGTTGTTGGTGATGTGGCCTAAAGGGGTTTCTAACTGTTGACGTCGATTCGATACGGCGGCGGGTTGATGGGGAACAAATCGTCATTTTCATCAAACGTCACGCGGCATAGTTCAGATTTACAGGCGGAGAGACATATCCTTTGTTCCGGTCATCGTTGCATTATCTGTGGTTGGGGCAGCCACATAAGAGCCGGAATGACAGCGTCGATTGAGCTCGAGTCTCGTGACAACGTTTCAGCCCGTCGTAAGGGAGCAAATTCAGCTTGATTGGATTTTGCAGGCACCTACGATAAATGGAACTTAAAGCCGTCGCATGTCATCGATACGCGGGTTGCAATTCCCGGCCGTTTCCTTTTCTCTCTTCGGTATTCCATGTCGCACGATTCTTCTGACTTGCCAGCTGATGAAACCACGACCGGCACACTAACCCTTGGAGAGTGGTTTACCGGTGATTTCGATCCTCAATATCTATTCGGTGAACCTACTCCCGATGTGGACTGGTATCGGATCGATCTGGAAGCCGGCCGTTCCTATCAGGTGGAGTTGACCTTTGGTAACCCGCCAGTTCGCGACTTTATGGAGACGCAGTTCGAAGCTCCGGCATCCAGTTCTCTCAGCGAAGATAGACGATTCGGTCAGGAAGTGATTACCACTTTGAACGCCGGCACATTCTTCGTTTCCGCTGGTCACGCTTTTGCAGCCGTCGAAGGGGAGCATTTCATCCGGGTATCGGAATACGAGGTTCCCGAGACGTCCGACACCAGGATCACGCTTGGCGGTTTTTCCAGTCGCCGCAACATCATTGCAACACCGTTCGACCGCGATGCCTTTCGACTCCAACTGGTCGAGGGTTGGACCTACCAGTTTGATCAACAGGGGTTGGAGTCAGGTCAAGGAACTCTGGCCGATCCGAATCTCCGGTTGTACCAGGATGGCACAGGTTTACTGGCCTCGAATAACAATGGCGGTCGAGGGCGCGATGCCCGCCTCGCATTTACAGCGCCTCAAACTGGAAGCTATCTGTTGTCTGCTTCTGGAATTGGCCCTGCAACGGGGACCTATCGAGTCGTTACTCAAATTCTCGATTACCTTGACGACGCGCCAACGGGTCCGTCAACCGGCGTCCAGTTACCATTGACGCCCAACTCACGGTCGAACCATATAGGACGTCTGGAAATCAGCCGCGATATCGATTGGATCAAGATCGATTTAGTCGAAGGCGGCTGGTACGACATAGGCATCGAAGCCGAGGTGGAGAAGACGTTTTTCTTGCGCCGGCCCGATGGTCAAATCCGGAATATTGTCACGGGCGACGAGGGTAGGTTTTATTATCAGGCTGAGAGCACGGGCACCCATCACATGGTGGTTCGAGGACGGGTAGGTGATTACACGCTCGATGTCGTCGACAACGTGCCGCCGACGATTGAGGCCATTAATGGGCAGGCCCTGATCGTGGCCAATCAGACGGTAACACTTGCCGATCTGTTTTCACTGGACGCTTTCCCGGCCAGCCGGATTCAGGTTTTCTCTGAAGCCGATTTCGAACTCAACGGCCAGACGAGATCTGCTTACCAGTTACACACGTTGGATGTCGGACAACTGGGCGATGCCGAGTTTTCCGCGTTGCTGCAGGAGGGCCGGTTTGCTGTTTCAGCTCGGGCGATTGGTGCTGGAACCGTCAGCGGCTGGGCCCAAACGACCATCAAGTCGGAACCCGGTCCCTTTCAACTGCTCGATATCGGGCGGTTTTGGAATGCCTCCAACACCGAACTGGCGTCCGACAACACTGTGACGTTTCGCTTCGCCGATTCGGTGCCCGGCTATTTCGAGCCAGGCCGGTTTACAGGTTTCGCTCCTGTGGCCGAAAGTGTGAAATCCGCTATCCGGACTTTTCTCAACAGGCGGGAAACCATTGGATTCGACCTGAGATTTCAGGAGAGTGATTCTGAGAGCGCCGACATCCAGATTTTTTCTGCTGACGCCACCGAGCTTTCAGTAGGTCATGCTCCGGGATCCTATGGATTTGGTGACATCATTTTTGACAATGAGTTTTACAGCGGCAATGTCGAAATGCAGTCAGGCTCAATCGAGCATTTTCATATCATCAAGGCAATCGCTACTTCGCTGGGGATCAAACATTTTTCGAGTCAGCTGACTCGTGAAGAGTCGGTCGTGGGAATACGACCTGTTGCCGATCCCTCAAGGCCTTACCCCGAAACCTTTGGTTACTGGGATATTGCCTACCTCAAGTCCCGATATGGAAACGCTTTGTTTGCCAATTCCGGACCGAGGCTGGGCGAAGACAATTCATCGTTCATTCGCACACACGACGGCGGCTTCTCTCAATTCGGAGATATATCAGCCACGAATTCAGATCGTGGCGCCGTGATTGACCTTCGTGATGGAGAGTCCAGCTATCTGCTTGGCCCCGGTCCAACGCAGGAGGTCATTCTGGCCAAGAATGCGTTCGCCAATCGGAATACGCGAGCCTTCGGGTCAGAGCACGCTGACCAAATCACCGGTAGCTATGGCGGCGACGAAATCAGAGCCGCTGGTGGTAACGACTTCATTCAAGGCCTTGGCGGAAATGACGAGCTTTCCGGGGGGACCGGTGATGATCTGTATTTTTACCGGACCGGCGATGGCACCGATACGATTATGGAGACGGATGGAGGCGATACGTTACACATCCAGGGCAAGTTTGGATTCGATAGTCTTGAGGATGACCTGGCCTTTTATCGTGAAGCCAACGACCTCGTGATCCAGTTGGATCTGAACGGCCAAGCCAATCGAAGTTCCGGGACGATAGTGATCGAGGAATTTGGAACTTCAGGCAACGCAGTCGAAACGCTTCGGTTGAGCAACTTCTCCAATGAAATCGAGACGTTCAGTTTGATGTCGATTTGGAACCAGACAACGACCGAACGACTACGTTTTGCAGCGACATCGGCCCGCGATCAATATGGGTTGATCGCTTCGCCTGTGAGTTGATCAGCCCTGTACAGCTCTCGCGTAGTAATTACGCATTAAACAGTCGCAATGGGGAAGCGATGGATGCGAATGAATACTGGCCGATTCTAAGCGACCTGAAGGTCAACGGGACGCTTCAGAAATTTCTGCGAATCGAGTTGGATGCGTTCACCACGTGGACAGAGAATCCTTACCCGCCATGCATGATTCCGTTATGGTCCACTTTTGGTCAGGTGATCATCGGCTACTGGCGTCATTGGTTCGCCCCGGATAGCGGAAGCTATGTGATCTACGCGCCGGAATCAAATCATATTCGTGAAATCGCCCTGTCCGTTGATCAGGTTAAGGCTTACATCCTCTTCAATATTGCCGGCGACGAAGAAGAGCTGGACGATGAATTTGAGCAGGCGTCACAGTTGCTTGAATATAGCGAAACGGATCGCGTCGCCGATTTCCGGGAACAATATGGCTTCGACTATGAGGGATATCTCAACGAGTATTATCGCGACCAGCTTCCCCTTTCAGCCTGTGCTGATCATTCAATCTACAACGGGAGTTTGCCTCAGCCGCCGTACAACGAAGAAACTGTGGCGAACTTCTGTTCTTATGAGCTTGCCCCCGGGGAGATGGCCAAAGTTGAAAAGAAACCTATCTGGTTAGATCGAGGGTCGGTGAAGCAGGGATTTGACGAAGCGATTGAAGCAGGCGATCTAAAGTCGGCCTGGCTGAGCCTTTGCTCATCCGGTTGGAAAGCTTCGGAAGCGGCAGAGTCACTGACACGAATTGCTGATCTGGCTGGCGACGCGATTTTGGACCGTTATGCAGAGGGTTTACTCACGGCATTTTGCAACGACCAGTAGCCCTTATTGATAGCGACCCATCGGCGTAAGCAAATTTGATTCTCCGGCAAACGCCGGCTCTGATGGGGAAGGCTATCTGGCACTAGTCCGGTTATGCATGTCGTTCTCGGCGTTTTATGGCTGCTTTGTCGGCGATTCGAGCCTGGAACTCCTGCAAACCGTTGACATACGGAAACCCTGATTCACTATGAAGTTAGGGCTCTCTTTTCTCATGCCAAAACGATACTCGCGAAGTTGTAGTCTGAAGGCCCTGGTTTCCGGTCCAAAACATTGCCGGAGTCCCGTCTTTTTGGCGTTTAACCCGGTGGTCGTTTCAAATGGACAATCCCACTTCCAGCATTGCCGAGATATTTACTCGAAACCGGCTGAAGCATCTCCTTGTCGCTCTTGCCGTGGCGCTGACCGTTTTCAGCTACTACGCAATCGTTGAAGCGGTCAATCCGAATCAGAACTTTCTGACCAACGTTGCCAGAAAGTTCTTTCCTACAAGTTACGAATTCTGGTCCGGGTCTCCGGGTGGGTTCTACATCGAGATCGGCAAGAACCTCGAAGACCGGTCACGCCGGGAACCGGATATCGATATTCTCAATCGGGAGGGATCAGGCGGGCAGTGGAATCTGGACCGCGTATCCAACGCCCAGCACTCAATGGGTCTGACGCAGTGGGACACACTGAATTCCTCGATCAATCAGGAAAAGAAGAAACGAGTACGCGCGGTGGGCCCGTTGTACTCAGAACGGCTGCACATTCTCTACGACGTCGAACGATGGGAAACTTACGTTCGCGATCACTGGGAGGAGCAGTTTGAAGAGGGAGAGGAAGTCACAGACGTTCCTGATGAGATTCCAAGGTTGATCATCTATAGCAAGGAAGCAAACAGCCTTTACGCCATTTACGCGCGCGGGTTCTTTGCTGAAGCCAGGGTTGCTATCGGGCCTCCACAAAGCGGAACACAGAAGTTTGCCCAGGGCGTTCTGATTACCGCAGCACTCGATCCTGCCGTTACGCAGCAGATCGGTTTTCAAACGGCGTTCGAGGAATTGACGAACGGCGGCGATGAGAATGAGCGTCCGGCTGTTGTGTTTACGATTGCCGGTGCTCCACTTCCCAGCGTCAAACGTTATCTGGAAACGCAGCGATTGGTGGGCGGCAACAGCGTTCGAAAAACAGCTCTCGCAAGTATCGATCCGGAGATGGTTCAGAACCTGATTCAGGATCATCAGTTCTACATTTCAAGTTCAGGTTTTCGCGGCTATTACCCGGACAATGATGACGCAACGACTTTTTCTGCTGACGCGTATCTGATCGCATCGCTGGATGTCACTGACTCTGCGATCGAAAAGACCCTCGAGCTGATCGTGCGCGCGCGGGCGGATATTCGAAGCCAGCTAGGCATCAGCGCCGGAGAGCCATTTCAGCTGGAAGACACGTCGTTCTACGAACGATTCAAAGCGGAGCATGACAAAGCCTGGTATGAAGGACTTAAGGAGCTGCTGGTCTTTGTCGTAACGGTTGTCACGGGTACCGTGTTGTCGCTCAGTTTTATCCTCTGGCTGGGATCCAGCATTCGAAAAACGAGATACTTGCGCGAAATCGCGACCCAGACTCAGGACAGTGTTCCCAAAAACTTCACGTTGCGGGAAGGGGAAGACGATCTTCCTCAGCCGATTATCTACCCGTCACAAGTGGAAATCGTCGGCAGGATTATTCGGGGGATCAGCAGACTCGTTTCTCTTGAGAACGTAATTCAGGCTGATCACGCAAGTCAGCTGATGACGGACAGCCACTTCCTGCATGTTTCAACACAACTGGACGATGCGAAGGCACTGCTGAGAGAAAATCTTGCGCGGCGTTTTCATCAGATGCTGGCGACCAATCCACCCGGGCATGAAAAACTACTTGCCTATCACACTGCCGGCTATCTGACGACAAGGGCATTCGATCGACTGACTTTCTTCTCGGATCAGCTTGAGCAGGAAGAGAGCCAGTTGGCGGACGAAGACGGAATCAATGAGCTGACCCAGAGGGTTCTTGAGTCGATTCGTGACGAACCGAAAAGCCTGAAAGAGTTGGCCAGAGATGTTGCCGCAAGCGAAGCCAGAATTCGCAGTCTGACCAAAGAGCTGGAAGAACGAAATCTGATTTTCCGCCAGAGTCGGAATCGTCCGTATCAGTTGTCTCCGATGGGAATCAGCATGGTTGGAGAGGCGATATTTGACCCCGAGTGATCCTCAAATTGTGAAGCCGTTCGCAAATTTCGAAATGATGTTAAATGAAAACGCAGGAACAGAAACGATCCTGCGTTTTCTCATTAGCAATTCAAAGACCAAGCAACTTCAAGATTGCTACCTGACTATCGAGTAAACGACAGTTGGCCGCGAACTTCACCCGCAGGATTCTGTGCCGTGTGAACGTTCACGTAGATGCCTCGCGTTGCGAGTTCGGCGAGAAGCGTATCAAACGGAGCTGCGGTTGCGGCTGTCGGTCCGACGAGAGCGTCGGCATCAATTTCACCGAAGATGAAGAACTGACCCTGGAATCCGAAGAGCCGGCCGTTCTCGATCAGGTCAACAACGACGGGGCCGTTCGTGTTCGCCAGTCCAACATGCAAGTGGGCTGCTGTTGGACGTCCACTTAAACCGGTGGCAAAGATCAGATACGAAAGGCTTTCGTTAGCTGTATTGGTTCGCGTCAGGCCGAATCCGAATGGAATGCCGTCAACGACTGGTGGATCGACTTCCGCATCTGTGGTCAGCATGCCGTTGAAACGGTTCGAGCGGTTCAGATTAAGCCGGCCGAAGCGGACGACCATGTTGCGATAATTGCTTGCCAGAAAATCTGCATTAGCAAACATCGGATCAGCGAGAATTCCGCCAGCGGCTGCGGGAAGGAAGCCGGGGTGCAACATGACGTTGCCGTTTTCATCAACGCCGGTGTTCGGAGCCATCTGCCCGAAGAACGCGGTGTTTGCCGGTACCTCGTCGTTAATCTCAGTTCCCGCGTCGAGGACTTCGTCACCGTTCACATTGAAGCTCTGGGCGACAAAGTTGCCGGATGCATCGAAGATTTGATGTGCCAATGGGTTTCCGTTGGCGACAAATGCGTCGTTGCTGGGAATGACCATACTTGAATAGCTGAAGTAGCGATGCTCATCGGGATTCAGCCTGTACAGACGGGCCACGCGATCACGCGGAGCCAGTGGCGGACGCCCGGGTACGTTGGACAAAACAGTTTCCTGGACTCCATTCGGGGAAACAACGTCAAAGTCCATTGAGAGCTCTGCTGTGTTGCCGTCTTCGGCGATGCGCTCGAGTGCGACAGAACCGGGAATCGGTAGATCAGATGCCGGTACGCCGCGGTCGTAGATGTCGAACTCGCCCCCGTGGAAACCGACCCAGACGGGAGTCTGAAACGTGCCGCTCAATGGTGCTGTGTTTCTAATCGTTACGATCACCGCCTGTTCGTTCTGGGCAACTGCGCTCTGGGAAAGTGGTTGCAGAAGTGCAAACGCGCAGATGGTGAAAAGGGTTAGGAATCTCATGTTGTTACTTCTCCGTTCGTTTGAGGTGGGTTCATACAGGAAGGATGTTCCTGCTTTGAGCCACTACGGGGCTTTCCGGACGGCAGTTCAAACGAAAGATCGCAACTGGTTCGACTGTTCACCAACGGGCGACTGGTTGTTCGCCACGTCACTTGCCCGGGAATTTTGAATAAACGTTGCAATAGATCGGCGGCCCCGGAACACACGGCGCAAACGGGCTCTTGCCACGCGAACAGCTCGCGCCCATGCGCGGAAATGTCATGGATTTCCTTACAACTTCCTTCCCTGCTGGTGTCAGTCTGTGGAAGGCTTGTGGGCTGGAATCCCCCGTGCGTGAGACCGAACTTGCCCGCGAAAGACGGCTGATAAATTCGACACGGGTTTTTTTTCGTACCAGTTCAATCAATTCGGTACTGTCACCTCAATTATATGCAGCGCGCGCTGACAAGGTCGTCTTCCCCTGAACCTCCTTCGGGAAGCGATCTGTCTTCCCCATTCTGTCAGACGTCAACGTTCCAACTAGCATCTGAGACGCTCGTTCGTTTTTCGAGTGGGATTGAGACTTCATCAATGAAAGGCAGAGCTATGAGAAATTCGGGTTTATTGCTGGGGCTGGCACTTGTTTTCGGGGTGGTATGCAGTGCGCACGGAGATCTGGTTTTTGATAACGGCGCAGGCGGCGCGGCGGGAGTTGGAAACGGCTTCGGATCGGACAAGGCGATCAACTTTCAGGTTGCCGACGATGTCACTCTGGCCTCGACAACTGTGGTCACTCAGGTGGACTGGACAGGAGTCTACGCTAACGAACAGACGTTGGATTTCGATGACAATTTCGAGATTAATATCTACGCGGATGACGGCTCAGGCCTCCCGGGCACCCAGCTCGCCAGCTTTGCGGTGGGCGACAATGTGAACCGTACATTTTCAGGGATCAGTCTCTTCAACATCTTCCAGGTCTTCGATTACTCGGCACAGATCAATTTCAACATGCTGGCCGGAACCAAGTACCACGTAGGAATCTGGAACGATACAACACTTGACCCGGATGACATCTGGCTCTGGGCTCACGTAACCAGTGGCGGTGATGCTACGTTTCAGAGCGGCTCCGGTGCCTGGTCTCAGGAAGATTCGATTCAAGACTTCCGCCTGCACGCCAACACCGTTCCCGAGCCCGGCTCTCTTGCGGTACTTTCAGTCCTTGGAGCCTGCGTGTTCCGCCGCCGTCGCGGTTAATGACGAGTAGAGATCTACACAAGACAGGTGCGGATGTTGAGTCTTCAGCCGGAACAACGGCATGGTGTCACTACTGTTTGAAACTGGTTTTGGATAGTTGTGTCGTTCCGATCCGGTTCGACGAAGCTCAGGAGTAGGCTCTCCTGAGCTTTTTTTGTGCGCTGACTTCGCTGATTTATTGCGATGCCTCGGAAGCGCGGAAGGGAATATGTCGATAAAGGAAAGGGATAACATGAAAACAAGCCGGTTTTGATGTGATATGCGAAAACTGCCGGCGTTTGATGAAGGATAGATGTGATGATTTTCAGCCTTCTAGCACGACACAAGACCTCAAAACGTGCTTCGGTCGTGGCTCGCAAACAAAAGACAGCAGACTATTCGCCGCTTGAGCCGCGCAATCTGCTAGCAACCTTTACGGTCGATACCGTCATCGACAATGGTGCAGTTCCCGACGGCCTGATCTCACTTCGTGAAGCTGTGGTCGCTGCAAACACGAACGCCCCGTTCGGGGATGCTTCCGGCGGAACATTCGGACTCGATGAAATTGTCTTCGATGCCTCGCTCGACGGTCAGGTGATTCCGATCAACGGCACGGCGATTCCCGTCATTGAGGCAGTTGAAATCCGTGGCAATGGCGTTGGTGTGACGCTCGATGGCGCAAACCAGAGCCGTCTTTTTGACGTTAACACCGATCAGGAAGTTGTTATCTCCGGCCTGAATTTCGTTAACGGTAATGCGCAAAAAGGCGGCGCGATATTGATGGAAGGTGGCGGCACGTTGAGGCTGACCTCCAACGATTTCATCAGCAACGGGGAGGTGTTTGAAACAGAGCAGGGCGGTGCGATCTACAACAACGCGAGTACTGTGCTCGTACTCGATTCGACTTTCACCGCCAATTTTGCCGACGAGGGTGGAGCGATCTACTCCGAAGGTGGAACGATGAATCTGATCGGCAGCACTTTCGAAGACAACAAATCCACTGTCAACGGAGGAGCGGTATCTCTATTTGGTGGAACCTATTTTGTTTCGCAATCGGACTTCACAGGCAACAGCGCAAATGAATTCCTGACGCGAAGTGGCGGCAGAGGTGGAGCGATCTGGGCGGGCGGAACCGATACAACCACTCTGATTTACGACAGTTCCTTTGACAATAATCAGGCGGGCTCCGGCGGCGGAATATTCAACGGACTGGATAACGTTCTCGTCGTCCGAAACACTTCGACGTTTACCGCCAACGAAGCTCACGGACTTCAGAATCCCAACGGGACTCTGCCGCCGACCGGAAAGGGCGGTGCGATCTACAACGCGGGAACTGCCAGGGTTCTGGATTCAAGCATCAGTAACAACACAGCCGCAATCGGTGGCGGATTTTATTCGCGGCTAGGCAATGCGACATTGAGCCGGACCGAGATCAGTGCAAATACGGCATTCGAAAGCGGCGGTGGAATCGCATTCGAAGGCGGCGCGGTTCTTGTGCTGGATTCAACGGTGGGGGGTGACGAAGCGGCTGACGGGAACACCGCCAATCTCACCAACGGATTGCTCGGCGATACAGGTTCCGGTGGTGGTATCGCGGTGCTGGAATCCGAGGACGTCGATAAACCCGGCATTCTCCGATTCGTCGGTGGAGAGATCGGGTACAACACCGCTAGATTTACCGGTGGCGGAATCTTCAATTCGACAGGATCCTTTTTGAACCTGTTCAACGGAACCGTTATTTACGGCAACTCGACGATCGTCACCCAGGACGATGTCGTGCGGCCACGCGGAGGCGGAATCTACAATTCGGGAGTTGTAAATCTGAACGATGTTGCGATCGTGGAAAATTCAACTGAGGGATCAGGTGGCGGAATCTACATGAACAGCGGGTTCCTGCGTTCCGGATATTCGGTGATCTCAGCCAATCAAGCCAACGCGTCCGGAGGCGGGATCAACATGGACGGTGGACAGGCGCGACTTTTCCAATCGATCGTTGGAGGGCTGACACGAGAGGAAGGCAACGTGGCTGGAACTTTCGGAGCCGGTGGCGCAGACGGTAGCGGTGGGGGCGTTTACGTCTCCGGCACCGACAGTGCCAGGTTCCGCATGATCGGCGGCTATGTTTCGCACAATACAGCTACACTTTCCGGCGGCGGGATCTACCAGAGTTCTGAGAACACAGTGTTGCTGGAGAATTTCGTGTACGTCGATTTCAACCGTGCTTTGCGGCAGGACGGTGGTGGAATCTTCAACAACGGCGGTCATCTTGAACTCAGGGATTCTGTGTTCGCTGACAACTCCTCGCGCAACGGCGGCGGGATCTTCAATGGTAGTGGGACCGCTGTGCTGACGGGCTCGAATGTGCAGTTCAATGAAGCACGGCTTGCAGGTGGCGGAATCTTCAACGAGGGTGAATTCTTCCGGAACAGTACCTTCATTAACAGCAACACGGCTGCTGAGAATCCGGATATCTTCAACGAGCCGCAGGTTTGATCAGCGAGCGCAGCTTGATCGACCTCGAGGCTGACCGGCTATTTGCGGTGCCAGTGGAAATCGACATTGATTGCAGGATGATCCGATAGAGCATTACCGCCTTCGTCAACGAATTCATCGGCGACTCTCCACTGAGTTGCCGTGAGCGCGTATTGTGCACCATCGCGAATCAAGAAACGATCAATGTGGTCAGGCATTCCCATCGCGTGTCCGACATCCGTGAGCCCGGTCGTTGACTTGAATTCATTCAGGGTGGTCAGGTCGCCATCACGACGCGCTCTAAGGTTCGTATCGCCGCCGACGATGACCATGTTCGTCGATGAAAACTCGCTCATGAATCCTGCGAGTTGTTCAAATTGAGCGGCGCGAGCTGCCTGGTCGCGCGGACTTCCACCTGCATCGGCATGCAGATTGTAGACGTCGATCTGAACGCCATCGGCAACTGTATGCCTGGCCGCCGAAAACCCTTTTGCAGCCAGGCCGTCATTGGATGCGCCGAAAAAGCCGTTGAATGCCTGCCAGGCATGGCGCTGAATTTCTGAAAACGGCGAACGCGAAAAACGATTCAAGCCGTCGTTCATGATCGCGGTGAACTCGGTTTGCGGTTCGCTTTGATAACGGTGGTCTGCTGATGAGGAGAGCTGTGGATGATACGAAAAATCCTCTTGAGCCAGAACAAGATCGTATGCATTGAGCAACGGGCTGATCTGGTGCGTATTGGTCGCGGGACTCGAGGATGAGATTCCCTGAGGCAATCCGGCTACGTTGTAGGTCAATGCCCTGAACGTGCCTTCGATGGCGCGGGACGCTTGTTCCGCCTGTGGTTCAGCGTCTTCCTCGTCAGTATCGCGATCCAGATTCCGTTCTATTCCACGAATAGAGATCGTGAACATTCCTCGACCGTGAGTCGCCGCGACCATGACTTTCTCGCGGCGCTGGATTGCGAGGTCATGAACGAACGTAATCGGGATTCCTTTGCCCAGGACGTTCCACGAATCGCCACGGTCTGTCGAAACATAGACACCCATGTCAGTTCCAACGTACAACACATCACCATCCCATGGATCCTCCCGAATGACGTTTACCGGGCCACCCGGGATCCCTTCAGAAATGTCCTCCCAGGTCTCGCCGTAATTGTCGCTTCGATAGACGTAAACCTGGAAGTCATTGTCGCGTTTGCCGTTCATCGTCATATAAACGGTGCCTTCATTGAAAGCCGATGCTTCAACTCTTGAGACCCATTTGTACTCCGGCAGGCCGTCTACAATCTCGTTCCACTCGATTCCACCGTCGCGGGTGACGTGCAATCTTCCATCGTCGGTACCCGCATAGAGCAACCCGAACTTCACCGGCGACTCTGACAGAGTCGAGATGGTTGCGAACGAGATGTTGCCCTGTTTTTCCGGATCATTGTGAGTCAGGTCATCGCTGATTCTCACCCAGTTGTCACCGCGGTCCATACTGCGGAATACATACTGCATGCCGTGATAGACGACCCGCGAGTTGTGCGGAGAGAGAGTGAAAGGGGCGAGCCATTGACCTCGAAGCGGAGTATCGTCGTCCGGTTGTGGTTTGATGCTTTCCGTTTCACCGGTGGCGAGGTCGCTGCGCATGATGCTTCCATAGAACGACTCCGAATAAAACGTGTTCTGATCATCGGGATCAACCTGCATATAGCTGGCTTCTCCACCGGGAACCATCGTCCAGTTGAATGGATTGCTTCGACCGGGCCGCTGATTGGATGGACCCCGCCAACTATTGTTGTCCTGGATCGATCCATAGACGTTGAACGGGTCCGCGTCATCAACACAGACGTTGTAGAACTGAACGACCGGAAGGTTTTCGATATTCTTCCAGGTTTCACCGCCGTCGTAGGAGAGATTGATACCACCATCATTGCCGTTGATGATGTAGTCCGAATTGTCAGGATCGATCCACATGGCGTGGTGATCCCCATGAAGCCCGCGATAGTTCAGCGTTTTGAACTCTCTGCCTCCGTCTGTCGACTTGAGCAGAGGCACCCCCATGATATAGACGGTGTTTAAATCGTTGGGATCTACTCTGATCTGCCCGAAGACCCAGCCGTAAGTCGAGAACAGCCGTTTCATCGTCCGGCCGTCTTCGCTGACCTTCTGCCACGAATCGCCTCCGTCATCGGAGCGGTAGACTTCGGCACCTTTGAGCACGTCCTGCCTCTGGCGGCCGTACGCGTCGCGCTCGCCTTCTTCGGCTTTGCGTTCAATTTCATGGCTGTCTACAAGGACATAGACGACATCGGGATTAGAAGCCGCGATAGCCAGTCCCATCCGCCCGCTGGTATTCCTGGGAGGCAGGCCGTTTGTCAACCGTGTCCACGAATCGCCGCCATCGGTGGACTTGTAGATTCCGCCTCCGGGACCCGGTAGTGGATCGCTCCACGGTCTCCGGATCCTGTGCCACATCGAAGCGTAAAGCGTATCCGGGTCTGACGGGTCCATGACCAGATCAATGGCACCTGCCATGTCGCTTTCGTAAAGCACTTTTGTCCAAGTCTCGCCCCCATCTGTTGTCTTGTAAACGCCACGATCTTTATTGGTCGTGTATTCGTTCCCGCAAGCCGCTACAAAAACAGTGTTCGAGTCTTCAGGGTGGATGAGGATTCTCGCGATGTGCTGGGTATCTCCAAGTCCTGAATACTCCCAGGTCCGGCCCTCGTTTGTCGATTTGTAAACACCGACTCCGGCCATCGAACTGCGGAAGATATTTGATTCACCAAGCCCGACCCAGAGGTTGTCGGCGTTGGACGGATCAACCGCGACCGTACCGACAGAAGCCGAGGGAGCGTCGTCAAAGATCGGCTCCCAGTCAGTGCCTTCATTCCGGGTTCGCCATACGCCGCCCGAAGCGGTGGCTACATAAAAGGTAAATGGTTTGTCAGTAGGCTTCGCAATATCGGTCACCCGACCACTCATGATCATCGGGCCGATGTGTCGCCACTCCAGGTTTTCGTACGGGGAACCGTCTCGCATGGCCAGATGTTGACGGTGCCACTCAAGTCGTTGCGCCGCGTCGAGAACAGGCTGCCGAATGTTCTGCTGTGCGCTCAATTCGTTTGCTGAAACCAACAGAGCGATACCGATTGTGATCGCAAAGAAGAAACCGCTGCTGCGATTCATGTGCTGCTCCCCGCTAGTGCAATTCATTTGATACAGAGAAGAACAACAAGGCTTTGCTGCATCTCTGATTGACCAGATGCGCTATATCTTAGGTAGCGCCGGTCGGGATTGAAACGCCGGGAGCTATTTTGTCGGCGGAGTGTTGCCGTTTCTACGCTGATATGGAGCTACCGGCGAGCCGAAACGAAACGACGCAATCGCGAACGTTTCTTAACCGCGAGGTCCTGCTGAAGAATCTGGTCCAGTTGCTGCTGGTTGCGACGGAATGCTTCAGCAACCGATAGAAACGCGAAACATACGCCGCCGATCGTGCACAGATTACCAACCGACCAGATCGTAAACTGCCCGGCAACAAAGCCGCAGAACTGAATGATCTGGCCGCAAAGGAAAACGAATACTCCGAATACGATCGCGCCGCGAACGCGGGAACTGACCGGAGGGGCCGGGGGCCGTATCGGTATCCCGGACTCATCATCATCGCGAACAAGTTGCGATTCTCCGGAACCACGGTTCCGGACCGGGTGAGCACCGTCAATTCTGACGAGCGCGTCGCCAACAGGAACGCTTGTTCGAGGAGGTCCGGTGAGCCCGGCCGGCTGCGCACTAATCGCCTGCTCCATACACGAAGCGCAAAGCTGTTGCGCGCTTCGATGAGCCGACATCGGCAATGCGACCTGGCATCTGATACAGACTGGAGCTGAGCTCATGAACTTTCCGCGCTCAAATGAAAATGACCGTAGTCTTTTCTTCGTCTGTTCAGTTCATTCAGGCCAGAATTCGGGCAGTAACGATATAATTTGGTTCGTTGGTTCGAGTAACTCCGCGACTTTCATTCGTCTTTGCTAGCAAACAGAAGACTGTCATTTGAGAAGGAAGGTCTACCATCAAGTCGCTTAAATTCAGCCTGAAGAGTCTGTTGGCCCTGACGTTGGTGGCGGCAATTATCGTGGCCATCGTCTCGCAGGCTCCGCGCAATCTTGAAGAAGTGCGGCATGTACAGATCTTGTCTGCAGAAGATGACGGTGAGTACACGTTTCGATTTGAACCGGAAGTGGAACGTGTTTCGACAGACCACGTACTTCGCCTGCTTCCAATCGGTGGCCAGTTGTGGTTTTTTGACTCCAACAAAACGATCAGCGATCCCGGACTCTACGTTTCAATGCGACGCATAACCGAAGATGAGTTTGCGTTGCATTACGGCAACCACGGTTGGACCAGCGACTGGTTTGCAATAAGCAGTGATGTGGCGCACGACTATTTCTGGATTTGTCACGATGACAACCTGGTGGATCAGGGAGGATGGCCACATACCGATATGCGGTTTCAGGTCGGAATGAAGGTACCTCGCGAAATCAATCGTGATAAGGACTACCACTTTCTGGACTATGTCCGAACTCTGATAGCCGGCGAAGTCACCGCAAAATAAGTGATTGGATTACTCGCGCCAGCGGAAGATCGCGAGTGCGACAATCAATGGCACGATTGTCCAGACAATCATGATCCCGATTTCGGGCCATTGCGAAGCAAGCGTTTTACCATCGAGCATCACCGCGCGGATTGAATTGATGACCGGAGTGAGCGGCAGCCACTCGATGATCGGGTGCAGGAATTCGGGAAACCGTTCGTACGAAAAGAAGATGCCACATAACGTGTACATCGGCAGCATCACCAGGTTCATCAGCCCTGAAACAGTCTCGATCGTTTTGGCTCGCGCCGCGACCAGCAGGCCGATGGCAGAAAAAACAGATGCGCCCAGAAAAATCAAAACAATAAGAGTGCCGATGTTGCCGTAGATCGGCACGCCGAAGACAAAATACGAGAACAGCAGCAGAATCAGAATTTGCGGGATCATATAGACCAGCCGGCTGAGCGACATTCCGATCAGGAAATGAGAACGCCTCATCGGAGTCGCCATAAATCGTTTCAACAGTTTGCGGATTCTCATATCCACAATCGCAAAACCGACTCCCCACAGTCCGCCACCCATCAGGCTCATGCCCAGTAGTCCGGGAACGAGAAAATCGATATACCTGCCGCCTGGTTCATCGAATTGAACGTCCTTTGTTCTGATCACGTCCGTGCGCCCCATCGCCATTTGAAGCTGACGGTCGGCAATGTCTCTGGCCTGGGCTGAACCCGGGCGGGCTTCGTCAAACTGATATTCAACTTCCGAGAGAGCGCCATCGGCAGCCGTAATCATCAGCGATGATTTTCCAGTCCGTAACCGGCGTCTGGCTTCATCTTCAGTAACGATCGTTGCGATCAACCGTTCCTCGTCAGTGAGCTTTTCAAGGGTCAGTTCCGCATAGGGGCCGTCAACGATGTCAACTTCGAATGTCTCAGTCGTTGTGTTGCGAAACGCGATGCCGAGAACAACGACCATCAGGACAGGAAAAAAGTACACCCAGAATACAGCTTCCGGCTGGCGAGTGATTCGCGCAGTCGGGCAACCGTTATAGCGACGATCGGATTAGTGCGTTCTGCAGCCAAATTCTGTTCCTGAAAAATGCGCCGTTACTGGCTATCTTTCTCTTGTTCGATTTCGTCGCCCAGATGCCGGCCGGTCAGTTGAAGAAATACGTCTTCGAGGCTGGCTTGGCGCGTTGTCAGTCCGGTCAACGCATGATTCTCCCGTCCGAGGGTTTGAATCAGTTCCGGCAGAACAACGTGTGGTTTTCCAACGGTCAGCACAAACTGGCCGCCATCGTGCTGTACCTTTTCGGCCGTTGGCAGTTTCAGCAGCGATTCACGATCGACGTTCTCCTGTGGCCCTTCGATCGAGAATTCGATGACATGCTCGGCTCCGATCGAACGGATGAGGTTCGCGGGCGTATCTTCAGCGATGATCTTTCCCTGATCAAAAATTGCGACTCGATCACACAGCTGTTCGGCCTCTTCCATGTAGTGTGTGGTCAGCAGAACTGTGCGACCTTGTTCGCGAAAAGCGCGAATGATGTCCCATAGCTCGCGACGGCTGGTCGGGTCGAGTCCTGTTGTCGGCTCGTCAAGAAAGATCAATTCCGGATCACCGACCAGAGCGGTCGCAACCGCCAGCCTTTGTTTCTGTCCGCCCGAAAGCGTTTTAATCCACGCTTTCTCTTTTTCCTCAAGCGACACACGCTTCATCGCCTCGACTGGCGAAATGCCTTTGTCGTAAAAGCTGCGAAACAGGGTGAGCGTTTCGCCTACCGAAAGTTTGTCACTGAGTTCAGTTTCCTGCAGCGACACTCCGATGCGCTGGCGGATCTGTGTGTCATCCCGGCCCCATCGCAGGCCGAGTATCTCGGCCTCGCCGGAAGTGGCAGGCAGCAGGCCTTCCAGGATTTCTATCGTGGTTGTCTTACCGGCACCATTGGGCCCGAGAACTCCGAAGCACTCGCCTGTCTTTATATCCAGATCGATTCCACGAACCGCCTCAACCGGTGGCCTGGCGTGGTACGTCTTCTTAAGATCTCTACAGACGATTGCGGAAGACATGATCCGGCGTTGTTTCGGGAGTATTGAACCGGCAGGCCGTCAGATCGTGGACTTCTCGCGTCCGATCTGACACTCAAATGTTGATCCGGCCGGCAGGCAGGATTTGCAACACGACTCTAAGCCTGAGCACCAAACTCGGCTTCAAGTTCACTGCGTACGTATTCGAGAACGGAGCTCTGTACGTTTTCAAAGGCGTCATCAATAAACGCACCGGCTGCAGCCTTATGGCCGCCGCCGCCGAAGTTCCCGGCAACCTCGTTGGCCGCTGTGCCGCAACGGCTGCGGAAACTCATTTTGAAACCGCCGGTCGGCTGCTCGATCATGATGACGGCGAATCGAGTTCCATCAATCTCCAGAGCCAGGTTGATCAGGTCTTCGGTATCGCTGGGCAGAGCACCGGTAGCCTCGTAATCTGCGTTCCTGATATACGTATGCGCAAGACGTCCACCGATTTCGGTCTGGATCCGTGCGAGAACGGTGCCGCGCAGTCTCACGCGTCCGACCGTTTCACGTTCGTACAGCTGGCCGTAGATCTCTGACGGCACGGCTCCTCCTTCAACTAGTTTTGAAGCTACATCGTAGGTAAATCCTGAAACGGATGGAAAGCGGAACCAGCCGGTATCTGTTGCAACCGCAGCGAACAGAGGCCGGGAAATTTCCGGAGTCAGTTCGACTCCAAGCTTTTCAGCTGCCTCGACGACCATTCGTCCAGCAGCTTCAGCCGTCGTGTTCTTGAAAAGTTCGGCGTCGATATCATCTTCGCCTACATGATGATCGAAGATGACTTTCTTTGTGCTCGATTCGCGGATGACGTCAGCCATCGGACCAAGTTGAATCCATGCGCTTGTATCCAGGATCATGTGAAGATCAGCGTCGGCAAGTTCTTCGGCCGTGATGTCCTCACCGATGCACATCAGTTCGTTTTCCGGGTCGATGAACTGGAGGTTGGGCGGCGTCTTCTGACCGTTGACGATCCGTACCGTTTTTCCGAGAGCCCGCAGGACTCCAGCCATTCCAAGTGCACTACCCAGTGCGTCACAATCCGGGCGGATGTGGCTGGTAAGAATTACATTGTTGGCTGCGTTGATGACTTCGCAGAATCTTGGCCAGTCTACTTGCATGGGTCTTTCTTTTCTTTGAGTTGGACAGGGCGGTTCTGAACGGCGTCTTTGATTGAATCGCGTTCAAGAGGGGAAATTGCGTGCGACCTGCCGGGTCGCTGCGACATCTTTTTCGAGTTGTGCCGTCAGTTCTTCGACCGAATCGAACTGACGAATATCCCGCAGGCGACCGATAAAATCAACCTCAACCGCGCTGCCGTAGATCGACCCGTCGAAATCCAGAACATGGGATTCAACCTTCAAAACAGCTTCGTAGAAGGTGGGGTTCGGCCCGATGTGAATTGCCGACCAGTGCGGCCTGCCGTCGATGTAAGTTCGGCCAGCATAAACGCCGGCTGCGGGAATCAATGTGTCGATTGCATCGAGGTTGGCCGTAGGAAAACCGATCGACGCGCCTCTCGCGGCTCCGTGAGTCACCATACCGCGAATCCGGTACGGTCTGGTCAGCATCTCACGCGCGAGGTCCACATCGCCTGCGCGAATCAGGTTTCTGATCCGGCTGCTTGAAATAAACTCCTCATCATCGAGAAGCGGCTGGACGATCTTCAACCGGATGTCGCGGGCAGCACAGAGTTCCGCAAGCCGCTGCACGTTGCCTTCCCGCTTTCTACCGAAGAAGAAGTTGGGGCCTTCCACCATCGCGCGTGCGCCGACCCGCTCGACAACGAGTTTCCGGAAAAAGTCGTCGTACTTCAGTTCAAGCATTTCCCGTGTCGTCGGGTAGGCGATCACCGCATCAACGCCCAGTTCAGCCAGCAAGTCCGCTTTGCGGTTGGTCCATGTAAGCGGGGGAGGTGCTTTTTCCGGACGAAGGATGCGCACAGGATGCGGGTCGAAGGTAAAGACGATTGCCGCGGCATCAAGCTCAGAGGCAAAAGACTTCAGCTGATCAATCAGTCGCGCATGTCCGCGATGTACACCATCGAAGTTGCCGATGGTAATTGCGCCACCTTTGAGATGGTCGGGCAGGTCGTCAAGTTTTCGAAAGAGCTTCAATGTTCGTCCGGGGCTTCGTGCCCGCTGATCAATGATTAAGTAAGCCGGGGATTAAGTTGGCCGGGTAAAAGCCGGCAGGGTTAAAGTTAACTGGCAGTAGTTGTGCTGCAGGCTAGATTCTTTTTGGCGCCGGAAACTCGATCGAGAACTGTGTGCCTTGACCGGGAACGCTCTGCACATTGATGATCCCGCCATGAGCTTCAATGATTTTCTTGGCGGTTGGCAGGCCGAGTCCTGATCCGCCTTCTTTGCTGGTGTAGAAAGTCTTGAACATGTTCAGTAGTGTTGAGGTCTCCATGCCACAGCCGTTGTCGATCAGGTCCAGAACGACGCTGTTTTTGATCGAGCGGGTCCGGGCTACCAGCTGACCACCATCAGGCATTGCCTCCAGGGCATTCTTTACCAGATTGACCAGCGCGGCTTGCAGAGTTTGGGACTCCATTTTGATGCTTGGCAAATCAGCCTCAAGATAGCGCTTGATTTCGACTCCCTGTTTTCTGGCCTGCGTTTCATAGAAATCCAGGATCTGCAGCACCTGATCATTGAGGCTGCCCGATTTCAGTTCGAGGTTGTCCAGTCGATTAAATCGCAGGAAATCGTTGAGCAGGTTTTCAAGCCTGACGCAGTGCCTGTTTACTGTCTGGATCCTTTCCATCGCCCGACGCGCCTCGGGTGTATTGATGTTTTCAAAATCTTCCGCGAGTAGCTCGGTATTCATTCGAATGACCGAGAGCGGGTTCTTGATTTCGTGCGCGAGTGAACCTGACAGTGCGGCCAGTTCCTCGTATCTGGCACGCAGAATGTCTTCAGCCGATTGATTTGAGCTGTGATTCACTTGATTGCTGTTCGAATTGCCGACGACCGTTTCAGGATTCCAGGAACATTCTAGGCGGCAGGGAGTTTTCGCACAGCCATTAAAAAAAGCCCGGCGAAACCACCGGGCTTTGATTTTCTTTGTCGGCCGGAGCTGACTCCGGCATCAACTGACTAGCGACGATCGCGTCCGCCGCCACCACTGCGCCCACGGCCTCCGCCGCCACCGCTGCGACCACCGCCGCCGCCTCCGCTGCGACCGCGACCACCGCCGCCTCCGCTGCGACCGCGACCACCGCCGCCTCCGCTGCGACCACGGCCACCACCGCCGCCTCCGCTGCGACCACGACCTCCGCCGCCGCCTCCGCTACCGCCGTCGCGATAGCCTCCACCGCCGCTGTTGCCGCCTCTGTCATAGTCATCATCGAACCCGCCACCATCGTCGGAACCGACATCTGCAGTAGCAGGTACCAGGTCATCTTCGATGCCCAGTTCCTCGAGAGCCTGACGACGGCTCAGCTTTACGCGATCATGGTCATCAACGTCGATGACGAGAACTTTCATCTCATCGCCAACCTGGCAGATGTCACTGACGTCGTTGATGAACCCGCTTGAGAGTTCACTGATATGGCACAGGCCGTCACGACCGGGAAGGATTTCGACAAACGCGCCGAAATCTTTGATGCTGCTGACGGTTCCATCGTAGATCTTGCCGATCTGGACCGTTGCAGTGCAGGCTTCGATTCTCTGCAGAGCAAGTTCGGCAAGTTCACCGTTGGTGCCTGCAACGGTAACACGACCATCCTCGGATACTTCGATGACAGTTTCGGTCTCTTCCTGAATGGCGCGGATGTTCTTGCCGCCGGGGCCGATCAGAGCACCGATCTTGTCAGGGTCGATGTTGGTGATCAACAGGCGAGGTGCATGTGGAGACAACTGCTGGTTCGGACGTGAAATTGTCGAAAGCATTCTCTTGAGAATGTCAATTCGAGCTTCACGGGATTGAGCCAGAGTAGCTTTGATGATCTCGCTGCTGATTCCGCGGATCTTCAGGTCCAGCTGGATACCTGTGATTCCGTTTTGAGTTCCGGCAATCTTGAAGTCCATATCACCGAAGTGGTCTTCGCTGCCGAGGATGTCGGTCAACAGAACCCAGTCGTCACCTTCTTTGACCATGCCGACAGAAATCCCTGCGACAGGGTTTCTGATTTTCACTCCGGCAGCCATCAGACCGAGTGTTGTTCCACAGACAGTCGCCATCGACGATGAGCCGTTGGATTCAAGAATGTCTGAAACGACGCGAACGGTGTACGGGAAGTCATCCGGATCCGGCAGGATCGGCTTGATGCTTCGCTCGGCAAGAGCACCGTGCCCGATCTCACGACGTCCCGGCCCTCTGATCATGCGGCATTCGCCGACACTGAACGGCGGGAAGTTGTAATCGAGCATGAAGTTCTTGGAGTACTCGTCAATCAGGCCATCGACGCGTTGTTCGTCACGACCGGTTCCCAGGGTCACAGTAATGAATGCCTGAGTCTCCCCACGCTGGAACATGGCCGAGCCGTGAACGCGTGGAATGAGATCGACTTCGCACTGGATATCGCGAAGGGTTTTCGAGTCTCTGCCGTCAGAGCGAACACCTTTGAGAATCGACTCGCGAATGATGAATTCCTCAAGGTCATGGACGGCTGTACCAAGATCGCTTGAGGAAATCGCATCGTCTGCATCTGCGTCCGGAATCAGGTCGGCAAAGATTTTATCTTTGACAGCCTTCTTCGCAGCGCCGCGATCATGCTTGCCGGCGATTTCGACCGCCGCCTTGTATTCGTCGTAGTAGGTCGCTTTGATTTTCTCAAGCAGGCCATTGTCTTCGGGCGGAATGAACTCGTTCTTCTCGACCGGGAATTTCTCAGCCAGCTCTCTCATCAAGCCGATGATTTCCTTGATCGCTTCATGGGCGAACTCAATTGCCGCGAGCATGTCGTCTTCTTTAACTTCGCGTGCGAATCCTTCGATCATAGTGACCATCGAATCGGTACCCGAAACGATAACGTCCATGTCGCTTTCTTCGAGCTGATCGTGAGTCGGGAAGACTACGAATTCGCCGTCGATTCTAGCAACGCGGGTTGAAGCCACTGGATCTTCAAACGGCATCGGTGAGATAAAGCAGGCCACGGCAATACCGTTCATCGCAAGAACGTCACCGTCGGTCTGCTTGTCGCTGGAAAGAACGAATGACTGACACTGGACTTCATCTTTGAAGCCTTCGGCGAACATAGGCCGGATCGGGCGGTCACAAAGTCGTGCGGTCAAGGTTTCTTTAGTCGTTGGACGGCCTTCACGCTTCATGAAGCCGCCGGGGAACTTACCGGCTGCACAAGTCCGCTCGCGGTAGTCACA
>JBCCFB010000085.1:0-22653 GCA_039029995.1 Planctomycetota bacterium
ACAAAACTGGACGGAATCGGTAAAGGCGTCGCGTCCAAATGTAAAGAACTGGTTGAAACCGGCGGACTGCAGCAGATGGAAGACCTGCTGCAAGACGTTCCCCGATCCGTTCTGGACCTGCTGCGCATTCCCAAGCTCGGTCCCAAGAAAGCCAAAGTACTCTTTGACGAGTTGAACATCACCACACTTGCTCAACTCAAAAAGGCATGCCTCGACCATCGCGTGCGCGAACTGAGCGGATTCGGCGCAAAAACCGAAGCGCAGATTCTCGAAGGGATGGAAATTGCCGCAGACGCGGACAAACGCATACTCTGGGCAACCGCAGACAAAATGGTCAACCGGATGCGCGAGTTCATGAACGAGTGCGATGCCGTAAAGAAGATCGAATTCGCCGGCAGTTACCGGCGCGGCAAAGAGACTGTCGGCGATCTCGATATGCTGGTTGCAGGTGATCCTGAATCCGTAATGAATCACTTTGCCGACTTTGAGGAGATAACCTCAACCATCGTGCGCGGAAGCACCAAGATGTCAGTCAGGCTGGAGGGTGAATTTCAGGTAGACCTCCGCGTTGTACCCGCGGACTCATTCGGTGCAGCGCTGCAGTATTTCACCGGCTCCAAAGAACACAACGTAAAACTTCGTTCGATGGCAAAGGCGAGGGGGCTGAAGATCAATGAATGGGGTGTCTACAGAGTGAAAGGAGACGAAGAAAAGCGAGTTGCCGGAAAAACAGAAAAAGAGGTCTACGACGCACTGGATCTTCCCGTTTTCGATCCGGAAACCCGTGAGGACAGGAGCGAGTTCGAGTGGACTGGAAAACAGAAGCCGCCGCGTTTGATTCAAGTCAAAGACATGCGCGGAGACCTGCATATGCACACAACGGAAACCGATGGCAAAGCAACGCTTGAGGAAATGGTCGCCGGTGCACAGGATCGTGGACTTGAATACATCGCGATTACGGATCATTCGAAACGAGTCGCGATGGCAAACGGACTGGACGAAGAACGCCTCCTTGCGCAATGGAAACAGATCGACAAGCTGAATAAGAAACTCGGTGACGACTTTGTCGTTCTCAAAGGAATCGAATGTGACATTCTTGAAAACGGCGATATGGATTTACCGGATGAGGTTCTCGCCCGCGCCGACTGGGTCGTGGCCAGTGTGCACTACGGCCAGAATCAACCGAGGGCACAGATAACCGACCGGATCACCGGTGCGATCGAAAACCCTCACGTCTGCATGATCGCCCATCCCACCGGCCGCCTCCTTAACAAACGCGCGCCGTACGATGTCGATCTCGATGCAGTATTTCAAGCCTGTGTGGAGAACAGGAAAATGCTGGAGCTGAATGCCGCCCCGAAAAGGCTTGATCTTAATGACGTTCATCTCGCCGCGGCAAAAAAGCTGGGAATTCCGGTTGTTATTAACACCGACGCGCACCGGGTCCGTGGACTGGACGATATGCAATATGGAATCAAGCAGGCGCGACGCGCCTGTTTGACAAAGAATGATGTTGCCAATACACGAACATGGGCCAAAATGAAGAAGTTGCTGGGGAGATAGGATCGACAATCAGGCGCAATTCACGCTCCTGACCTGAATAACTCCAATATTGAAGGTGTCGGTTCGAACATCGGATATTAGTTCGGGGCAAGGACTAAAGGAAAGCTGATGAAAATCAGATGTGGACATTGCGGGAAAAAATATGACATCCCTGAGCGCCATCTAGGCAAAAAATTCACATGCGTCAAATGCGACAACCGGATAAAGACTTATCTTCCATCGCAAGGTGATGATCCGACAGAACGGGTCCATCCTGTCAGCCCGATCTCTGAAACTCCCCCCGTCGACCTGAACGCGGCTACCGGCAGCCATTTTTCCGGACCTGATCTATCCGCCATGCGCCCCGCAGGCAACCGGCTTGCACAAGGCGGACCCTGGTACCGCAACCTGATGCGAATCGGCCTGCCGGTCGCAGCCGTCACAGTTGCGATCGCCGGCGGCTTGTTGATCTTAAAATATCAGAACGGCGAACCAGAAAATCCGGCAACGGATGACCCTGGTGCCACACTGGCTGGAAACACGGTAGTCGCCGCGGACGATCACTCAGAAGCCCGCACTGCCGGGAGTGTGGCTGCGAGGTCAAATGACGCCGGAAGGGTAACTCTTGCTGACGATCGCCCGGCGAACTTCGGGCAATCAGGCAGGTTTCGCGATGACATTAAGTATGCAGGTTTGAGACCTCCTCATATCTTGAATGATCCGCTGGTCGACCCCACGTTTGTCAACTACGACATTACCGGGTTTGAACGCTTTTACTTCAAAGAACTGCTTCTTGAATACGGGCTGACCTACGGCGGAATAGAATTCCAGAAGCTTTATGAGCGAGCGATGAATTCAAGGAGCTCATCTGTCCGCATGGACGGGGCCATTGCCTGTGCGAACTGGCGGCATAATCTCGAAACTGCGATACCTACTATTCTCAGTACAATGGGCGCTCATGATGTGACAGCCGATGGAAAGGAATACAGGCTCCATTACGCGGCGCGCATTCTGAACGAGTACCCGAACCTGGTAGAGTCAGCAGTCGAGGACATCATCGCCAATGGTGACGAGGGCTTTGACGTCTGCCTGGACAAGTTGATTGAAAAGAACCGGATTACGCCGGACGTATTTCGGGCGACGATACTTGCTGCAAATTCATCCGATCAGCGAACGGTGAACGGAATCAGCCTGACGCATATCCTGGATTCATTTCTCGGGTATTCGTCTCTTGATACGGGATTTCTTGATGGACGGTTGAACCTGAATCCCTTCGAGGTGGATCTTCCACGGCCCGTCCTTGATCGAATTCGGCGGATTTCGTGGAAAGACAACGGCGGCAAGGCATCTATTGCCGGGCAGACCGGTCTCGACATGATTCCGGAATTCTTTGACTCGCTGAGCTTCCTGAGAGTTTCGGACGTCCTGCAATGCGGCGCAATGAATTTCAAAATGGGCCCCGACTCATTGAAAATCGCTGCCTACGATCAACTTGAGCCTCTTAGTCGAATTACTGACGCACTCAACAGTTCGCTCGCTGAGGTTCAATTTGTAACAACCGGCCAGCCCTCGGATATGGATACAGCGACCGAAGCCACGACTCCGACACTGATGATCGTTCGATTCAAAAGCGCTCCGGATCAGGATGGCCTTTCGAAAATTGGAGAACGATCAGATGACGGACAGTACCTTCTTGAAGGTGGATACTTTGCTGCCTTCGTCGACAATTTGACGCTGGCAATCGGGACAAGCAATGAAGTCGACTGGTGCCGGAATCGCCGCAGCGCGGATCACATACACCCGGCGGTATTCCACTGGCAGGAACTCGAATATTGCGATGCCTTTCAAGGTGACAATTCTAATGCCACGTTTTTTCAATTCGATATGCGAACAGCAGATGCCTCCGTGTTGACGATGAAAGAATATTTCGTTGACCTTGAAAGCTCACTGTCACCGGATGAGTGGCGGGAGCATAACCAGCAACTTGCTGACATTCTTGCGGAGTTCCGGCGGGGACAGCAGGGTCGGGATACGGGAATGCGTGCGGCGCTGGAAAGGTGGTCAGATCAAAACCCCGGTGACTACCCGAGTCAGGCGGAAATCGATCGGATCAGGCCAATCGAACTTTCCCAGGAGATGCGCGGTACGCGGCTCGCGCGCGAAGCCCGGGGCCACCATGTCCTGATCATGAGCGGGCCCGGTTTTGCGATGACCGATCCGTTCGAGTTCCAGCACGACATGCTGACACCTGACGAATCCCCGATAGACCTACCCGCAGACGATGATGAAATCAGAGAGTTCATCCTCGCACTGGCCGACGAGACCTCCGTCGACACAATCGAGTATCAGGATGTCCTTTCTCAATTTCTCGATTCCGTCAACGATCGAATTGCAGCTTCACCGGAGGTCGTGACTGACGTTCAGGCCCTGCCCACACTCGAAGCTACGTTCGGTGTTTCCCGTCTGTTTTCGCGCCCGCACGTTGAGAAAATTGTTCAGATTGCAAACTCTGTCGAATTCAGCGATGGACAAGTCGATCGTTCCAGATGGGCAATCGCGTGCCTTGCTCCTATCCACTCCCCAGAGGCAATTCATGCAATCGCCGGGTTCCTGAATCACGATCGTGGTGACAACGTACTGAATGCTGATGGAATGCTGGACGGCGTAGAGGCCCACGAATTTGACTCGGCAAGGTCCGACAACTCGCGTAGGCATCTCGTCGGCATCGAAGTCGAACAAACCGAATTGCACTTGCGAGTCGAGTTTGCCGACCGGATAAATCAGGTATGTGACCGTCTGGGCCCCGCAATCGACTATTACCTTGTTCACGGGGACGAACGGTTACAGAGCGACTGTGTAGAAATCGTCTCAAAGGTTCCAGGACTCAAGCGAGGACTCAACTACCGGCTGTCGATGCTTCGCTACAACCCTGCTACGCCCTCTGATGTACTTGATTCGCTTAATAGGTTTATGCCCGTCCAGCCCATCGAATTTGAAGTCCCCGCACACCCGGGAAATGACACGCGATCGACCGTTTATTCCAACCCGTTCTTTGCCAGCATTGAACGCGCCGTCGATGGCGATCCGGCAGAAGTTACCGGGCTCGAATTGTTCGAATGCGAGTCCTGCCCGTTCAAGGTCAAACTACTGGCAACAGCGAACGCCGAGGATTCCGTACTCGACTTTTACGGTTCACTTTTTCATCGGCCGAAACGGGAAGACGAGTCCGTTCAAGAATGGGGTGAAAGACTCGCAAATACTGAATACAAACCTGAAGACTACCGCGTTCTCGAAGGGCTGGACCAGATAATCGAAGGATCAGATGCAATTCAAGTAGATACGATCGTTCCCGATATCGAGGAACTCATCGCTCATTGGAATACAAGCAATGACATGCTTGGCAGCAACCTTGTTAAGGACGAAGCCGGGGACTCCGGCGCAGATTTTGACCGGATTCGCTACTTTTTTATTGACGGTGTTCCAAAAGCACAACGCACTATTGCGTGGCGAGACCAGCATGAAGACCACTTCCACAACAAAGTCACATTGCGATGGATCGGCAGAAACCGGACGACTCATCCGGCATACGTTGAGGAGATTGTAAACTCGCTGTGGATCGGCGACGATTTCGACTACCGACAGCGTTGACGCGCAGTCGAACAAAGCGGGCAAAACATAGCGGACGTTTTCGGCTAAACTGGTACCTTCACTTCCAGAGGATGCCTGCCATGAAACCAGCCGGACTCTTGAAATTCCTGACGTGCTTCTCAATCGTCGCAGCGACAGGATTTTCAAGCGCACAGGAAACGATCGACTACACCACTCAGATCAAACCGATCTTTTCCGACAACTGTTACGCATGCCATGGTCCCGACGAAGGCACGCGCGCCGCCGGACTGCGTCTGGACATCGAAGAGGAGGCCGCAGACGTCATCGCTGCCGGCGACTCATCAAACAGTGAGCTGGTCACGCGCATTCTTTCCGGCGATCCTGATGAACAGATGCCGCCTGCCGAGCATCGAAAGAAACTGACCGATGAACAGAAACAGTTAATCGTCGACTGGATTGATCAAGGCGCACAGTGGTCGGGTCACTGGGCTTTTGAAGCTGTACAAACGTCGGAGTCGCCCGCTGTCGAGCAAACTGGCTGGCCGCGCAACTACGTGGACAACTACATACTGTCAGTGCTGGAACAGAAGAACCTCAGCCCGTCTCCGCCGGCCGATGCGCATACCCTCCTGCGGCGTTTGAGCTATGACCTCACTGGCCTTCCTCCAACTCCCACCGAACTGAGTGACTTCGGTGATGGCAATGATCGGGCGTACGAGGCCGCAGTCGATCGACTGCTGGAAAGCCCGCACTTTGGAGAACGGATGGCGGTCTACTGGCTGGACCTTGTGAGGTACGCTGATTCAGTCGGGTATCACGGAGACCAGCCGATAAGCGTCACTCCCTACCGCGACTATGTCATCGAAGCCTTCAACTCTAACATGCCCTTCGATCAATTCACCCGCGAACAACTGGCCGGTGACCTGCTTGAATCCCCGACCCATGAACAGCTGATTGCGTCCGGATACAACCGGCTGGGAATGATGTCAGCCGAAGGGGGTGTACAGCCACAGGAGTACCTTGCCAAATATGCAGCCGACCGCGTCAGAACAACCGCATCAGTGTGGCTGGGGGTAACGCTAGGCTGCGCCGAATGTCACGACCACAAATTCGATCCTTTTACGACTCAGGAGTTTTACGAGTTTGCGGCCTTCTTCGCGGACATCAAAGAACGGGGCCTGTATTCCGGAGCCAACACGTCAGGTGACTGGGGCCCGAGGATAGATGTACCTGACGAAGAACTGCCGGCACTCCTGATTCCGATCGATGAGCAGATCGCTGCCCTCCAGCAGCAACTTATTGAAACACCGGAGATTGCTGACAACCGTCGTGCATGGGAAAACAAGCTGCGCACTTCCACCAATGAATGGCAGTCTCTTTCACCCGTCACGTTCGAGGCTGTCTACGATGTAGACGCGACAATCCTCGATGATGACTCAGTCCTTGTCTCCGGAGTCACCCCCGATGAAGAATGTTACGTCATTACTGCAGAACTTCCCTCCACCCGGATTCGCGGCATTCGACTGGAAGCCCTGCCTGACGACTCGCTACTTCATAGAGGTCCTGGCCGGGCAAACAACGGGAACTTCGTCGTTACAGAATTGATTGCAGTTCGAGGCGAACTCACGGAGCAAATGGATGAGTTAAAGAAGGTCTTCGACTTGTGGCCTGAGGAATTGAAATCGCGCGCAATACCGCTTGAGAACGCTTCGGCAACGATCGAACAGACGCAAAGTGGTGAAAGGCATCCGGATAAAAAATGGTCTGCCGCCAGTGCGATCGATCATGACGCAAACGGACCTACATGGGGCTGGGCGATTCTTCCCGACGCAGGCAAGCCCACTGAACTGGTCGTTCAAATTCCTGATGCGGCCGAACTGGAAGAGAAGATTACTTTTGTCCTTCAACAGTATCACGGCAACGGAAACCATACGCTCGGACGATTCCGCCTATCGGTTACCGAAGATCAAGATGCAAAATCTGATCCGTATGCGAGCCTTACCCCGGAAGTCCGTGAAGCCGTCCTAATCGAGGAAGGTGACCGAACTCCTGAGCAAGCCGCCGCGATCTCCGCCTATTACATTTCGATTGCACCTGAGCTTGCCGAAACCAACGCCGCACTGAAACAGCACCAGGAACTTCGGCAGCAAACCGTAGAGGCACATACGCGTACTTCTTTGATTACTGAAGGGGTACCCCCACGAGTCATACGTGTTCTTGCACGGGGCGACTGGATGGACAAGAGCGGTCAGATTGCCCGGCCCGGAGTCCCCGCAAGCCTGGGAGGTTCACTGCCCGAAAGTGACACGCTTACGAGACGGGACCTGGCTGACTGGATCGTATCACCGGATAACCCCGTCACCGCTCGTGTCTTCGTCAACCGGATTTGGCGACTGTATTTCGGCAACGGTCTTTCTGCTGTTCTGGATGATCTTGGTTCACAGGGAGAACCACCAGTGAATCCGGAACTGCTTGACCGGCTGGCTGACGAATTTATCAATAGCGGCTGGAACGTAAAGCAGTTGATTCGATCGCTGGTCATGTCGCAGACCTACCGCCAGTCGTCGGCCTATCGCGTTGACCTGACGGAAATTGATCCGGAAAACAGGCTGCTTGCCCGGCAATCACGGTTTCGCATGGATGCGGAATTTATTCGCGACCACGCCTTGATGGTCGGGGATCTCTTAAATTTCGAAATTGGAGGCCGCAGTGCCAAACCTTATCAGCCGCCGGGTCTCTATCGTCATTTGAATTTTCCGCGCCGGACTTATGAAGCCAGTGACGGCGACGCGCAATACCGGCGCGGAGTCTACACACACTGGCAGCGCCAATACCTTCACCCCGCGATGAAAACGTTTGATGCTCCCGCCCGCGAGGAATGCACCGCAGCAAGACCGCGGTCCAGCACGCCACTTGCAGCGCTCGTGATGTTGAACGATCCCTCATACGTCGAAGCCGCCAGATCGCTGGCTTCTGCCGCGATCGAAAACAGAGCAGACACAGCCGATCGTATGAAATGGATATTCCTGCGGACATTCTCGCGTCAGCCTGATGCGGCAGAAATTGAAATCCTGCTCGCTCTACTGGATGCTCATCGCGAGTACTTTGAGGCTCACCCTGACGAGGCTGTTTCGCTGATCAATACCGGTCAATCCGTCGTTGAGGATATTGAATCGCCTGCGGAACTGGCTGCCTGGACTTCCGTATGCCGCGCCATTCTGAACATGCACGAATTCGTTTTGAGGAAGTGATGTGAACCCGTTTCAAATTCAACAATCACGCCGGACTTTTCTCAATCGCAGCGCTGCGGGCATCGGCAGTATCGCGCTCGGATCGCTGCTCAACGGTGCGTTGCTGAATGGACGCGCCATTGCCCAGGACGAGATTGCACTGGACGAGGAAGAACGCTGGGCAGGTGTAGCTGAAATTGTCACGCCGCCGCGCATTAAACGAGTGATTCATCTGTGCATGGCCGGTGGCCCTTCACATCTGGAGACACTTGATTACAAACCCGCGCTGGCGGAGCTCGATGGCGAGCCAATGCCTAAATCGTTTACCGAGGGCCAGCAAATCGCGCAGTTGCAAGGCCAGCGTGACAACTTGAAAATTATGGGGCCGCAACATCCCTTCACTGAATGCGGCGATTCCGGGCAGAGCATTTGCGACATCCTCCCATTTACGCAGAAAATCGCCGACGACATCTGTATTGTCAGGTCATTGCATACCGGTCAGATCAATCACGATCCAGCGCACACTTTGTTCAACACCGGCACAAGTATTCCGGGCCGGCCGTCGATGGGCTCGTGGTTGCTGTACGGCCTTGGATGCGAAACACAGGACCTACCGGGCTATGTCGTACTGACCTCTGTCGGTGGCGGTCAGTCACAACCAATCGCGTCGCGACAGTGGCACAGCGGATTTCTTCCCGGCCGTTTTCAAGGCGTTGAGTTCCGTAGCGAAGGTGATCCGGTTCTTTACGTGAACAACCCGCCGGGAGTTGATCGGCAGCGGCAAAGCGAGTTGATCGATGCCGTAGAGCAGCTGAACCGTCAAAGCCTCAATCGGGAATTCGATCCGGAAGTCCAGACGCGGATCGCCCAATACGAACTGGCCTTCCGGATGCAAACCGCGGTACCGGAACTGGCGGACATTTCAGATGAACCGGAACACGTTCTGGAGTTGTACGGCACGCAAGGCGCCGATGGCAGCTTCGCGGCCAACTGCCTGCTCGCTCGCCGACTGGCCGAACGAGGAGTCAGATTCATACAGCTTTACCATCGTGGATGGGACCACCATGGCAACATCAAGAACGGTATCGAATTCACTGCCGGACTTGTTGATCAAGGCAGCGCCGCTCTGGTAACCGACCTTAAACAACGCGGGATGCTTGACGATACGCTTGTGATCTGGAGCGGGGAATTCGGTCGAACGCCGATGGCTCAGGGCAACGGCCGGGACCATCACATCAAAGGATTTTCATGCTGGATGGCCGGCGGCGGCGTAAAGCCGGGATTCTCTTATGGACAGACTGACGAACTCGGATATGCAGCCGTGGAGAACAAGTTTCACGTTCACGATCTTCATGCAACGATGCTTCATCTATTCGGCATCGACCACACGCGACTGACCTACCGTTATCGCGGCAGGGACTTCCGGTTGACTGACGTCTCGGGAAATATTGTTGACGCAATCCTGACCTGAAGCAGGTCAGGCCGCTGCCGGTCATTCCTCTTTCTCAAGCGCAACATCAAGAAGCTCGTCTTCACCTGCTGTTACGGCAACGGCACGGTCTACTATCGTCGTTTCATAGCCGTCAGCCGAAACGATCAGCTTGAATACTCGACGCTCGACAAGATGGCCGAGCCGGAACTCCTTCATGGTCCCATGGACGTTCGTACCCGGGTTGATAAGACTGGACGCAATGCTCCCCCGACTGACGTCGCCGACCTCCTCCGCGTCACAGAAATCCACTCGCACGTTGAATTCGGGAATCGGCTCCCCCGTTTCCGCGTCTATCGCCCGCGCACGAATGATGGCCTCGGGATAAAGATCAATTTCAATCACAGTGATATCATTCTGCGGAACACGGACTTCCATATCATCAATCGGCTCGAACTCAGCCGGCGTGTATAGCGTCAACGTACTTTCCTCAGGTAGACCTTGAACCTGGAAACGACCGGCTTCATCAGTACGCACGCTCCCGCCAAGGGATTCAGCGTTCTCCGCATTGTTGTAGTAGACGCGCATTCCCGCCACAGGCTGACCGTCCGGGTCGAGCACTTTCCCGCGCAGCGTACCACCGCGAACCATCGTGATCTCAACTTCCGCCGGTTCTTCCTGCGTGCCCGGTTCAACGGTGAATTTTTGCGGGACCATCGTTCGCGCGTGAACGGTCACTTCAAAGCCCGCGTTCGACCAAAAAAGATTGTTGAGTCTCGCGACGCCATCGTCATCGGTATTCGCGACGCGCCGTTGAGTCGAACTCCGCCCGTTGTTTTCAACCGTCGCCCCCTCAACAAAGTCTCCATACTCATCCTTGATTGTGAAAACTACGTCGCCTCCGTAAGGCATTCTGGTCGCAACATAGTTCAATTCTATTACCTCGCCGGGCTCTGTGACTTTGCCGGTCAGAAAAGTCGTCTCAAATCCTTCGATTGAAGAGTAGATTTGAATCGGACGGCCAACCGGCAATCCGCGCACGCGACAGTAGCCGTCCTCATCAGTGACAGGAACCGCGTAGTTGGGTGACATGGAAATGTCTGCGGCAGAGACCCACAGTTTTGCGCCGGAGATCGGTTCGCCAAAGTTGTCTTGAACGAGAATTCGCATATCGCCGCCCGCCGGCAGCACAAACTCAAGTTCCTCAACCGAGCCAAGTTCCTGTCGCGCAGTCTTCTTAAACTGAGTTCCTTTGCCGGGGCCGCCAACAATGAAGTACCAGTCATCCGCTGCCAGGCCTCGAACTTGCACGAGGCCGTCCTCGTCCGTTCGGTATTCACGTTCCAGGTCCGTCCAGCCGAACCAGATTCTGGCATTGGCAATCGGCTCGCCATCCTCGTCTTTGACAGAAACGTCGTATCCGCAGCCGACATGCATCTGAAGATCAAGACTATTGGTGCCTTCGGTGGATTCGGATGTGATTCTGAATTGCCGCCCGCGAAGCTTCCTTTCCAATGAAGTCCAGTCGCCTGCTTCTGCCCAGATCATATAGTTGCCTTCAGAGACCGCTTCAAAGAGGTAGCGACCGTCCTCGCCGCTTACAACTTCCTCCGGATAGACCGGAAGGGTCATTGCGCCGCCGGAAGTCTGAAGGAGATAAACCCTGGCACCCTCAACTGGATTGGAGTCCGGGTCAAAAACTGTACCTCCCACCGGAACTACTGCAACAGTGCTTTCCACGTCTACTTCGGTCTGGGCGACGACCGGAACCGTTAGAAAAGCCAGGGCGAAGACTGATAGAACGACTGCTGAATGGACCTTCATTTCCACTTCCGACTTCGTTGAATTTGCATTACTGGGGACACGAACTTCCCCCCCTGGTGACTTTAGACTTTTTTTTCGCGGACCGTTTTCCTGACCGTCCCGCGCTTCTGGACCGCCCGTCTGTCCGCTTTAACTATCGCAACGGTTTTGACGAGGCCGTTTTCGAAAAGTCGCTATTTAATGTAGTACAGTTCCTTCGGGAACGAAAATCTACGGCCTGATAAGAAAGCACAAACTATGCTGAGCCGAAACCGCGTTGAAATTCTAAAGTGTTTGTTCGTGATCGTTTTCGTATGCATCTGCGGGCCGACTCCATTCGCGGGGAACGCAACCACTTGTCATGCAGACAATTACACCGCGCCGGACAATCACGATCACCAGCACAGAAGCAGCTACTCACGGGCGTTGGATCAACGGGCGGTGGATCATAGGTACGGCAACAACAATTCACATTCCCATCTGAACGTCACACCGTACGGACTGACCATCGGACGGCAGGACCTGGCCAGTGGAACAGGCTTTTCTGTAACGATCCCGTTCTCAAACCCGGGGAACTTTAACTATCAAGCTCCATCGCCCTATCAAACTGGTACGTCCGGCTTCCGCAACTACTCAACTCATCGCTTCTACAATGGGCTCCCGCCTCATGGAACGCAAAACGGCTATCCCTATCCCGGCAGCGTTTACGACGGCGCGTTCGGACAATACGGCTTCGACAACTACCGCAGCCCGTATTTCAATGATCCGCTGCAACCGCAAACCGCGCGTGAGTACACCTACGCCCTGGAGTCGCGCAACTTCCAGTTAAGCTCGTCTACGCCGTTTCGAGATTACGAGTCAATGATCGATTTTACGGCGCCATCGCTTATTCCAACTTCCACGGGAGCCCGGCGAAACCAGCTGATTGCCGAAGCCGCTTTCCGGGCGGGAGATTATCTTGAAGCCGCCATGCGATCCAATGAAGCGCTTGTAATCGATAAAGACAATGGCATGCTCATGCTCTTCGCGTCTCAGGCCAACTTTGCGGCCGGCTATTTTGCCAACGCAGTAAACGAACTGCAGAATGCGGCTCTGCTGTTGGACGACAATCAACTTGCTTTCATCGTAAATAACTACCAGCAGTTCTATGGGCGCGACGACTACGTCGGACAGATGGATCGTCTGAACGAACATCTGGAACGCAACCCTCGCGATCATTGGGCGCTGACTTTGCGAGGTTTCCAGTTCGGAGCTCTTGGCTATGCAGGAGTGGCGTCAGATGATTTCGCCAATGCCCAGAGGGTCAATCCCGATTTCGACCTGCCCTTGAAGCTGGATCGTGTTTTCGGGACGGGGAAGCTCAGACCTGTTATCCGCGTATATACTCCTGCGCAGGAATTTGAATCGGCTCCGGACTATCAACCCTTGCCTCTGCCCATTGCACCCGAATCATTGGATCCGGAAGTCGAGGAACTCCCTCCGCCTCGCGAACAGGGAAGGGCATTTCCAGGTTTCATGGAATCCCCCTCCGCACCTCCCATCATTGCACCGGCCGGCACGTCACCTGGCCCTTGATCCGTCAGGCCCCGTTCTTGTTGTTGTGAATTATCAACAGGAACCGGGTTTCCTGAACCAGCGGCAGGACATTTGATGCAAAAACGAAACGACAACGTCTTTGTTCGCACGGATTACTGACTGGCATAGCGGTTGCTCCTAATCGAGTTGTCCTTCCGACGGACACACACGATTTCGTCACGGAGCGAATTTATGCGTAAAGCCTACCAACGACTGGACTCTGCAAGGTACTGGTTGCCCGAAGCAAAGAAAGAGTACCGCCGGTTTCGAGCCGCTCAACAATTGAGAGCCATCGTCTTTTCGACGAAGGTACTGGCATACACCGCAGTTTTTACCGGAATCCTCTGGGCCTTCCTCAGCGGAACGGTAGACGGATTCGATGTTACTGCTGCGGTCAATGAGGCATCTGGAGTTGGCAACTCGATCTACGCCGACATTCAGCGTGCGTTCTGGCAGTACTAGTCGTACTCCCGCCCCATCAAGCGCGGACTTCCGCGCTTTTTTTATGCGCGCATTTTCACTCTGCTCTCACAGCGTGATTCCCCTACTCGCGGCGTGTGATCACATTTGCCGGTCACGACCGATTCCCGGGATTGTCGATCCGCATCTCTTCCATTGTCGTGCTGCAACGCAACCACCATTACATTGCCGCCAATACGATCATTGACGCTCAGACATACGAAAGCAGGGCCTCTACGGCTTCCACTATTCGTCAGATTCTGTGATGCAGTACAGGTGACCGACGGTCCGGACGAACAGCTCGTCGCCCGCGATCGCGGGAGTTGCCATCAGTGTTTCGTCAAATTTGTTGACGGCAATTTCCTCAAACTCGCGTCCTGTTTTTACAACAACGACATCGCCGTTCTCTGCCGGAAAGTAAAGGTGCGAGCGAGTCGCTACAGCTGAACCTGAAAACGTCGCGCCGGTGGTGACCCGCTTGCGATAGACAAGCTCGCCGGTCATCGCATCACGAACAGCCAGCCTGCCATTGTCGTTGCAGGTATAGATCAGATCATCTAACACCAGCGGTGTCGGCATGTAGGAGCCATCCTCAGGTTGATACCACGCCAGCCCCGGAGGCAGTGCGCTGGAATCTTCCGGCGGAGTCAGGTCACCGGATGCATCCGGCTCAATTGCGTATGTCGGCGAACGTCCGTGTCCATTAGTCAGATAGATCAGGCCGTTTGCGAAGAGAGGAGTTGGAACGGGAATGTCACCGCCGCCACTCAACGTCCACAACTGTTCGCCGGTTTCAAAATCGTAGCCGGCCATCTGTTTGAAGCCGTTGCAAACGAGCTGAGTTCCGGAGTCAGTTTCGAACACAGCCGGCGTACACCATGTCGAGACTTCCTCCCGTTCGATTTTTCTGATTTCACTGCCGTCTTCGATGTTGAAAATATCGATGGAACAACTTTCCACGCAGTCACACTGTACGACCACGTTGTCTTTGAAAATGACCGGTGAACTGGCAAATCCCCATTCGAGTGACGGAGCATTTTCCGGAGCAGACTGAAGACGGCCTAGATCTCTTGACCATTCCAAGTTGCCGTCGAAGTCCAGGCAGTAGAGCCCTTCAGAACCAAAGAATGCGATGACATGTTTCCCATCTGTAGCACAGGTGCAGTTCGCATGCGTCGCCTTTATGTGTCGTTGGACGACGGGAGCCCCGGAAGCGACGTCAGTTGTCCACAGGATCTCACCGTTTTCTCTACCGACACAAACGACCTGCCACGTCCATTCGCCTTCCTCTTCGGGAGAATCACCGGTTCCACCCAGCCATCCGGTAGGCACGTCGGCATTCATATCCGGATTGACACAGCTGGTCAGAAAAATGCGGTCTTCCCAGATTACCGGTGACGAATGGGCGAGACCGGGAATCGCAGTCTTCCAGCTGACATTTCTTCCGGACTCAACATCCCACTCTGTAGGCAGATCTCCGCTGCCGATCCCTTCCGCCAGTGCGCCGCGAAACTGAGGCCAGTTTTCCTGGGCACTGACAACGGTCAGGTTTGCAGACAGAAAAAAAACAACACCAACAAAGCACATTCTCGCAAAGATTCTATTTCCGGCTCGCATCATCATTTCCATTGTTCGTGGATTGGGAGTTTCACTTTACCAGTCAACGGTTTGACCGATATTCAACTTTTTTGCATTGGAAAGTGCAACTTGTGCCGCAAACGCGTCCTGCACTGAAATGCCGACCGACTTAAAGAACGTAATCTGCCCGTCATCGTCGCGACCTGATTTTTCGCCTGCAACAAGCTCTCCAAGCTCAGCGTAGATGTGGTCGCGTGATATCTGGCCAGCCTCCAGCGGTTGAATCAAATCACCAGCTTCCTCCCATGCTGCTTCGCGATTGTCCACCACGACCCGGGAACGAATTACAGTTTCCGGAGGTACTTCGCGGACGTGAGGTTGATACGAGCCAACGGCGTTAATGTGAGTTCCGGGGCCTATGTCAGCATCATCAAAGACAGGCGTTTGAGCCGTGGTCGTTGAACAGACTATATCGGCTTCCGAAACTGCCCCGCGAGCTGAATCGGCAGAGACCACAAAGTCAAACCGGCTGTGGATATCGTCAATCAGCGCCGCGACCTTTTCGGGAGTACGACTGTAGATTGAAACAAACTTGATATCCCGAACCGCACAGACCGCATCGATGTGTGAGCGGGCCTGAACGCCGGCACCAAGTACAGCAAGACGTGAAGAATCCTGACGGGCCAGGAAATCTGTCGCTGCCCCCGAAGCTGCAGCAGTCCGGATCGCGGTTATCGTTGCCCCTTCGAGCACAGCAACCGGCCTCCCCGTGTCCGGCTCCAGCACCAGAACCGCCGCTTGAATTCGGGCCAGCCCTTTAGAATGATTGTGATCAAACAGCGAAACGGCTTTGATCGTCAATGCCTGTTGCTCGACATTTTCGGAGTCCACATATGCCGGCATAAAAAGACTGATGCCGGAATTCCGCTCCATCTCCATATGGATTCGTGGAGGCGTCAGCGCGTTGCCGGCACTAAGTGCGGCAAACGCCTGCTTCATCGCCTCGACCGCCTCTTTCATCGGTAGCGCGCGGCGCACATCTTCTGCATTGAGAATTAGCACGTGTTGTCTCTACTGGCTTTGTTCCCGGGAAAGCCAACATCGTATTACACGTTGCGCCGCTGAACCACCGTGTCAGTCACCAGCACTTTCAGATGCTAGTTGCGCGACTGCTGGATTCTTGTGCCGACTTTTTCGATCAGGAACTTACCGCCGACCATAACGACCACGAACAGTAGGACCCAATTTGCCCGCGCCGTGAGAACGTCAAAAAGAAACTCGATAACCATCAACAGCCTCGCGGTTGTAATTGCGATTGCGAACACGCCGGTTCTTCTGTCAGTACACCAATACGGTTAGGATGTGACAGTCTCAGAGAAACAAACCGGAAATACTATGCAAATCAAGAAAATCGCATGCTACCAGGTGGATCTTCCGCTACACGAGGGCAGCTACAAATGGTCTGGAGGAAAGTCGGTTTCGGTTTTCGACAGCACGATCGTGCAGGTCGAAACTGATACTGGAATCATCGGGCATGGTGAAGTCTGTCCGCTTGGTCCCTTTTATCTTCCCGCCTATGCGGAGGGTGTGCGAGCCGGAATCAAAGAGCTTGGACCGCACCTGATTGGCTGGGACCCGACAGATCTTTCGAACCTGAATCGCCGGATGGACGCCGCGCTCAAGGAGCATGCGTACGTCAAATCGGGAATCGACATCGCCTGCTGGGATATTCTGGGCCAGATCAGCGGGCAGCCGGTCTGCAAACTGCTCGGTGGTCGCTACGGAGATGATTTCGTGCTCTATCGTGCGATCTCGCAAGAGGATCCTGACGCGATGGCGGCTAAAGTTTCCGGGTATCGAGACGAAGGCTATCGCCGGTTTCAGTTGAAAGTCGGCGGGGATCCTGATGTAGACATCGAGCGCATCCGGGCGGTATCCAGACAGCTACAGCCCGGAGACAAGCTGATCGCCGATGCAAACACAGGCTGGCTGATGCATGAGGCAGCGCGCGTCGTCAGAGCCGTGCAAGATATTGACGTCTACATCGAACAACCGTGCCTGACCTATGAGGAATGCCTCCCGATTCGCAGGAGAACTTCGCATCCCTTCGTTCTTGACGAAGTCGTAAACGGCATCGACATGCTGGTCAGAGGTCACGCGGATCAGGCGATGGACGTCGTGAATATCAAGATCAGCAAGTTCGGCGGATTGACGAAAGCAAAACTCGCCCGTGATCTTTGCGCGTCTCTGGGAATCGCCATGACGATTGAAGACAGCTGGGGCGGAGACATAACTACCGCCGCGATTGCTCATCTTGCTCACAGCACGCCGACCGAACTGCTGTTTACTTCCACCGATTTCAATAGCTACGTGACCGTGAGCACCGCAGACGGAGCGCCGCAAAGGCAGAACGGACGGATGTCCGCGTCCGGACAGCCGGGGCTGGGAGTAAGACCGAAATGGGATGTTCTTGGAGACCCTGTGGTTGAAGTCAGCTAGTGCGATAAACCTTGCAGGTTTTTTGAAGAATTCCAGAAACGCGCGTTGAGTCTCCAGTTCATGCGGCATCTCGAAGATAGCCCCGTAGAACATTCCGGAGAACTCAAAATGGATCGTATTTACTCGCTGTTTCTGACATTTTCAATTCTGTTGTCCGGAGCGCAATCTCTGCACGCCGACGTCGTCCTCGATAACATGGATTCTTTGACAAACATCCTTTTCTCCGTTGACGGTATCCACGATGTCACCCGCGCTCAGGGGTTCCGGCTGGATGATGATACAGACTTCTCGAGCGTAACGATTGTCGGTCGCACTACCCATTCAAATCAGGACTTTCGGGTCCAGCTCTACTCAAGCAGCGCGGGCAATCCCGGCTCGGTTCTGGCCACTTTGCAAGGCGAAACAAGTCCGCAATCCTGGGTCGAAGAGACTTATGTCGCGCCGTCACCCGTGTTCCTGACGGCAAACACTGAGTACTTTTTCGTGTTCAGCTCAATCGGTCTTCAATCCAACTACGACGTATTTGGAGTGACCAATACGAGCGAAATCGGCAACGGAGAGATCAACAACTACTCCCACTCCATGCTTGGCTCCAATCCGAACTGGGGTACGATCAATAGCGTCATCGGACTGAGAATAAGAGGGACCTCCGTACCCGAACCGGCCAGCGGAATCGTGGTCGCCGCACTGGGTACAACAACATTGCTTAGGCGCAGGCGCCGCGCGTAATCCGTTTGCCGAACAAACTTCAGCGACGATCGCGAGTGAATTCCGGCAGAGCAGGGCAGTCCAGTCGAAGGTTCCCGTATTCCCTGACCTGCTCTGCTGTCGCGGTTGCTTTCGGAACCGTCAAAAGGACGACCCGATCCAGCGGTGTTGCGGGGAGCAGTTCGTCTTCGGCCTGCTGGCGTTTGAGAGTGATAATTTGTGATTCAAGCGTTCCCAGCTGCGACTCAAGCTCTCTGTATTTGCGATCGAACGCCTCGATTTCTGACATTTCATCAGCGAGCTCCTGACGTTGGCTCTCAATCCATTCGTCTCTTTGAGCGAAGAAAGCCCGCACGCTCTCGACTCCAGCTTCTCCGGGTTCAGGAGTTTCAGCTTCAGCATCATCAGGCGCATCCTCGGCGTCTTCCAGAATCCCCTTGAAGAATGCGATCTGCGCCTCCAGTGCTCTGATCTGCGGGTGACCTGCTCCCAGGCTCGCTTTGCACTCGGCCAGTTCGACCTCTAACTCAAAAAGCTGTTCGCGTGCTAGTGACGGATCAATCCCCGGATCATCCACAACCTCTCCCTCAAGAAGCTCGTCAATCCGAGCCAGTTCCTCGGTCGTTGCTTCTTCAATTCCTGAAACCAACTGGACGTACTCAATCAGCTCGAACTTATTTTCTGCCGCGACGCCACCAAACCTCTGACTCGCCGCCGAGTATCCGGCTTCAAGTTCAGAAAGCTGCCGTAGACTCTGTTCGATCCGTCCGGCTCCCTGTTGAGTCAGCAGCGTTTCGGATTCGGACACGTGCTGCTGCATCTCCTCCCTCACTGCCCCGTATTGATCCTCTAACTCATAGATCCTGTTCCGCAAAGCCTCTTCATCACGCACCGATTCACTCGCCTCTTTGTTCAAAGCGTTTTCGAGTTCCTCGTGCCACTGCTCCAGAAGCGCAGCTCCAAACAATGAAGGAGCAATGGAAGTCTCAACCTTGTACAGAAAAGGTTCGTTTTCGTCCTGCGTTACTTGTATTTTGTGCTTCAGTTCGCGCGCCACTGCGTCAAGGTCGTCTGTTGGAAAGGCGGCCGCATATTTGTTGACGACAGCCAGAAGAACTTCGTCAGAGAGAAGCAGTTCATCAATTTCCGATGTATCAATCTCCACTTCCTGCCCGACTGGTCGAAGTGCCACGGCGTCGCGTCCTCTACGTACCAGGACCAACATGGTTACAGGATCAACGAACCAGTCCTCGGCAACGTACTGGACTTCATCTTCTGTCTCAGCAGCCGCTTCCTGCTCTGCATCTGGGTTTTCGACACCGGATTCGATTTCCTCCTGGCCACTAACGGGGTTCCCGTTCAACTCTGATACCGAACCATTGTCGGAAGTGTTAGTGCCACAACCCGCAAACAGAAAAACCAGGAGTGCTAGAGCTGAAAGTCTAAAACGCAGTAGAAACATTATTCATCTCCTTACGCCCTGGTTCATATTGTCGAAGAGTCCAGCCGATGAATCTAATAGCCTGAGCCTGAAGCGTTGATCTGCTCGATTGGATGCCACGTCGTTTTGACTTCGCAGAAGTCCCTGATCATGTACGGGCTGGCCGAGGCGTCGTCCGCCCAATCGCAATCGTAATGCTTGATTCGCTTCACGTTGGAAGCAGATTCAGTCTGCATCTCTTTCAACATATCAGGTTCCAGAGAGTCACATGCAATCGAATTTACGTCGAAGTGCATTGCAAAATGGGCTGACAACTCGGTCTTGTGACCGGTGAGAATATTTACGACTCCACCGGGCACATCCGAGGTCTGCAAGACCTCCGCAAATGTGATGGCTGACAATGGACGGGTTTCTGAAGCGAGAACCACGCAGACGTTGCCGCTCGCAATGACCGGAGCGATCAACGAAATCATCCCGAGGACCGGACTTTCATCACTCGCAAGGATTCCAACCACCCCCGTCGGCTCAAGCACTGAAAAATTGAAGTGAGATGAGCTGACCGGATTCACCGCGCTGAAAATCTGCTGGTACTTGTCGCACCAGCCCGCGTAGTAGATCAACCGATCGATAGACAGATCGACTTCCCGCACTGCTTGTGTCGCAGTCAGGCCCTGAACTTTAAGCTCGGCGACGAACTGATCAGCCCGCCCCTCGAGCATCTCCCCGATCCTGTAGAGAATCTGCCCGCGGTTGTATGCAGTACGTCCTGCCCAGCCTGAAAATGCACCGCGCGCTGCGACGACGGCGTTGCGAACGTCTTTGCGCGAAGCGCGACAGATGTTGCCAAGCGATTTGCCGTCCGGTTGCGGCGAGTAAAAACGGCCTGATTCCGTTCGAGGAAACTTTCCGCCGATGAACATTTTGTACGTCTTGATAATCTCAATGCGATCGGCCGCGTTTCGTGTTGTTCTCGTTTTGTCTGCCATGGCGTTTCGTTTCAGTCCGGTGGTTTCTCATTCAATCAGTCGGTCGTGCTCATATTGCCGGATGGTTAGATATCCAGATAGGCGGACAACCCATGCAGTCCACCCTCGCGACCAGAGCCGCTTTCCTTGTAGCCACCAAATGGTGATGCCGGATCAAACTTGTTGTAGGTATTGGCCCACACAACGCCGGCTCGCATCTGCGAAGTCATATTGAAGATCTTGGAACCTTTGTCGGTCCAGACACCGGCGGAAAGTCCGTAAGGCGTGTTGTTGGCCTTTTTGATCACCTCGGCAACGGTCCGGAACGTCTGGGTTGCGAGAACGGGGCCGAAAATTTCCTCCTGTGCGATCCGGTTCGACTGGGCAACTTCAGTAAACAGAGTAGGGCGGCACCAGTTTCCTTTTCCAGGCACACTGCACTGCGGCTGATAGAAAGTAGCGCCCTCTTCTTTACCGATTTCAATGTAGCGATTGATGGTTTCAAGTTGGCCTGCTGAATTAATCGCGCCGATATCGGTGTTCTTGTCGAGCGGATCACCGACAATCAGCGAGTCCATCCGGTGTTTCAGTTTGCGGACGACTTCATCAGCAACGGACTCCTGAACAAACAACCTGCTGCCGGCACAGCAGACATGCCCCTGGTTGAAATAGATTCCGTTTACGATTCCTTCGACCGCCTGATCAATCGTGGCATCTTCAAAGATGATATTGGCCGCTTTGCCACCCAGTTCCAGCGTGCAGCGTTTTGGCGAACCGGCAATTGCACGCTGAATGATCTTGCCGACTTCCGTCGATCCTGTGAACGCTACTTTGTCCACATCCTTATGGTTCACAATCGCTGCGCCGACATCTCCATGCCCGGTGACGATATTCACCACGCCCGGCGGCAGATCCGCCTCTTGAATAATCTCGGCCAGTTTCAACGCAGTCAGTGAAGTTGTCTCAGCAGGCTTGAGAACGACCGTGTTGCCCGTCGCCAGCGCCGGCGCAATTTTCCAGGCTGCCATAAGCAACGGAAAGTTCCAGGGGATTACCTGACCCGCCACTCCGAGCGAACGTGGCTGGCGATTGGGAAATGCATAGGCAAGTTTGTCCGCCCAGCCCGCATAGTAAAAGAAGTGAGCAGCGGCCAGGGGAACGTCAACGTCACGTGCTTCGCGAATCGGCTTGCCACCATCCATCGTCTCGATAACGGCAAACTCACGTGCTTTTTCCTGCAGCATTCTCGCGATACGGAAGATGTATTTGCCACGCTCGGCCGGCTTCATCTTCGACCAGTGTTTTTCGTATGCGTTCCTTGCAGCTCTGACCGCTTTGTTGACGTCGGCTTTAGTGGCTTCAGTGACTGACGCAATCCGCTGTTCAGTCGCAGGATTGATGGAGTCGAATATTTCTCCCCCCGCCGATTCGACGAACTTTCCTCCGATGAAAAGCCCGTACTGATCTTTCAAGCCGACATGGTCAGTACTCTCCGGAGCCGGAGCAAGTTCCCATGATGTTTCAGCAGTTGTATCCATTGTGTTTCTTTCGAGTAGCCGCGCGGCCAGCATGAATTACGACGATTCTAAAGTCGTTGAAAGTGTGCCCTGTTCAGTCAGCCCTGTTCAGTCCATTGAGAAATAGTCAGCAGACTGATATGCACCGGTCCGCTGTTTGACAATCTGCATCAACACATCGTTGGCGAGCGAACTTGCACCGAACCGGAACCAGTGATTGCTCAGCCAGTCCTGTCCCAGGGTTTCCTTGACCATGATCAGATAGTGAAGAGCAAGTTTGGCTTTTGATATCCCACCG
>JBCCFB010000086.1:0-22513 GCA_039029995.1 Planctomycetota bacterium
AGTACCTCCACATCAACGCATTGACGACGCAGGAACCTCCGGACTTCTACGGACTTGGCGAAGTTGCATTCCGCACTGCTGTTCCGGAGCCCTCTGCAACTCTTGTTATTCTCGCACTTGGTTTTTGCGGTCTATCGAGCCGGAGAAAACGCTCCGGCTGTTAACCAACGGCTATACGGGCTTGTCAGCACAATTTCGCTAGGAGCTCGCCGATTGCTTGAGAGCACCGAATCTTTCCCGCGATTATTTGGCGCTAGAGCCTGTTCTGCTTAAAACGCAATTATTTTGGCCTTCGATTGGTGACAGATAATTGCACTCACCCCCAAATTCTTGAACGCTCGGTATGCGGAAAAACGAGTGCGTTCGTGACACGGAATCACTGATTTCACAGTTTCCGACACGATGACAGAATGTCACCACGGGCAAATATCCTTGCTTCTGGTGCGTTTATCGTCGGAACAAGCTTGGCCTCTTCTTCGCAATTGGCGAGGCAGCGTTTTGCTCTGGAATCGGGCTTTGATTCGACTTTCGAAGGAAAGAAATTCCTAGCGCATCCATTGGCACACCCATTGCTTAAAGGGGTGGGATTCAGGTTTGCGCCTGACAAATCGTGCGCTCGGCGTACGCAGATCCGTCAGGTGCCCTGACCGCCAGATCGCCGCTTGAAACGTTTCAAGACGCATCTGTGGCTGAAAATCTCCGGCGGGACAGCAAATCAAAGCTGCGGGACGCGAAATATCCCGCAATCGAAATAAGTTATCAGACAAGAAATTGGAGGAATCCGGTGGCAAAACAAATGGTATTTGACGAAGCCGCCCGTAAGCCGCTTTTGGAAGGTGTTTCCAAGCTGGCTCGCGCGGTTCGCAGCACACTCGGCCCACGTGGCCGCAACGCCATTCTGGATAAAGGATGGGGTAGCCCGAAGATCACAAAGGATGGCGTAACGGTTGCTGAAGATATCGAACTGGATGACCCGTTCGAGAATCTCGGTGTTCAGCTGGTTAAAGAAGCAGCGAGCAAAACAAACGACGTTGCCGGTGACGGAACGACAACCGCGACTGTTCTGGCCGAAGCGATTTTCCGTGAAGGCCTGAAAATGATCGCATCGGGTTACGATCCGATGGCTCTTTCCCGCGGTATCGCTAAAGCAACCGACACGATCTGTGCAGCGATTGGAAAACAGTCGCGTCCTATCGACGCCAAGAGCAAGAAGGAAATCCAGCAGGTCGCGACCATCGCCGGAAACAATGATCCTTCGATCGGAAGCGTGCTCGCAGACGCCTTCCTGAAGGTCGGCAAAGACGGTGTGATCACTGTCGAAGAAGGCCGCGGCGCTGAGACTTCTGTTGAGATCGTCGAAGGCATGCAGTTCGATCGCGGCTTCCTGTCTCCTCACTTCGTAACCAACCAGGATGACGTCAGCGTTGAACTGGAAAACTGCTTCGTTCTGATCTTCGAAGAGAAGATTTCATCGAACAAGCCGCTGATTCCTCTGCTCGAAGAAGTCAGCAAAGCCAAAAAGCCGCTTCTGATTATCGCCGAAGACGTTGACGGCGAAGCCCTCGCGACTCTCGTTGTCAATAAGATGCGTGGCATCCTTCAAGTATGTGCCGTAAAGGCTCCCGGCTACGGCGATCGCCGCAAAGCGATCATGGGTGACCTCGGTGTTCTGACCGGTGGCCAGGTGATCTTCAAGGATCTCGGCATCGACCTCGAGAGCATTCAGCTGAAGGACCTCGGCAAGGTCAAGAAGGTCCGCATCACTTCGGACGAGACCGTTTTCGTCAAAGGCGCCGGCAAGAAAGACGCAATCGAAGATCGCGTTACTCAGATTCGCCGCGAAATCGACAATACCGACAGCGACTACGACCGCGAGAAACTGCAGGAACGTCTGGCCAAGCTGGCCGGTGGCGTTGCTCAGATCAACGTCGGCGCTGTAACTGAAACAGAAATGAAAGAGCGGAAAGACCTGCTCGTTGACGCCAAAAGCGCAACCGCAGCCGCTCTGTCAGACGGCATCGTTGCCGGTGGCGGCGTTGCTCTTCTCCGGGCTGAAAAAGCTCTCAACAAAATGGATGAACTGCCTGGTGACGAAAACGCCGGCGTCAGCATCATCCGTAAAGTTCTCGAATACCCGCTTCGCTCAATCGCTGAAAACGCAGGCTACGACGGTGGTGTTGTTGTCAATCGCGTTCGTCAGATGAAGGGCAAAGCAGACGGCTTCAACGCCGACAGCGGAAACTACGGCGACCTGATCGCCGACGGTGTTATCGACCCCGCAAAAGTCGTAATGACCGCGCTGAAGAACGCAGCAAGCGTTGCTTCGCTGCTGCTGACTACAGAATCGCTTGTCGCTGATATCCCTGTTGAAGAGGAAGAAGCTGGCGGCGATCACCATCACGACCATGGCATGGGTGGCATGGGAGGAATGGGCGGCATGGGAGGAATGGGCATGGGCGGAATGGGAGGCATGGGCGGCATGGGAATGATGTAATTCCGCCGCACTCCTGCTCAGTCAAACCTCACTCACAAACCAATCAAAACACAAAGAAACACAAGGATATATGTCATGGCCAAACTCAAAATTCGTCCCCTGGATGATCGTGTCGTTGTTGAACCTCATCAGGCAGAAGAGACCACCGCAGGTGGCATCGTGCTACCTGACGCAGCCCAGGAAAAGCCGCTACGTGGCACGATCGTAGCCATCGGCCCCGGAAAACTTCTCGACAGCGGCGAGCGCGGTGAGCTTTCGCTTTCGGTCGGTGATGAAGTCATCTTCGGCAAGTATGGCGGAACAGAAATGGAAGTAGACGGCATTGATGTCAAGATTCTTCGTGAGTCGGACATCCTTGCGAAAATTGTCTAGTTCCCGGGCATCCGAAAACAATCAACTCAGTTGAGGAAATAAACGTGGCAAAACAACTCATTTTTGACGACCACGCTCGCCAGAAGATGCTCAAGGGCATCGACACTCTGGCTGACGCAGTCGCGGTCACAATGGGCCCGACCGGTCGCAATGTCATCATCAACAAGTCCTTCGGTGGCCCCAGCGTCACCAAGGATGGTGTAACGGTTGCCAAGGAAATCGAACTGGAAGACCGTTTCGAAAACATGGGTGCCAAGCTGGTCAAGGAAGTTGCACAGAAGACTTCAGACCTGGCTGGTGACGGTACAACAACAGCGACCGTTCTGGCTCGCGCAATCTTCCGCGAAGGCATTCGAAACATCGTTGCCGGTGCAAACCCGATGGCTGTTCGTCGTGGCATCGAGCGTGCGGTCAATGCCGCAGAAGCAAAACTGCTGGATATGGCCAAGCGTGTTTCCAACAAAGAAGAAGTCGCAAACGTCGGTGCGATCAGTGCCAACAACGACCGCTTCATCGGCGACCTGCTTGCTGACGCACTGCATCGCGTCGGGCAGGACGGGGTGATTACCGTTGAAGAAGGCAAGACTGCTGAAACTACCGTCGAGTACGTTGATGGCATGCAGTTCGACAAAGGCTACATTTCGCCTTACTTCATCAACAATCCCGGCGAGATGAACTGTGATTTCGAAAACGCGAAGGTTCTGATCTACGAGAAGAAGATCAGCAACATCCGCGATCTCGTTCCGATCCTGGAAAAGGTCGGCCAGTCGGGTCAGGCGTTGATGATCATCGCTGAAGATGTTGATGCCGAAGCCCTTACATTGCTCGTAGTCAACAAGCTTCGAGGAACGCTCAACGTCTGTGCCGTAAAAGCGCCAGGCTTCGGTGACCGCCGCAAGGCAATGCTTGGCGATATCGCCACACTCACCGGTGGAACCCTGATCAGTGAAGATCTCGGAATTCAGCTTGAGAATATTGACGTTGATCACCTTGGAACCGCCAAGAAAATCACCGTTGACAAAAACAGCACCACGATCGTCGAAGGTGCCGGAACCCGCAAAGATGTCGAGGCCCGCATCGCACAGATCCGGACTCGTATCGACCAGACTGACAGCGATTACGATCGTGAAAAGCTGCAGGAACGTCTGGCGAAGTTGACCGGTGGCGTGGCTGTTGTCAGCGTCGGTGCCGAAACCGAAGCGGACATGAAACAGAAGAAAGCCCGTGTTGAGGATGCTCTTCATGCGACTCGCGCTGCGGTTGAGGAAGGCATCCTGCCCGGCGGCGGTGTTGCTCTTGTCCGCTGCCGTGAAGCGATTGAAAAAGCCCGCAGCTCGGCGAAAGGTGACGAAAAGGTCGGCGTTGATATCGTCCTGAAGTCACTTTGTGCACCCATCCGTCAGATTGCTGACAACGGTGGCATCGACGGTAGCGTTGTTGCGGACATCGTATCCGGCAAGCCGACCAACCAGGGCTACAACGCTCACACCGGCGAGTATGTTGACATGTACAAAGCCGGCGTTATCGACCCCGTGAAAGTTGTTCGCACCGCTCTTGCAAATGCTGCGAGCATTGCCGGTCTGCTGCTGACGACTGACGCAATGGTTTCGAACTTTGAAGATGAGGACAAGAAGAAGCATCGCGCCGAAGGCGTTGTTGCCTGATCTTGTTTTTACATAGACCAGCCGGAGGGCTTGCTGTACCGGCAAGCCCTCTGTGCATTTATGGCCTGATTTGCCAGCCGGTATTCCGGCGCGAAACATGGCTTTTGCCGGAAAACGGTGCTCCGTCTGAAACGGAAACGCGAATCCTGACGACTTAGCAGGGACGACCCTTTCAAGAAGGCTTGTCCTTTTTGTTCAGGCTTCAAGAAGACGACTCTTTCTCCCCGAAGAATCTTTCATGGCCAAACGCGATTTTTACGAAGTGCTGGGTGTTGCGCGCGACTCATCGGGCCGTGACATTGCCAAGGCGTATCGCAAGCTGGCGGTGAAGTTTCACCCCGATTCAAATCCGGGTGACGAAGAGGCCAGTGCCAAATTCAAAGAAGCCGCGGAAGCCTACGAGGTGCTCAGCGACGAAGACAAACGCGCGCGTTATGACCGCCACGGTCATGCCGGTGTGGATGGTGCTCACTTCGGATCTGCCGAGGACATTTTCGCCGCGTTCGGCGATCTGTTTGGCGGCGGTGGCATGTTCGGCGATCTATTCGGTGGCGGCGGTCGGCGGGGACCGAGGCGCGGTGCCGACGTCCGTGTCGATGTAAAGCTCTCACTTGAAGAGGCTGCTCGAGGCGTCAACAAAACAATACGGTTTGAGCGTCCACATCGTTGTGAAACCTGTGACGGCACCGGGTGCAGTCCCGGTAGCAAACCGGAGATGTGTGCACAGTGCGGTGGACGCGGACAGGTGCTTCAGCAAGCAGGCATTCTGCGGGTTCAAACAACCTGTCCTGTCTGCCGCGGAACCGGCCAGTTGATCGTGGATCCCTGCAAGGACTGTCGCGGACAGGGTTTTATTGCCCGTGAGGTTGAACTTGACGTTACGATCCCTGCCGGTGTGGATGACGGCATGCGGGTTCGACTGACTGGCGAAGGCGAACCGAGTGCCGAAGGTGGCCCCAACGGCGATTGCTATTGCTTCATCTCAGTTCGCCGTCATCGGCTTTTCCATCGCGACGGTAAGAACCTGATTTTGCAGATGCCGATTTCATACACGCAAGCGGCATTGGGTGCTGAAATCGAAGTTCCAACCCTCGATGGACCGGACCGTCTGACGATCAATCGCGGCACGCAGTCCGGAGAAGTTTATAAACTGCGTGGACGCGGCATGCCGCATCCTCAAGGTGGCCAGACTGGCGACCTGCTTGTTCAGACATTTATCGAGACGCCGAAAAAACTATCGACCGAACAGGAAGAGCTGCTTCGCCAGCTCGCAGACCTTGAAGAGAAAGAAGTGCTTCCGGAGCGCAAGAACTTCCTCGACCGGTTGCGTGACTACTTTGCGTCAACCAGCTAGACCATCATTCGAGACAGCAATTCAGATTCACAACCGTTAGTCTGGATTCCTGCACGTCCGATCCGTGCAAAACTGAAAAAGCCATGACAGAACCAGAAAAACAAACTGACGAAATCGAATCAGGAGAAGGCATCGTCGACAAGGCAGCCGAAGCCATCGATGCTGCGATTGACGGAATCACCGGTGCGGGCGCTGCAGCGGGCGATCTGCTGTTCGGCGTCGCGGAAGAATCAGATGCAGGATCCGACGAAGTTACCTCGCTCACGCAGCAGCTTGCCGACGCGGAAAAGCGCGTACTTATGGCTCATGCTGATCTGGAAAACTTCCGCCGAAGAAAGAGTCGTGAGACGCAGGATCAGCTGAAGTACGCTTCATCGCGCCTCATGACAGAACTGCTGGATACCGTTGACAACCTGAACCGGGCAATTGAGTCCGGCGAAGGGGATTCCAGTGCCGGAGGTTGGATCGACGGAGTCAAACTGGTTGCCGAACAGATCTCGACGATCCTCGGAAATCACGGCTGCAAGAAGATTGAAGCGTTGGGACAGCCTTTTGATCCGAACCTGCATCAGGCTGTGCAGATGCAGTCCAGTGAGGACTATGAGGCAAACACGGTAATGATGGAGATGCGATCTGGGTATCAACTCCACGATCGTGTTCTACGACCGGCTCAGGTATTTGTCTCGACAGGTCCGGAAAAGTAGCAGGCCGGACGGCAGTAGCTGAACCAGAGCATTGCATCCGCCTGACCAACAACCAAACGAACAAAGATGCCGACATACGACTATCAATGTGATGCCTGCGGGCACGAATGGGAACTATTTCAGAAGATCACAGACGATCCTGAAAAGAAGTGTCCCGCGTGCAATAAGAAGAAGGCCCGACGACTCTTCGGAACCGGTGCGGCCATCGTCTTCAAAGGATCCGGTTTCTACCAGACTGACTATCGCAGCGAGTCGTACAAAAAGGGGGCTGCAAAGGATAAGTCAAAGTCTGACAGCGGAAATTCGGACAGTTCCAAGTCTGATTCCGGCGGTTCAAAGGGTTCTAGTTCATCGGGCTCCAGTTCAAAGGGCTCATCGGACTCCGGCTCGGGCGGCTCAAGTTCTTCCGGCTCTGGCTCGGCTGGCGGGGACTAGTCGCGAGGATTGGCAGGTGATCAGTCCCGGCGATCAGTCAAAGTGCACGGCCGGAGGATGACTTCCGGTTGTCGAATCAGGGCGGGAATCGTCCGGGTTGCCCATTTTCAGACCAATCAATAGACTATTGGATTCAATTGCCCGACCAGATCGGGCGCCAGCAAACAGGGGAATCCCGGCGGTCAGCGCGGTGACCGTGCAATTGCGATACAGCTCGTCCCGAAGCAACTTGCCAGCGTAGCTTCAATTGGCAGAGCACCGCATTCGTAATGCGGGGGTTGCGGGTTCGATTCCCGCCGCTGGCTCTTGAATGCCGGCCGGCGGAACGACGCGGCAGGCTGCCTGATCAGGCGACAGTTCATTCTTCCTAACCGGAGACGAAGTTCCAGACATGGACATTTCACAACCTCAAGCTGCTCCACAACCCGAACTCAAAGACATACTTCTTTCGAACAGTTCATTCGGGCCCAATGAGATCGTCTACATCTCAACACGGATCAGCAACGATTACACTCAGTTTCCGCAACTGCGTGACCTGACTCAAGAACTAGAAAACCAGGTAGACCGTTCACCGGCTTCGTCGGTCAGGCTCGGCGTATGCCAGTACCTGCTGGGTCGTTATCAGGACGCGATCAGAACGCTTGAGAACGCGGATGGCGGAGCACTGGCCCACTTCTATCAGGGCAAGTCGCATTTCTCGCTCACCAATACTGAGCGGGCCGTTGAATGTTACAACTCGGCGCAGACTGCTGGATACGACAAAGATCATTGTCAACTCGCCGTCGCCGAAGCTCGTCGTCACGGCGGCGACATCGAGGGCGCTATGGAGATCCTCGACAATATGTTCGGACCGATCGAACAGACGTCAGAGTATCTTTATCAACGCGGTGCAACCGTCGCCGCAGTAGGCAACAACCCTGAAGAGGTTATCAAGCTGTACGAGCGGGCAGTCGAACTGAGTGACACACACCCGGGTGCTCTGTTTGGTCTGGGACTTGAGAACGATCGACGCGGCAATGACGAGAAAGCGATTGAGCTTTACCAGCGTGCTGCTGCCGTCTTCCCGGCCAACGTCGGCTCCCTGCTCAACCTCGGCCTGCTCTACGAGGACCACGAACAGTATGATCGCGCGGCCCGATGCTACGAACGTGTTCTGGAATCATTTCCTGCTCACAAACGGGCTTTGCTGTTCCGCAAAGACACCGTTGCGTCGATGGATGAGCACTACGACCACGACCAGGAAAAACAACGCCAGGCGATTGCCGGCGTAATGGCAATTCCGATCTCGCAATTCGAGCTTTCGGTCCGTTCGCGGAACTGTCTCCAGAAGATGGGGATTACAACACTTGGCGACCTGACACGCGTCACCGAGATTGAACTGCTTAACAGTAAAAACTTCGGTGAGACTTCATTGGTAGAAATCCGCGAAATGATGTCGAACAAAGGTCTGATGATCGGCCAGTTCGCTCATCAGAAAGAAGAAGAAACCGAGCCGATGGATCTCAGCCATCTGTCGCCGGACGAACAGGCTCTTCTTGAGCGGCCGATTTCCGATCTCAACCTGTCGGTTCGAGCCAGAAAGTGCATGACGCGCCTCGGACTGACAACGATTGGTGAGTTGATCCGCAAGACTGCCGACGACCTGCTTGAATGCAAGAACTTCGGCGTCACAAGCCTGACGGAAGTCCGCGAGAAACTGGATCAAGTCAGCTTGAAGCTTCGCGGCGAATAGTCGCTACTGCGAAAATCCAGGGCCGCAGGTGGGATCCACCTGCGGCTTTTTTTTGCCCTGTCTGGAAGGCTCGGATGAAACCCGGATTCAAATTTGAACTACTCCACGTTGACAAGAATTGTGGCGCACGACTGGGCAGACTTACCACGCCACGTGGAGCGATCGATCTGCCGGCGTTCATGCCTGTCGGGACATGTGGAACGGTCAAGGGCCTGACGACACAGCAGGTTGAACAGACCGGTGCACAGATTCTTCTGGGAAACACATACCATCTGTCATTGCGCCCGGGCAGCGACGTCGTTCAGGAAATGGGGGGGCTGCATGATTTCATGGACTGGAGTCATCCCATCCTTACCGACAGCGGAGGCTTTCAATTATTCTCGCTGGCAAAGCTGACAAAGATCAAAGAGAGCGGCGCGACATTTCGTTCTCACATTGACGGTAGCAAGCTCGAACTGTCTCCCGAACGGAGTGTTGAGATCCAGCAGGAACTCGGTTCCGATATTGCGATGGTGCTCGATCATCTGATTCAACTACCGGCCTCCCAATCCGACGTTGAAGATGCCATGGAGCGGACGACGAGGTGGGCCCGACGTTCGCGTGATGCCCATACTCTGGATGCTCAGATTCAATTTGCCATCGTACAAGGCGGACTTGATCCGGCGATGAGAATAAAAAGCGGGGAGCAGCTGATCGATCTCGACTTTCCGGGCTATGCCATCGGCGGACTCAGCGTCGGTGAACCTCCCGCCGAAATGTATGAAGTGCTGGATGTGATCTGTCCGGTGTTGCCGGAACAGAAACCCAGATATTTGATGGGAGTTGGAACGCCGGTTGATTTGCTGGAGGCCGTCCGACGAGGGGTGGACATGTTTGATTGTGTGATGCCGACACGAAATGGCCGCAATGCAATGGCTTTCACCGATGACGGTGGCCTTAAAATGCGCAACTTGAAACATCGGACCGATCCGAGACCTGTTCAGGCGGATGTCGACAGCCCCTGCAGCAGGCACAGTCGTTCCTACTTGCGCCACCTTTTTGTTTCGGGGGAAATGCTCGGCCCCATTCTGCTGTCGATGCACAATCTGGCGTACTATCAGCGACTGATGAAGATGGCGCGGGAGGCGATCGCAGCCGATTCTTTTGTGGATTTCCACACGCGGATGATGACTGGCTGGCAGGCTGGAACCTCCGATGGCAGGGCAAGCCAGTAAAAGCCTGACGAATGGGCAGCCCTATTTGATCATCAAGAACAGGCCTCGACGTTGCTGGCTTCAACGCCACTGTTAGCCTACGGACATCCGGTTCGCTCCTGCGGCCCGAGTTTTACCGCCAAAAGCGTGCTTTGATAGCAAGCTGCACTTGTGAATAAATGGCCGGAAATTTATATTTCTACGGTTATTTGCAGCCAGGCGCGGGAGTTGCAAACCCCGTGCGTCTGCTGTTCATTACGCGATATTGATTGACCGGAATGAAGAGTGGTGGGCCGGCTTGAAGCCTGTCCCCTGAATCTACCAATGAGTCAGATTCAGGCGATTTGAATCCCCGCTCAACACGTTCCGGACTTCGACGCGACCGGATTGATTACGCATGGTTTCGCTTTATCAGATTTGCTGGCTGCTGCTTGCACAGATTACTCCCGGGGAGGGCAATGCTCCTGTGGAGGGTGACGGTGCAGCTCCCGAAGGCGGGTTGTTTGACAACCTGATGTTCTTCCTGCCTGCCATGATCATGGTAATGCTGGTTTACATGTTGTTGATGGGCCGGCCGCAGCAGGGAAACAAGGGACGTGCCGCAAATGCTGAGCGCCTCGCCGGTCTGAAGAAGAACGACCGGGTCGTGACAGCTGGCGGTATCATCGGGACTGTCGTAAACGTACGTGATGATATGGAGCATATCACGCTCCGAGTTGACGACTCGACCGGTACCCGGATGCAGATTCTCAAGCAATCAATCGCCCGTGTAATGAACGAAGAGGATGACTCAGACGAAGACAAGTAGTCTGCATCCAGCTGCAACAATAATTTGCATTCGGCTGACCTGTCTTTTAAGTGGCAGGCGGTTGACGATAAATCGTTTAATCATGTAACGGGACACTCAGATGTTTGAGTCTATGACCTGGTCTCTAATCGCCCAGGCGGGTGATGCTGCAGAAACAGCGGCAACAGAAACAGCTTGGTATCAATCCGGCTTGTTTGTGTTTGTCTTGCTGCTCGCTCTGCTGGCGGGGTGCTGGTATATCGGTCACTGGATTGGTTCGACCATCCGGCTGAAAGAATACAGCACACGTCTTTCTGTCATCATCACCTGTATCCTGCTCGGCGCTTTGATCGTTGGAAAAAACTGGCCGCCGAAATTCGGCGTTGACCTTCGAGGTGGAATGAACCTGATTGGTTCACTCGATCTGGAAAAGTACAACGTGGATGATGATCCGCTGCTCGCCTCCGGTGGAATCGAAGCAAAAGACATCATTCCTCAATTGCTGAAGCGTGTTGACCCCTCGGGCACCAAGGAGATCATGATCCGCCCGCTGGGTGAGGACAAAATCGAGGTCACCATTCCGGACGTCGACGCTCAGGAAGCTCGAGAAATCTGGAACCGGCTTGCCAAAGCAGGACATCTGAAATTCCGCATCGTTGCCGACGCAACGTACCCGGAACACCGTGAAGTGATGAACCTCGCAGAGGCTCAAAACGCCAACGGCTCCCAGTCGCGGAACGTTTATCAGCTCGACGGTGATGGCAACCGGATCACTGAGACTGTTCAGGACGCAGAAGGCAACGACGTCCAGCGTGATGTTGTTCTTGCCCGCTGGTACGGGCTTGCTCGCAAAGACTCCGAGGACCAGGTTCAGGTTGACCTCAATGAGATCCTCGATTTCAAGTTTGTTCCCACCGGTAACAATCTCGTTCGTGATGCAACTACCGGAACCATCATCGACATGAGCACAGTTCCTCTCGGCAACGACCCTGACGGTACGGGCGAAGCTCTTGCACGATGGGCCAGCGATCGAGGAATCCGCACGCTCCAGATCCTGATGATGGAGCCGGAAAGCGAAGACAGCAACGTTGAAGGCGATCACATCGCTTCGACCCGACCGGGCCGTGATGAATACGGGGGACTCAAAGTCACCTTCAAGATGACGGATGAAGGTACCGGTCGTATGGGAATGTTGACGACGCTCAACAAACCTGACTCCAATGACCGTAAGAAACTCCTTGGAATCGTTCTCGACGAACAACTTCACTCCGCACCTTCGATCAACTCTCCCATTTATGATTCGGGAGAAATCACCGGCAGTTTCACACAACAGGAAATTGATGACCTGATCATCAACCTGCGTTCAGGCAAGTTGAAGGTTGCTCTTAACAAGAACCCGATCAGCGAACAGTTTATCGAGTCGCATCTCGGGAACGAACTGAAAACGAAAGGCCTCTACTCGATTGGAATTTCATTCCTTCTGGTTCTGGTCTTCATGATTTTCTATTACCGCTTCGCCGGCTGGGTTGCTTGCGGTGCGTTGTTTATCAACCTGCTACTGATCCTCGCCCTTGTGATGGCGATTCAACAGCCGCTGACCCTGACAGGACTCGCCGGCCTCGTTTTGACGATTGGTATGTCGGTTGATGCTAACGTTCTTATTTTCGAACGTATCCGTGAGGAACTCGAACGTGGTTCCGGCCTGCGAATGGCCATCAACAACGGTTTCGATAAAGCGACAACGACGATTGTTGACGCCAACGTCACCACATTGATTACCGCCCTTGTTCTTTATGTAATCGGTACCGAGCAGATCAAAGGTTTCTCGGTAACGTTGATTCTCGGTATCCTCATGTCGATGTTCACCGCGATCTACTGCTCGCGTACAGTATTCCTGATTGCCGAGCGTAAGCGCTGGTTGACCAAGCTGAACATGATGCGTGCACTGGCAAGGACAAAGTTCGACTTCCTTGGCAAACGGATGATCACAGGAGCTTTCTCTGTCGTTCTGATCATTTCCGGTATCGCCGGAATGTGGTTCCTTGGAGGCAAGATTCTCAATCATGACCTTCGTGGTGGTTCGACAGCCAGAATGGTATTCACCGAGGCTCCGGCTGACGGTGCTGAGACGATTCGTGCCGCACTGGACCAGATCACATCAATAGAAGGTCTGGACGAAGAACTGGAGTTCACGGTTTCAAAATTGACCGATGACAACTATCCGGACTGCGTCTTCAAGATTGACAGTAATCTTCCAACCTATGACGGTGAGGGAACTCCGCCGTACATGAATCTGGCCCAACTGCTCACGCAGACTTTTGAAGGCCAGCTGACGATGTTGTCAGTGAAAGTCGGCGACATGACGGTCATCGGCCCGGACGGTGAGCCGGTATCTTCAAATGAACCTGCAGATATCGAGCGTAGCATCGGTCAATTGCAGGTCCCGACAGTTCTCGACGCTTTGACTTTACTTTCTCCTACCTCGATGATCGTCCAGGAAGAGGGAAGCGAGGAAGCTGCGGGCGGTGAAGAAGCCGGTGGTGATCAGGACATCTTCGTCGATGGCGATGCCGATGATGCTCAAGACGACTCTTCCGCCGGCGAAGCCGGAAATGATGACGGTGCAGCCAACCAGGAGGAATCAGGAGATGAGACTCCTGCTGAAACCGGCGCTGAAGAAACCGGACCTCCCGCAAACGACGCTGAACAGGCTGTCGAGGATATCATCCTGCCGTCCGGTGGAGATTTCCAGGGTGCCCCGGAGATCAACATTAACGCCCGGAACAAAGTCAAAGTAAATCTTGAATTCGGCCAGACCATTACCGGCAAGGCACTGCGGACGATCCTCAGCGAATCTGCTGCAAACCAGTCGATTGAATTGACTGAAGAACAGATTGAAGTTGACTCGCCTGATATGGGCGCCGAGGACACTGCCTCCAGTTTCCCGTCGACGAACTGGGAAGTCACATTCGACCTTTCGAGTGAGGCTGACGTGAACTCGATCCTTTCCGGCTGGTCCGAGCAGTACAACGCGACTCCCTACTTCCCGACAACCAGTGGAGTAGGTGGTCAGATTGCATCGGACACACAATGGCAGGCTCTGGGAGCAATCGTTGCATCGCTGCTGGGCATCATTGCCTACGTCTGGATCCGATTCCAGAATGTTGCATTCGGTCTCGCAGCGGTTGTAGCTCTTATCCACGACGTACTGATCGTTCTGGGAGCCATCGCGCTTAGCCATTTCGTGGCTGACTACCTGGGAATCCTCGGGATTGAGAACTTCAAAATCAGTTTGCCGGTTGTTGCGGCCCTGCTGACGATTATCGGTTACTCACTCAACGATACGATCGTTGTTTTTGACCGTATCCGCGAAGTTCGCGGTAAGCGTCAGGAGATTACTGAGGAGATGATCAACACGAGCATCTGTCAGACTCTCAGCCGTACGATCCTCACATCGTTGACCACGTTCATCGTTGTGTTCATCCTGTACGCGTTCGGTGGCGATGCGATTCACGGCTTTGCATTCTCGCTGGTGATCGGTGTTATCGTCGGAACGTACAGCTCGATCTTCGTCGCTTCGCCGACGCTGTTGTGGCTGATGAACAGCGTTGGCTTGAATCCTGGTGCCGTTGCTGTTGCGACTGACGAGAAGTAAGCCGCCGCACGACAGCGGAAGAATTTAAAAAGACTCAGGGCTCGCGAATGCGAGTCCTTTTTTTTTATGCGTGTGCACGTTTTGCCGGACGGCTATTCGACAGGCGGCGCAGTTAGAATCGCCGCCATCGCTTTGACCCCGTAAAACAGGTTTCCAATTCGCAGATTTTCATCCGGACTGTGCTGATTGTTGTCGTGGTTTGCCAGCGGAACGATCATCAGCGGTTGCTGCAAATAGTCCGATATCAGATAGAGGGGCAGTGAGCCACCGAGGCCGGGGATTTTCAGCAGCTCCTCGTCGCCGAGGATGATTTGCAACTGTTCAACGACAGGTTCAACCTGCGGGTTATCCATTGCGGTCCGCGCGGCAGGGTATCCAGTGGCGCTGGTTTGCATCCGGATCAGCTTGCCGCTTTCCCGCCTCTCCTGCATCGTCGGTTCATCATCCAGGATTGTGTACCCTTGTGACCGTATGTGATCGCGAACCAGCTGAATCATGTCTCGCGGCACGTTGCCTTTGACCAGACGGATATCGATCGCGACAGTCGCCTCGTTGGGAACGATATTACGTGCACGGGAGCCAACGGCTCCACACCGGATGCCTTTGATGTTTAACGAAGGGAGTTGCATTCGTTGAAGATAATTCTGTTCCGGGGCTTCTGATTCGAGTAACCCGAGTTCCTCGCGTAGCGATTCGTCTATCTGCGGGACTGCAGCAAGCTCGGCAACCTCACTTTCCGAAAGCGGCGTTACTGTATCATAGAATCCTTCGATCATTACGTTGCCGCTTCCATCTTTCATCGACGCAAGCAGTTGAGCCAGCCTCATGCCGGGGTTCGGCGCCCAGTTCCCGTAGTGGCCCGAGTGCAGGTTCCGGGTTGCTCCGTAAACCGTCAACTCGAAGCCCGTTATTCCCCGGACTCCGAAATAAACGCACGGTTTGCGGCTCTGATGCAATGGGCCGTCGCAGAACAGCCAGAGATCGACATCTTCAAATTTGTCCACGTAGAGGTCGAGTGTTTTGCGCATGTTCGGCGAGCCGATCTCTTCTTCGCCATCAAAAAAGAACTTGATGTTTGAAGTCAGAGGAATGCCGGCTTCGTTGATCGCGTCCAGTGCAGCCAGAAGTGCAACGATCGGTGCCTTGTCATCAGAAGTACTCCTTGCATACATTCGCCAGCCCGGATCGATTTCATCTCCGTCTTCGGGCCAGTCAATGAGCGCACCTCCGTTCTCCAGAGCATCCGAAAAAAGCGCCGGCACAAACGGCTCCGTCGCCCGCCAGCGCGCGGGATCAACAGGCTGGCCGTCGTAGTGGATATAGATCATTAATGTTCTGTCGGCACCCGGAGTCAGCAGTTCGCCGTAGACCGTAGGATTGGCCCCTGGAATTTCGAGCAACTCCATCCGGGCACCTCGCGCCTCAAACTGATCAACAAGAAAGTCGGCGTTGACCCGGACGTCCTCCTGATTCTCCGAAACATTCGGCATCGCGACGAGTTCGCGAAGTGACCGCAGCATCTCATGGCCACTGGTTTCGATGTACGAATCAACTACATGAGCAACCGGACTTTCCTGGGCGCGAGCCGCATTTGTCAGAACAACTGAGAGCAACAAAGCTAGAAGACAGGTCGTGCGCATGACTACTCCAACCGATTACGGGCTATCCAGCGTTGTATGGTAGCACGGGCCGATTTCCAGCGCGACATTCTCTCCGGATTGGTGACGACAACTGCAGCTAGGCTGTCGGAATGTCCTTACGCGAGAAGGCGACCAGACCTGCAGTCCACGTCACAGCGGCCAGACCGAGTAGAACAAGCATGGAATCGATCGGCCATTCTCCAGTTCTGACGATATCCGTAGGCCGGAAATAATTCAGCAGACTCAGAAACTTGATCGTACTGATGAACTCAATGAACGGTTCAAGAAAATTCAACACGATCGACGTAATGACGACGGCGACAGCGACTCCCACAGCGGGTCCACGACGATTGCTGAACGATCCGAAGCAGGCCGCTATACTTCCGACGGCAAGATTCAGACAGAACAGGTTAACCGCAGGTGCAAAATACCGGCTGATCCGGACCTCTTCCTCCATTTCAAAAATCTGCGTTGCGATGCCGATCCCGATGACCGGGCAGATTGCCAGAACCAATGACGCGATCATCCAGACCAGTGAAGTGGATGTGTAGATTGAAGGTCTTGAGATCGGCAGCGTCAGAAGCATATCGGCAGTTCCGCGCTCGACTTCGCCCGCAGTTACCCGTGTTGCAGCAGCGATGAGAACAGTCCACGTCAACGCAAATACGACCCCATGCGTAAAACAGATCGCAAACAACATGTTGATGGAGACCTCTCCTTCAACACTGATGCCAAACCCCATTTCGAATATCTGTTTAATAAAGGTAAACCTGGCCACAAATTCCAGCAACTCCGTTCCCATGTTGAGCATCGCCCAGACGAACAGAATGACAAACAGCACCATTCCACCAGCGCACAGCCCGAGTGTGGACAGCGAATCCCCGAACGTCTTCCTGAACACAGCCGCGTTCACACTGCACCTCCGCTTTCACCGGAGTAGTAGGCGATAAACAAGTCATTCAAATCCGGTCGTTCGATAATGACGTCTTTAACATCGTGATGGCTAAGCCAGTCAATCAATGTTTTCATTTCACCTTTCCATGCACCGACAACAACGTTTCCTTCTGCGGGCGCAACCGGGCTATGGGCTTTCGCAGATCCGGTGCCCTGACCGGTTTTCGCAGCTGCGCTGGTTGAACTTGCGCCGGTGATGCGAGTGGCCGTCAATTCGTCCGGCAACACATCGGGCACGGGGGAGGAAAACTCGATAGTGACCTTGCGCAGCGCCTGTTGCCGGAGGACTTCGATACGCTGTTGCTCCACGATGACACCATCGCGGAGGATGATCACTTCATCGCAAAGCTCTTCAACCTCGTTTAAAGAATGGCTGGAAAACAAAACGGTGCGTCCGTCATCAACAACCTTCCTCAGTTCGGAAAAGACGGACTGCCTGATCAGCGGATCAAGTGCACTGGTGGGTTCATCGAGAATCAATAGTTCGGGCCGGTGCATCAGTGCTTGAATCAGGCCGAGTTTTTGTCGCATTCCAGTCGAGTAGCTTCGAACCCGTTTATCCAGGTTCAGCTGGAACACATGAGCAAGCCTCCGGATCTCCGAAGCGCAATCGAGCCTACGCGCGTTCGCAAAAAAGTTAAGTGTTCTTCTACCGGTCATCCCCGGATAAAGATGAACATCACCGGGAAGATAGCCGATTCGAGAACGCAATCTGCTCCCGTGAGTCCGTACATCGTTCCCGAAGACTGTTGCTGTACCGGAAGTGGCCGAAATGAGCCCGAGCAGAATGCGGATGGTCGTTGTCTTTCCGGCTCCATTAGGACCTAGAAATCCAACAAGCTTTCCTTTTTCGAAAAAGAAGCTGATGTTACGCAAAACCTGATGGTTTCCGTACGACTTGTTGAGAGAGGAAATTTCTATCGGTTTCATTTGTAAACCAAAAAAATGATTCTGGCTGTATGGTATTCGATTTCCGGCGAGTGTTATTGTGACAAACCGTCGCGAATTCGATCCCCTGTCTTCAGCGGTACAGCAATCGAACCAAAGGTCCAACTTCAACTTACGTGCTAAAATCAGACGAACGTGCTACCGGATATCTGACAGTTGAGCCGTGCTTTAATGATCCGTTTGAAGTTTTCACTTTTGCTATTTCTGTTGATCGTTTTAATGACGCCGGCCGTCGGTGCTCAGGAACGTCGCATCGCCAGGTTCAAACAGGCAAAGACCGTCCTGTTCCTTGGTGACAGTATCACTTACGGCGGCGGATATGTTGCCGGGTTCGAAACGTGGCTGCAGGTCAATCATCCCGATCCTGATAGAGTGGTTATCAATGCGGGTATCCCCAGTGAAACCGTTTCGGGTCTGAGCGAAGATGGGCACGCCGGAGGCAGGTTTCCACGACCGGATCTCGATGAAAGGCTTGATCGTGTCCTGGCCGCAATCCAGCCTGATCTGGTCATTGCGTGTTATGGAATGAACTGTGGAATCTACCAGCCCCTGGATGAGAGCCGTTTCGAGGCGTACCGGTCCGGGATCGGAAATCTACATAACAAAGTAACTGCGTGCGGCGCAAAACTGATCATTGTTACGCCTCCAGTGTACGACACACACGGTAAAACACCTGAATTTGACTACGACGAAGTACTCGGCGAGTATTCGAACTGGCTTCTGGAGCAACCCGAAACCATGTGGCAGACGATTGATCTGCACACAGCGATGAAGCAGGAGATCGCAGGCCGGAGAAACGAGGATCCGTCTTTTACTTTTCAACGTGATTCAGTTCATCCCGATGCCGCTGGCCATCTCTTCATCGCATCTCAATTGATCAATTGGTTCAGTGAGGGCGTTGAAACGGAGCCAGTCTGGCCTGAAGTCCTTACAACCGAAGAAAGAACGAAGGTCGAAAACCTGGTCCGCCAGCGAATGACATTGCGACGTGATGCCTGGCTGACCGAGACCCGCCATGAACGGCCCGGGCTTCCGCAAGGTCTACCTGTCAGTGAAGCCAACGATAAGGTTGACGTGTTGAACCTCGAACTTACCCGCCTACTCCCTCAAAGCGAAGACGAACGTGATGTTCATGTCGGCGTTTACTACTACCCGTGGTACATCGAAGGAGACTGGTCGAGGCACGAATACGAAGGCACGCCGGAACTGGGAGAATATGGAACTGATTCGCCGCAAGTAGCGGAAACGCAGATTGACTGGTGCGCCGACTCCGGAATAGACAGCTTTTTTGTTTCGTGGTGGGGAGAAGACGACATTTGCGCGCGGCACATGCGCGACGGACTGCTTGAAGCCTCCAATCTCGAGCGCATCAAATTCGCGTTTATCTATGAATCCATCGGAAGACTCGATCGGCTCGACGGAGAAGTTGACACGCAAATAGATTTTTCCAATCCTGCTGTTCTCGAAACAATGAAGACAGACTTCAAGCTGATAGTGGACAACTATTTTGACCATCCTCAATACTTGAAATTCGGCGATCGCCCCGTCATTGCCATCTACCTGACTCGAACGTTCCGGAATTTCACACCAGCCGATATGGATGCCGTGCGCGACCATTCCGGCGTCGATGTCTATGTGATCGCCGATGAAGCATTTTTTGGACGACAGAAGTCACCGGAGACTGCCGTAAACACAACAGGATGTTTTGATGCGGTCACCGCGTACAACATGCTTGAAAATCCCAGAGCGGTGGATAACGAATCAGCTCTGGAGTATCTCATGCAGCACGCTTTCCCTGTCTTCGATACGTGGTCGCAGCAAGTTGATTTCATTCCCGGCGTTTTTCCCTCGTACAGAGATTTCCGGGGAAACAAACGACTGACGGGTACTCCAGAAGAATTCGAGGCGATGCTCACCGAGAGCCTGCGCTACAGTTCAACTTCAAGCCGGGATGTTCCCCGGACAATCCTCGTAACTTCTTTCAATGAATGGTGGGAAGGCACAACCATCGAGCCTGCCGAAGAGTATGGCTTCGGGTATCTGGAAGCTATCCACAGGTTCAAGACAGGAAACTGACCCATGTCCAGTCACGACGATTTCGGCGGCAATTCAGATGATGGCAGGAATCAGAATCCGTATGCCATCGTCGAGCGACCTGGCCATGGGCTTCCGAAAACCGGTGAAGACTTCCGTCAGCTCGAGAGCAAACGTGTCTGGCCCTGTTTTGTTGCGTTGGCCGCTGCCATTTCGGCGGCGATCGGAAGTCAGATTGTCATCGTTCTGGCTCTTTTTGCTGTGCGGACTTCAAACGGCGAAAGCGTGGGTGAAATCTCCGAGTCGCTGACCCGTGATTTGTCACAACCGTACTGGTTCGTTTTTCTCGGGCTGCTCAGTCAGATTCCGATGTTTGTGGCTGCCATGGTTGCAGCGCGGATGTCGCCTTCAGAAGCATTCCGCGAGCGATTGAAGCTGAACCCCACAGGGTGGTCGATCGGTCGCTACGTCGTGGTCACATTGTCGGCAATATTTCCGACTGCGATCGGCATGCTGCTCGCCGGTCTATTGACGCTCCTCCTACCGCCTGACCCCTCCGTTGCGCTGCTGTACGAGAATATGACGATTGCCTGGGCAATTCCATTTCTACTGTTCATTTCACTTGCACCGGGATTCGGGGAAGAGCTTCTTTTCAGAGGCTATGTACAGGGCAGGTTCCTCAAGAGGTGGAGCCCGATGGTTTCAATCACTGCGAGTTCAATTATCTTCGGGCTGTTTCATATCATGCCGCACACGGTTGTGTTTGCCACAGTCGTCGGGTTCTGGCTCGGCTATGTCGCGTGGAAGTCCAATTCGATCTGGCCGACTATCATCTGCCATGCTTTTATCAACGGAGCCTGGAACATATTGAACTTGAGTCAGCAATTCACTGGCATGTCGGATCAGATTTACTACGGATTGTGCATTGGAATAAGCCTGATAGGACTGGTTAGTTTCATCATTACTCTTCGCATTTTCGCCTCTGAACCTGGTGCCAGAGCCATCCCCGTTTGATAGACGCAAGCAAATTTTTCCTCATCGGAATAATCCGAATCGAGGAGAAAAAGAACGACCCCTGAAGGCTTGAAATCCGTAATCTCCCTGTTGGCTCCGTGTAATAATTACGCGGTTTTGATCCGTTTCCAAGCTTCCAGGAGGGTTGCCCGGAAAACGAAGGTTTGAAATCCATTGACTTCAGGTCGTGCTCATGGTCGGGCACGTCGTCGAGAGGATTTCTCAACGCGATTATGGATGGTCCTGCTCCGCAACTATTTTGCCGGAGCTCCTGCAATGCAAGAAGGATCATTCCTGTCGCGAACTGGAGTTCATGATGGGTTCATTTGCACAAATTTCGCTTGGTGTTCTGATTCTGGCTGCCGCCTTTATCTTCGGTCAGTTCGTTAATCAGCAGAACGAAGCTCAACAAACCGCAAACTCCTCCCCCGTACAATCCCCTGTTGATGACACTGCCTGGCAGAACAACAGTGGCGAATCTCTATTTGAATTTGAAGCGCCGGCTGTTCCAGACAATTTCCAGTCATTCCCTGAAACCGGCAGCCGCCCGCCATTGCCGTTCAGCCGATCCGAGCAAGGTGCCGGCCAGTCGATAGACGATTCATCGGGGCAGGTCAGCCGGATGCCTAACCATGTTCCGCTGCAGGAATTTGAAACGACGATTCAACCGAATTCCTCAATGCCCGTTGCTCCAGAGATGCTGTCGTTGCCAAGCAGTCCACAGTCGGCTCCAAACGCGCCGGAAAACAGGCCAGCCGAAGAAGTCCCGTTGATTGAACCCGATTTTTCCGGCTTGAGAACGGGAAACAGCGCACCTGAGTTGAACTATCTACCAGGCCAGTATTTTGATGGCCGGGAAACAACGGAAACATCACTTCTTGAATTGCGAGTCGGGAATTCGAACAGCGATGCACCAGAAGCGGCTCGACCAGCCGCCCCTGAATTCACAATCTATCCCGACGCGGGCAGACCCTCGCCGTCTGATTTTCAAGCCAGTGACAACCCTGAAAATATCGCGCAAGGGCAGGGGATTGCGCCTATCGGCGAACCGTTGTCCCGACCGACGGCTCCCACATCCCCGCGAGTCGGGAATTCAGATAGCGTTGCTTCATCCGGGGGTAGCTTCGTCCCTCCAACCGGATCTGCTCCCGCGAATGACAGATCGTGGATAGACGATTTCAACGAACCGTTTGTCACGCGACAGGCAGCGCCGGTTCGCGAGGAAACTGAACCGGCTCCTCGTCGTGGCGCGGTTTCAGTAGTTGAGCGCCCGATCATCCCCGAGCGGGACGAAACGACTCAGCCACAATTAGCAGATTCGTCCATGATTCCATTTATGCGCTCCACTTTGGTCGAGTCCGCGGTCTGATGCGCCGGATGCGTCAGGCGCCTAACGACGAGGAAAGGGTCGACGCCGCCCTCGAGCTCTTCGACGCCGTCGGCGGTCTGGGTGGTGAAGCAACTTTTCAACGCTTCATGAAATCGCCGGAGGGGCATCGCCTCCTGCGCACGAAGCCCGACCTCGTGTCGCTC
>JBCCFB010000087.1:0-22343 GCA_039029995.1 Planctomycetota bacterium
AAACTTTTGAGTTTCCGGACGCAGAAGTTCAGAACGAAATAGAAAAGGCACTGAGCCGCCAGTTGCGTGCGATCAAACCCAACAGCACGTTTGTGGATCTGGAGCTGAAAACCACGGTGACAAAAGCCAATGCCATCGTTCAGTACACAATTCCGGCCGCAGCCTGGAAGATTTCCTACCGTCTGATTCTGCAGGAAAACGGTCCCGTAGCTTTTCAAGGACATGCGATCGTAGATAACAACACCGATGAAGACTGGAAAGATTTCATTGTCAGCGTTGTCATGGGTCAGCCGATTACCTTTGCGACGGACCTCGCCGAGAGCAAGACGCCTGCCAGAGACTACGTGAACATCGTTCAGGACTCAGCTGTAGGCAATGTTGAAGTTGAGCGGGTTATTGCCATGGCGACCGGCGGCGGTGCACCGGAATCCGGCATGGATAAGATGATGATGTCAGATGCGCCTGTTGAACAACGTCTGCTCAAGAAAGCTCGTGGGCGATCCGGTCGTGCCTACAAACGGGCAGAAGCCGCAGAAATGCAAACTGCGGAAGTGGAAGAAGCAGGTGATTTCTGCATCTTCGAATCCGCGGGGCCCGTTTCGATTGACGCCCATCGCAGTGCATCAATTCCAGTTTTTGCCACGACGCTGGAAGAGTCGTCGGGCGTTCTTCATTACCGTCAGTCAAACCATGCTGATCGACCGTATCGGGCAGTTCGCTTCAAAAACACGACCGGTCATTCGCTTGGTCGGGGGGTGTGCACCGTTTACCTGGAGACAACGTACGGTGGAACCTGCGTTCTCCCTGCTTCGAAACCCGGTGATGTCGACCTTGTCCCGCACGCACTGGAAACCGGCATCCGCGTTTCGGCTAAACAGAAGCCGGTCAACACAAGGCGGACTGCGATCCACATCAGCAGTGGCATCGCAGTTGAAAGTCGCCACCAGGTCACAACGACCACCTACCATATCAACAGCAGTAGCGAAGACGGTTCGACTTTTGTAATCGATCATGTCGCACGTCTGGGTAAAGAAGCGGACGTCGAATGCCAGCTGATACGCGACGGTGAGGAAGCAGAATTGCTTGAGCTTTCCAGGCTGACAGATGCCGTCCGCGCTGAGTTTGAACTTTCCGGAAAAGAGGTTGTTTCCGTCAGCTTTGTCGAGTCATGCGTTCGTAAATCCCGGATCAATCTTGCCGGCGACTCTCCGGATGCCGACCGATTCATGATTCCGTGGCTGTTTGAGAACATAGTGGATTCCGACCTGTCTGTTGCCGGTGACACGGCGGTCGCAAACTGTATCGAACTGCAGAAGTTGCTTGACGAGAAAAAAGATCAGATGCGACATGCCGCAGCAGAGATCAAGCGGCTGACGGACCGGCAGAAACGTCTGCGCGAGAACATTTCCGCCGGTGGTCCTGATCAGGTTGTGGGGAAGTGGCAGAACAACCTTGCCCGATCTGAAGACGCAATCGTCCAGCTGGAAGACGAACGAATTCCGGAACTTGAAAAGGCGCAGAGGCAGCTTCGCAGTCAACTCTACGATGCGCTCAAGGAACTAACGCTCGACTGGTCAGAAACCGAGTAACAGGATCGGGGGAAGGTTTCGCCGCTCACCGCAGAGAACCCGGCCCCGCGGCTTCCGGCGCGACCGATCTTGCCAAGCGTCCGGATATCGGACATCCTACTGGCTGACTTTTCTGCCTGCCGATACATTCCTGCGCTGTCCCGCGGCGCTGAGTTGATTCAACGGATACAACAATGATTGATTATTCAGCCCCGTTTACGCTGGAACTCTTCTTTACTCTGATGATGCTGATACTGCTTCAAGCGGTATTGGGATTCGACAACCTTCTCTACATCTCGCTTGAATCAAAGCGCGTCGAGGAGTCAAAGCAGAGCTATGTCCGCAAGTCGGGAATCGCGATCGCGATCATCCTGCGTATCGTACTGCTGTTCGTCATCCTGCTGGCGATCGACAACCTGACGACTCCGTTTTTCAGCTTCGGTCTCGACAAGGTTGAAGATGCCCATGTTGTCGCAGATTTGGACGGGACGGCCGGTACTGCCGATGATCATACCGGCGGAGAATCCGGAGATGAGCAGGACATTGACTCATCGGGACACGAAGACGAGGCAGCAGGACACGGTCACGAGAAATACAAGCCGAACGAAAGCGGCCGTTTCTTTGCAGCGATGTTCAACATTCACAGTGCGATTGTGCTCGCCGGTGGAATTTTCATCATCTATACGGCGTTCAAAGAGATTATGCACATGCTGGCGATCAATCATCTTGAAGGTCACAAGGAAAAGAAAAAGAAACGCAGCGCCGGATCAGCAATATTCTGGATCGTACTGATGAACCTTGTCTTCTCCTTTGACTCGATCCTAAGCGCCATTGCGTTGACGCACAACGTCTGGGTCATGGGAACGGCAATTATTGTCAGTGGTCTTTTGATGATTTTCCTGGCAGATACGGTTGCCAAGTTTCTGGAAAAGAACCGGATGTACGAAGTTCTCGGCCTGTTCATCCTGTTTATCGTGGGGATCATGCTGGTTTCCGAGGGCGCGCATCTCGCGCATATGCACCTCTTCGGCAACGAGGTTACGCCGATGACCAAGACAACCTTCTACTTCGTCATCGGGATCCTGGTCTTCATCGACATTGTACAGACTCGATACCAGAAGAAACTGATGGCCGAAATTCAAAGCGAACAGCGCGGTTCCGGCAGCCACGCCTAGATGCGGGATTTTCTGTGCAGATTGCATGCAGCGGTCTTATGCAGAATCCTGCTGAGTACAGCCCTTTGACGTCCGGAGCACAACGATGAAAGACATTTTCAATCATCCGAAGGTCCCCGAGTGGATGCGGACGATTCAGATAATCTGCGCCGCGCTGGTGATAGGCGTCGTTATGTTCATGGGCGTAGCATTCTTTGTAAGTTCAGCAGAACGCGGGTGGCACACTGACATGCTGGTCCTTTTTATGGCAGCCACAGCTTCATGTTACCTGCTCTCATTCGTTGTTCCTTCAATCGTTCTCAACTCCGGAAAAGCAAAGATTGAAGCCTGCAAGACCGATGAAGACGCGCTGAAGGAATCATTCAGCATCTACCAGACCTCGGTGATAGTCGGCTATGCTCTGATCGAAGGAGCGATCTTTGGCAATCTCGTGGCATTTTTCGTCACCGGCAGCCTCGTTTCGGTGGCCGTTGCAGGCGTCGGACTTGTTCTGATGATCGCCCGCTTTCCTTTGCCCGGCAGAATTCTGTTTGCCGTCGAAGAACTTGTCGCGTTAAAGAAATAGCGTTTAGATAAAAAGCCGGTTCGGCAGGATAACGCCGGCCGCTGGCGCAATCACTCGATGTATTCTTCAGTGCCGGCCCGGAATTCGATACCGAATTCGTCTCGCAGCCTTTTCGCCAGTTCAGGCGGTCCGTAGAAAAACCGGGCTCCGTCCGATCCGATCTCATAGGCTATAAAACGGCAGGGATGCCGGGTTCGAATCAGTATCGCGTTCAATGCATCCGCGACAGCAAGAGGATCATAGACTGCCGAATACGCCGCATATCTCATACGGGACCGTTGAGTATTGAACTCGTAAACGGCCTGTTCAAACGCGAAAGTTACATTATTGAAATCAAGGGTGACGAAATCGAAGGAAAGTTCCCCGCGCGAACCGGCTGCAAATTCTCTGATCTGCACGGCTTCATTCAACTCCATCGAAACTCGTTGATATAGCCCGACAGCCTCAAGCGTCTTTAGTAGCATCTCTTTTTCGTCGATCTGATAACCATCGAGCCCATTGTGAACTAGCGGCTCGAGCACACTACGAATATCTATGTCTTCGCCGACGTCATACCGACTCAGGACATCCAGCATCTTCATCAGTCTGCAGTAGCTACCAATCTGCTCCGGATGGCCTTCGCTGAGCGTTGCAAATCGCTCAACCGCATCCGGATCCCCCGCTAGAAACAACCAGCTGAGATACTGCAGTTGTGATTGATGGCCTTCAGCTTCGTCAAAAATAGTTCTTAGAAACGAAACGAGCTGTTCGTCGTTCTTTCCGCGATGACGCCGCAGCATTTCAGAAACACCGCGCAACTGGTCGCCCGGGTTGAGTGAAGTATCCAGAAGGTCGCGGTAGTGTTCATCGGCTTCTCCTGAAAGTTCGATCAAAGCATGCTCTACAACTCGCTGCAAATGCGGTGTTTCCAGATGCGACTGCAGATACTCGCGCCATTGTTCGCCACCGTATTCTGTAATCAGTCCGAAATACCGTTTTGAAACCCGTTTGTTTTCCTCGCCCATTCTTCGCGCATATTCCAGTGCGAGAGACTTGATCTCCGGATCTCCCGTTTGGATATACTTTTTCAGGAACCCGATAAAGTTACCTTTAGAGTCCCATGTTTCGTCGCCTGCTGGATGCCGGAATAGAAACTCGCTCGCCTGAAGCGATTCGAGGGTCGGGTTTGCATAGTGAAACCACCACGCCATATCGACGCGCCACTCATGGGGCGTCAACGGATCGCGCACACCGTTGAGATAAAAATCGTAAAGCTGCTGCGGACAGTGTTCGGCCGCGGCATCGTGAAATGAGTCGTTCAGCCGGTAGTATTCGAGCGGGCGAATCAATTCCCAGACGTCAACCTCGTCCAACCATTCGTCGGGAGCCGAGTTGAACGCACGCAATTCACGGCGGCCTGACGTCATCGCACTGCCTTGACGGATGCCGGCGATAAGCCAATCCAGTCCGGCTTTTTCCTCCAGCTCTATCAGAATCAATGCGTACGAGACTTTCGTATCGATTTCGTATTCATTGGAATGAAGCCGCTCCAGAAGCTCCCGTCTTGCAATCTCCGGATCGATTCCCATTTCAACAAGAGCTTCGCCACCGTAGCTCTCGAAATAGACGGGTTCGACAAGCAGTCCGTTCAGGGTTCGGGGACGCTCGTTTCTGGATTCCCAGTCCGACTTCCACAAAAGGTGCTTTTGTTGCAAAGCTTCAACCGCTTTATCACCGAATCGCACACGGATTTCTTCCGGTGCCCGGTGGTCATTGAGCGGAGCAGTGCGCACTTGCACCGGAATCAACCTGCGCCAATGGTAGTACTTGTGCCACGACCATGCGCCAAGCACGCATGCCACGATTGTTGTACCGATAAGAAGAGTGCGTAGTCGGAATCGCACGGCTTCGAACTACTCAATAGTTCCAGTTGCAGGATCGTACTCAGCTCCACAGGACCAGCAGGTATAAAACCCTTCGTCCACGTCTTCTCCGCATTTCTTGCAGGTCCATGCGGGGCAAATCTCATCTTCCGGAATCTCAAGTTGTTCGACAAGTTCCTGTGCGCGTTCGAGATCAGCCCGTCGGACAATCACCTCGGTCTCCGGATCGTCATTCAGCCCGAGGTCAAAAGTGCCTTCTTCGTCATTGATCTGCGCATTGATTCCGTTCTCTTTCAGAACAGAAATGGCCAGTCTCGCTGCTTCAATGTTTTCAAACAGCTTTACGCGAACTAGATCATCTTCTGCCATCACATCACCATTTATCGAATCACTGACCAATCGATTGTAGTGCACTGATCGTGTGATGTGTGCCCGGCAAGTGCAACATTTCTCCATACATGCGGTGGTGGTCCGCGTTCCGGGTCATGTCAGGATGCGACAAGTCCTGCCAGAACATCCGTAACAGCAGCGACGGTCGTGTCGATGTCGCTTTCGGTGTGGGTCGTCGAAACAAAAAGTGCTTCGAACTGGCTGCACGGCATATAGACGCCTCTTTCAATCAGTCCCCAGAAATAGCGGGAGAACCGATCGGTATCTGACCTCGCCGCGCAATCCCAGTCAGTTACCGGTCCGTTCTGGAAGAACAGAGTCATCATGCTGCCAACACGATTGATAACGAAATCAATCCCTGCAGATTTTGCAGCCGATTCAAGGCCGGCATGCAATCTCGCGCTTAGAACTTCCAGTCGTTGATAATGCGATTGATCGCGTAAAGCAGTGAGCATTGCGATGCCTGCTGCTGTCGCCACAGGATTGCCGGAGAGAGTTCCCGCCTGGAAAACTTTGCCAGCCGGAAGTACATGCTGCATGATTTCGCGACGGCCACCGAAGGCTGCCAGCGGCAGCCCGCCACCGACAATTTTCCCCATCGCAGTCAGGTCAGGCATAACTCCAAATAATTCCTGAGCGCCTCCGCGCGAAACGCGGAACCCGCACATTACTTCATCAAAGATCAGAACCGTTCCATGCTTTTCCGTCAGAGCGCGCAGTGCCGCAAGAAACTCGCTCGACGGAACGACACACCCCATGTTGCCGCAAACCGGTTCGAGGATGACTCCTGCGATCCGCTCACCATGATTCTGAAATGCGTCTTCCAGTTGCTGGACATCGTTGTACGCCAGAACCATCGTGTCCCGACTCGTCCCTGCTGTGACACCCGGTGAATTGGGAACGCCAAGTGTGGCGGCGCTGCTGCCGGCTGATACGAGCAGGCTGTCCACGTGGCCGTGGTAGTTGCCGGCAAACTTGATGATGACTTCGCGCCCGGTATATCCGCGCGCCAGCCGGATTGCGCTCATGGTGGCTTCGGTGCCTGAATTGACCAGACGGACCATCTCGACCGACGGTACGGATTCAATGATCAGTTCAGCCAGTTCATTTTCTGCAACGGTCGGCGCACCGAAACTCGTTCCTCGATCCACGGCTGCGTGAACGGCTTCTTTGACCGGAGCAAACTGGTGGCCGAGAATCATCGGTCCCCATGAACCGATGTAGTCGATGTACCGGTTGCCATCTATGTCGAAGAGATAAGCGCCTTCGCCCCGCTCAAAAATAACCGGTTCGCCGCCAACGGCCCCGAAAGCGCGGGCTGCACTGTTGACGCCTCCGGGCATGAGGGTTTTCGCTCGAGCGTATTCGTTTGCCGAACGCGTTCTATCGACTGTCTTCATCTGGTTCATCCTGTTTGTACCGGTCGGTCGGGCTGCAATCCTAAGTGGTAAACAGGTTTTCTTCCAGTGAGTCCGGCTCTTGCTGCCTTGCTCTTGTATTGAACAGCCGCGCCCAGTTTTCAGTCAACGACTCCGGAGCCGTGGTCATAGGAATCGCCTTCCAGTGTCCCCTCGAATCAACCACGGCCAGCCCCAGGCGGGCAAGTTTGCCAAGAGCATCATGAAGATCGAAATTGACTTCCAGATCGATCGACTCACGCAGGAACGTTTCTGCCTGTTCGTCCAGTTCGGTATCAGAAAGACCGTCGTTATCAGCGAATTTCAACAGGATGACATAGCCGAGAATGGTCTCGCACATCTCCTGTTCCTGAGCTTCGTTGAGAACCCGATAGAGAACGCCCGAGTTGTTGTCGAGGTTTTTCAAATAGAGGTTGCGCGTCAGCGCGAATTCGTATTTGTCTTTAGTGCGGAAATAGGTCAGGAATGATTTGATGAAGTAACCGATAATCGCGGCCACAATCAAATAAGCACCCCACTGGCTGACGACCGCGGCTGCGGCACCGACCAGAACAAGGCCGCGAATGAACTTGTAAAGCTGATAGAGCTTTGGAGCGGCCCCTGTGATTGTGGGAAGAAGGATCTTTCCGCGATCAAGCATTGAAAGCTTGACCTTTGTGCCGGGCAGAAGGATTTCCAGATCCGACTCAGGAATGTCTTTGAAGATTTTCAGGTAGACAACATCGTCGGTCATCGTCGATGCGATCTTTTTGGATGGTTTGAGTCGAAACGCCAGTACAAGGCGATGAAACTCAGGAATCTCAATCGTCTCTTCACGGAAAAACTTCTGCCACCGCCGTCGTTTGACTTCTGTCATGCGGTAGCCGCGAGCAAAAATCTCAAGGTGGTCAAACACCTCGAAGTCCACCTCGAGTTTTACAGCCTGTAAGGAGTGAAGGTTGACCATCCGCTGAAGGTCTTCCTGAGTCAGCCGCTGGTAGTGGGCTGCAATCAGCAAGCCGTTGAGGTGATCGAATATTTTTGACGTCAGATCGTTTTTCTCGTCGTCACTGTATTCCCGCACCTCGATCATCTCTCGATCCGGGTCGAGCGGGCGATAGGTTGCTTCGACGGTGTTGAGCGCGGTTAGATGTTCGACATGGAATACGGACTGCAGACAACCGCATAACTCATTGAACAAAGCGATGTCCGTCCCCGAATCAAAGAATTTTCGGGACAGGCGGTCAGTCAGTTCAGCATATCGGAGCGGAATAAAAGTCTCGCGCTTGTCCCGGTTTTCGGGATCGATATCCAGCTCTTCTGGAATATCGGGCGGAAACTTCTGTTCGTCGCTCATTCTGTTTCTCTGATCGTCAGGTCCTGTTTTCTTAAGTTCTTTCAATTTCGCACGGATGTCAGGTGAAGAGGCGTAATGCAATGTCGGCGGTGATGGTGTTGTTGCGGTCAGGCGGGCAACCGTTTACCGTCAAACCGCTCGAAATCCCGTGCCGCGAATTCCCGTCTCGCGCAGCAAAAAACCTCCCGGACTTCCGGCAATCGCCGTAGTCGGGAGGCTGTTGTCTGCATTTCTGATTCCTGTCGACCGGCCGGGGTGTGTTGTTGGCATCCCCGGAAATTCGACTAGGAAGCCTCTGACAGCTCTTCGTCTCTCGCTGGCGAGACAACTCTTCCCATGTAGTAACCGCATGTAGGGCATACGACATGGGTCGGAAGAATAGTGCTGCATTTCGGGCAAACTGTCAGTTGTTTCGCTCTGAGTCGGTTGTGTGAGCGACGCTTTCCTGTGCGTGAATTGGAGTGTTTTCTTTTTGGGACTGCCATGACTGGGCTTTCGCTATTATTCGTGATCCACTGATCTTTATTGGCTTATTTGGCTCACCTGACCTCAAGCTCAGATTGAGACGCAATATCCTAGCGTTTGGACGTCGAGTCCTCAACGGCTTAAATGGCCTTATTCGGCGACTTTCGGACGGAAAAAGGCAGGTTTACTGCATTCAGCCGCGCTCGAATAGAACCGCCAATACGAATCTGTCCAATCGGCCATGATTCCTTTTCGTCAAAACCGGTGCTCAACACCCGTTCTTTTGCTTCGGGCCATGAAAATCGACAGGCCGATTTGGGTAATCTACGAGCCGGAACAGCGTGTCCATGCGGATCGGTGCCGCATTTCATCGAGATTTGCTGGAGGAAACCAACTCGGAATTCAGCTCTTGCCCGATAGAGCGCGCTCGACAATCTCAGCTGCTGACAGTCTTTTTCCATCGGGAGGATCGAAAATGAGTCGACCTATGTCGCAACCCGGGAGGTGTTTTTCAAGCTGACTTATGAGTCCATCGACATCGACGATACAGCCACTTGTTTTCATGACATGATCGACCATTCGGACTAATTCATCGCGGTCAGGTTGAGTTTTCATCGCATGCTCGTTCCGGTTATCTGGTAGGAGAATCGTAGTTTGAATCCTTCAATTTTCACATGGGATGAATCGGCGGAGATTTGGCGGTGAAATCCAACAAGGTGAATTTGAAATCAGCTTCAGCTGATAGCTTGATTGGATTTTCGGATGCTGAGGCATTGATTTCGACAGCAGAATTCGAGGGGTAGCACCACGCCGAATCAGCCTAGGCTTCGCCAGCCACCTATTCCAACAGCGATTCCAGCTGTTTGTGAAAATATACGGATTACCCAAAGTTTGAGGCCAGTGACGACGATATGAGAATTTGTCGGTCTATATGTCCGCCGGAGCGCACCGCGCCTGGCGGAATGCGACCGGTGAACCGGGGGGTTCGATGGCAAACCGATTGTTTGCCGAAGACGTTGTCGCGACTTGCTGCGAGTCGCGAAACGTGTTTCGAACGACAGCAGGATATTTCCGATGAGCTGGAATCCCTCGAAAATCGCAATCTGGATGTTGTGTGGCGCCTTTCTTTTCACCGGCTGCACACCATCCTCGCCCGTATACAAGTACGAAGGCGACCTTTCATACTACATTGAAGAAGCCACGCGGATTGATTATCCGGATGTGGCGACGGCCACATTGGACGAAGTAACTCAGGCACATGCGCCGATTACGGTGATCGACCCTGATTTCCTTTCGTTCTACGACCTGTCGCTCGAAGACTGTGTCGGAATGGCGCTTCAAAACAACAAGGTCTTCCGCGGTTATGGAACTCCTTCGTTGCAGGGAACCAGGGTGGCCCCGGGAATCGATAACCTTGCCAACGGTCCTGCGGCGGCAGGCACAATCTACAACGTCGCCATTCGTGAAACTGAGCCGGGATTCATCGGAACTCCTGGACAGATCTCAGGGCCTGGAAGCATTACGACGAACACCGGGCTTGAGGGCAATCAAGGCGTAGAAGCCGCACTGGCGGATTTTGATGCCCAGTTCACCAGCAGTTTGATCTGGACCAATTCGGACGAGCCTCGAAACACAATCGTTACCAGCCCGTTCAACCCGCTTGTTTTCCAACAGGACCAGGTTCAGTGGCAGGCTGAGATCGCCAAGAAGACCGCCAACGGAACTCAGATCTTCTTCAGAAACGTCAACCAGTACACAGACAACAACATTCCGCTCGAGGCTGACGGTGGCTTCCAGAATCTCGGCAGCTGGTATCGAGCGGCACTTGAATTCGAGGTCCGCCAACCGCTGCTTCGCGGACGAGGAGCTTTCATCCAGCGTATGCCGATTGTCATTTCGCGAATCGGAACCGATCAGGAGCTCGCCAATCTTGAAGCGGTATTGCAGAACATGGTCACCAACATAGAGATCCGGTACTGGGAACTCTACTGTGCCTATCGAAACCTGGACGCTGCAAAGACCGGTCGCGATGCCGCTCTGGAAACGTGGCGGATCATTGATGATCAGTTCCAGGAAGGTGCAGACGTCAACAAACAACAACGTGCTCAGGCCGCCGAGCAGTATTACTTCTTCAGCGCCCGTGTAACCGAGGCGCTCAACAATCTGCTTTCGGCTGAAGGTAATCTGAGGTTCCTGCTGGGTATTGCCAGTACCGATGGACGCCTGATCCGTCCGATCGACGAAGCGGTAATGGCCCCGATCGAATTCGACTGGTGCAATTCGCTTTGCGAGGCTTTGACCTACCGCCCTGAATTGCGTCAGGAACGCTGGGAGATCAAGAAGCGTGAGCTTTCTCTAGCGTACGCCAAGAACTCGCTCTTGCCTGAACTTAATGTCACCGGACTTTATCGCTGGCTCGGTCTTGGAAACCGTTTCGCCACAAGCGAAGGCGACCTTCCGTTCCCCGCGGGTGAACCCGGACCGGCTGATCCGTTTGAAGTGAGTGGAGCCCTCAACGAACTCTACGGTGGAAACTACGGTGAATTCCAGTTCGGTCTGGATTACCGGATGCCTGTCGGATTCCGCAGAGAACTTTCGAATGTGCGAAACGCACAGTTGAAGCTTGCTCGTGAGCTGGCACTTCTGTAAGACATGGAACTGGACGTAGCACGCGAACTGGCTGAATCGATTCGTGCTCTCGCCGCGAACCAGATGATCATGCAGGATGCGTTCAATCAGTGGAAAGAAACCCGGATTGAAGAAGAGCACTTTCTTGAGTTGAAGGACGCTGGAGTTGAGACACTTGATGTCGCACTCGATGCACAACGTCGTCGTTCACAGGCTGAGCAGGCCTTCTACGCGGCCCTCTGTGAGTACAACAAAATCATCGCGTTGATTCATCGTCGCAAAGGAACAATTCTCGCCTACAGTGGTGTATGCATGTCCGAAGGACCATGGGCCGGCAAAGCCTACATGGATGCCGAAGAGAATGCCCGACGCCGCTCTGCGAGTCGTGAGATTGACTACGGCTGGAGTCGTCCGGGCGTAATCAGCCAGGGAGGAATCTGGCCGACCAACACCAACCCCGGCATGCCGATGGCCGGAGAGCGAGGGCTTCACATCAGTCCGTCGCAGGCTCCAGCCATCATGGCACCTGAATCAACCTATCCGATGGACGTAGCTCCGCTGATCGACGGTAGCTACCCGGTAGAGCAGATCTTTGTTGATCCCGTTCCGGAAGTAATGCCTCCCGGAGTCCCTATGAATCAGCCGGTTCCGATGTCAAATGTTTATCAGGATTCAGCCGTCCAGCAGGTCAGCTACGAGCAGCGTGCTTACGACCAGCCGGCTCAACTGCAGGCTGCGCCTCAGCAGACAACTCAACCGGAAACCATTCAGATTCAGGCGTCACCCACGCAGGCCGGCCCGATGCCGGCACGCGACGAGTTCACGGCTCCGGTTTCACGCATTGAATCAATTCAGGCTGCACCGGTTGCTCCTGCCCGGCAGGCAGAAAGGCCGACGATCAGCGGCAATTTGGACTGGGAAAAGTTCGGCATGACAGAACCGGATCGTTCTTCTGGAACTCAGGTCCAGATCAGAACCAATCAGTAGAAACTATTCGTAAGGGACAGGCTGTTCAGAGCCGGAAGTAAGGATCGATCATGTTTCGTTTTTTGAGCATTGTCACCATTGTTGTCATCACGGCATCGTTTGCCGGATGCAGCATGTGCTGTGGCCCCTACGACTATCACTATCCGGTGTTCGGCGGGAAGTTTGAGAGAGCCAACCCCGAATACGGCCGCGTTGGATCTATCTTCTCTGATCCCTACGTGATGTCCGGCGGACCGGGTGCCGATTCAAATCTGCAGGATCCGGAACCGTACTACTCCGGCGATGAGGACGAATATGACGGGGAACTTCGTGACCCCGATCTCCTTGATGATGATCTCGACGACATCCGTAGACGCATTGATCGCAATGAAGGCTTTGATCGTCGTGACATCAACGAGCTTCCAGATCCGGACACCCTGACGCGACCGGGCGAAGATGCGAGTTCAGCTCAAAACTGGCAGCGACCGGTTCAGCAACGAAGCTGGCGTTAAACGACCAGGCGTTGAACGAATTGGCGTTGAACGAATTAGCGTTGCAACCAGCCAACGCTAATTGGATACGCCAGCCTGATTCGCCATGACCGGATTCTCGGAACCGGTGACTTCGACCAGCTTCTGCCGGAACCGTTCACACAGTTCCTGAATTCTTTCGACGGTCAGCTGCTCGGTTCTGGCGTCAGCGCCCAGTCCCATTGCGTCGAGCACCTCGTCTACCTGCGGCTTTTCCAGCTGACCTTTGAACGCGCTTACGGCGACGCTGCGCATGAACTTCCGCCGGTGGAAGAACATCGCGCGAACAAAGGCGTGAAAGAAATCGGAATCGGGAATCATCGCACGTTTTTCAGGACGATGGACAATGTGGATGATCGCCGAGTCGACTTTCGGTCTAGGCCAGAAGACCTTGGGCGACATCACTCGAAGGATCTTTACATCGCACAGAGTCTGCATCCAGATACTCAGCGCTCCGTAGTCTTTGCTGCCCGGCCCCGCGACAATGCGGTCAGCCAGTTCTTTCTGAATTGTGACCGTCATCGAATGCGGAATGACTTCGCTGCGTAACAGGTTTGTCAGGATCGGCGTTGCAACGTTATACGGCAGGTTGGCCGCCAGTTTGAAAATCCGGTCGGATCCGGCAGCCATATGTCTCTTGATGGCATCGATAACTTCCGGCGCGAAACGGTTCTTGTTTTTAAGACAGTCCTGATGCAACATTTCAATGTTGTCCATGCCCTCCAGCTCCTCACGCGCCAGCTGGTAGAGATGTTCGTCGATTTCGACGGTGATTACCGCAGCACATTGCGGAGCCATAATCCCGGTGAGCGACCCCATTCCCGTACCTATCTCCAGTACGACGTCGTTCGATTCCAGACGCGCTCCGTCCGCGATCATTTTGATCAAATTGAGATCGATAAGAAAATTCTGACCGTGCCGTTTGTTCGGGTTCAGCCCGACTTCTTCAAAACGACGTTTCAGGTAGGAGACGGTTTGACGTGCTTTTGCCATTTTTGTTCTGCTAGACTTCTGGACTGCGCTTCAGCGTTTGACCACAAGCGCTGGACATCCGGTTGCTGAGAAATAGGTCTACCCGGAGTTCAACTGCTGCTGGACATATTTTGCGAGCAGATCAGTTTCGATATTCACTTGATCGCCGACGGACCGTTCACCGAGCGTAGTTTCGGCAAGTGTATGAGGGATTGCCTGAATGCTGAACCGGTCTGCTTCGACTTTCACAAGCGTCAGACTTATCCCATCGACGGCAACGGAACCTTTGCCCGCCATTTGACGGGTCAGCCCGGCGTCGACTTTGAACCAGATATCTGACCATTCACCATGATCATCGCGCTGGTCAACAACACCAACTGCGTCTACATGGCCGGTGACAAAATGCCCGCCAAGCCTCGAGCCTACACTCAGTGATCTCTCAAGATTGACGGGACTGCCTTCGTTCAGTTTTCCAAGGTTTGTTCGGGAGAGTGTTTCGCTACCTGCCTGAAAAGTAAGTTTGTTGGCTTCGATCGCCACGACCGTAAGACAACAACCGTTTACGGCGATACTGTCGCCGATGGCAACATCTTCATGGACTATGTTGCACGAGATTTTCAGATCCGCGGCGTCTGCCAGCGGAGTGATCATCTCAATCGTGCCTTTTTCCTCGACGAGTCCGGTGAACATGGCTGTTTGCAAATGCAGATTTCGAAAGCTGAATTGGAATGGCTGAACAAAGTCCTGCGCAGCCGGCACCGCCATCCTATCTGTCCTGATCAGGGCGACAACCCGAAACCGGAACTGAGTGCGTTTTACGGAAAAGTCAGCAACCTCAAAGGTCATCAAGGCGGTTCGCAGAACAGTTAACCCAATCGAGGTTGTCTGCGTTGCGAAAAGGTGACAAACGGAAATGGCGGTTTCGGGAATTGCCCGGTTTTGTGACAATCTCAAGGGTCAATAACACGTTTCGCGCAGCTCTGCCGGGGCGATTCAAACTCATATCAGGTGAAACCATGAACAGCATTATCGACATTCAAGGGCGTCAGATTCTTGACAGCCGCGGCAATCCGACGGTGGAAGTAGACGTAACGCTGAGCGACGGCTCATTCGGGCGCGCGGGAGTGCCAAGCGGCGCGAGCACCGGTGCGCACGAAGCATGGGAGCTTCGCGATGGTGACAAGTCAAAATATCTGGGCAAGGGTGTCTCGCAAGCGGTCGCCAACATCAACGGCCCTATCAGTGACGCTCTCCTCGGCATGCCGGGAACTGAACAGACACTTGTTGACCAGACGATGCTGGATCTGGATGGCTCTGATAACAAAAAGAACCTGGGGGCGAATGCTCTGCTGGGCGTTTCACTGGCCACAGCCAAGGCTGCGGCGATGTACACCAACCAGCCTTTGTTCCGTTACCTGGGTGGCACTTCCGCGACTCTGCTTCCGGCTCCGATGATGAACATCGTCAACGGCGGCGAGCACGCTGACAATTCTGTGGACGTACAGGAGTTTATGGTGATGCCGCTCGGCTTCGATTCGTTCAGCGAAGCACTTCGTTGCGGCTGCGAAATCTTCCATCACCTGAAGAAGGTTCTGCATGACAAAGGGCTCAACACTGCTGTTGGAGATGAAGGCGGGTTCGCCCCCGACCTGGGCAGTAACGTGGAAGCTCTCGATCTGATCATGTCGGCAATCGAAAAATCGGGGTATCAGGCAGGCGAGCAGGTACAGATCGCGCTTGATGTAGCGGCGACTGAGTTCTACGACTCCGACAAAGGCATCTACAAGATTGATGGCCGCGAACTTGATTCGCCGGGAATGGTTGACTTCCTTGCCGACTGGGCAGACAAATACCCGATCTGTTCAATCGAAGACGGATGCGGCGAAGACGACTGGGATGGCTGGAAAATGCTGACCGACCGGATCGGCAACGATGTCCAGCTTGTCGGAGACGACCTCTTTGTCACGAACACAACACGGCTGCAGCGCGGCATCGACGAAGGTATTGCCAACAGTATTCTGATCAAGGTTAATCAGATCGGAACGCTGACTGAAACTGTCAGTGCGATTCACCTGGCTCATCGCAACGGGTACACCAGTGTCTCCAGCCACCGAAGTGGAGAAACAGAAGACGCGACGATTGCCGACCTGGCCGTCGGACTCAATACAGGTCAGATCAAGACGGGATCTGCTTCTCGCAGCGACCGCATGGCCAAATACAACCAGCTTCTCCGCATTGAGGAACTTCTCGGATCCGGCGCGATTTACGCCGGCCCGCTTTTCCAGAAAAAGCGGGCTGCCATGGCGACTGCTTGAACGGAAAAAACGCGCAGGCCGCAGTAAGAGTCCAGCCAGTCGCAATACAACTGAGACACAGATTCAACGGAGCTATCGGGCATCCGTTGAGCTGTGTCTCTTTTTATTCAGGGAACTTCATTGAGGTATCAAAACTCTATCAACGTTTGCGGGTTGAATGTTTCTGTCCGCAACTGGACTTAAGTCGTTGCCGGTTGATAATACGAGCGGAGAACAAGAGCACGATGTGCCGTAGCACAGGAAGGTGGGGATATGGAATGGCTGACTGAAGATCCGACATGGCCGATTATGCTTGGTGTATTCGCGGTCGGAGTTCTCGGGTTTCTTGCCTATGCGACCAGCAAGAAACTATTCGCAATTCTTGCGATAGCCGCGGCTTTCCTGACCATCGGCATCGTGGTAACGGAACGATATATCGTCACGGACAAAGAACAGATTCGGTTTACGCTTTTTGACCTGGCTTCCTTCGTCGCCAACAACCGGCACGACGACATTCTTCGCCATATCGATCCGGACATGCCCTCTTACGAGAGGGCAAAAGCCGAAATGCCGAACTACGACTTTAAGACCTGTAGTATTTCGGGAATCAACTACATTTCAGTCGAGGAAAGCCACCCGCCGAGAGCGACCGTGGATTTCGTCGTCTTCTGTGAAGTCGATTCGATCCAGGGCTATCCCGGCGGTATCGGCAACCGGCAGGTGACTTTGACCTTTGAGAAGGACCTGACTACCGAAACCTGGCAGATTGTGGACTATTCACATCAGAATCCGTATTCGGGTCAGACACGGAATGTCTTCGACAACCGTTAGTCGTTAACGAGTGGTTACTCCGAATGGTCTTGAGCGGCGAAGACCGATCCATTGAGTCGTGTCATCGACGCCGGTGAACAGGTCGTTCTTAATTTCTTCGAAATAGAGGCTCGTTTGCATTCGGCCCCGGCTGGTGTCCCTGGTTGAGCCGATTTCTACGCCCCATCCCGTATTGGTGGAGCTCTCATTGCTTTCCGGTCCGAAAAAGAAACGGTCGCCTGGCACGAATCCATGATCCGTCAGATTCCCGAATACGGCACCTACGACTCCATATCCCGACACGAACAGAACCCTTGAATTGTTCCTGGCCTCTGAATTGAACCCGAATCGAAGGTTGCATCCATACGTTGTGTGGGGGTCATGATTTGACAACTGCGTTGTATTCTGAACTCTTGCAGTTTCTTCCACTCCAGCACCGAATAGGTCCAAAGCAATCAAAGATTGCAAACGAAAAGGACCGCTTGCGCCGATATTCCGCCTGCGTCCGAACGTCAGCGACGATCTGTTCTCGTAGATGCCGGAATTGATCGACGCCGAAATGGAAGTTGCTGTATCGAACTCAACTCCAATCGGTTCGAAGAAATCATCGCTCAGCCCAAGAAACTGGACCTCAACGTCAATGTTTAAAGAAGAATTGCGGGGGCCGGGCGAAGGGAGTCCCGGTTCATTCTGAGCAGACTGCTGCCGCACAAGTTGCCTGAGAACTTCCTCGGCCGAATCTCCATAGGCGGCACGTATCTGATCCACGGTCAGCTGCGGCTGACCAACCCAGTTTGGATAAATCGACCTCATATCGAAACTTTGAGAGCCAGACAGTTCTCTCACTGCGGCCATCTCGTTGAAACTCTGCAGGTAGGGAGATGGCTGGGTGGGATTGGCTATCACTCCATAAGCATTGCCGAAGTCCTGTCCTGTGCCCAACAATCCGAGATCGAGTGCCGGCCCGCCTCCGGCCCCCATTCCGCCGCCACCAACTCTTCGCGGATCAACGGGAGGTGTGTAGTTCACTGCTCCCGATGAATAGAGAACCCAGTCGGTAATAATCTGGTCCGCTCGGTCAGGGTAGAATTTCCGGATTGCACCAGCCGTCCGAAGGTCGTTTCCATTACCCATCGATAGATCAGGCGCAACGATCCCCAGATTGATCAACTCGTTGTCAGAAACCTGGCCTGACCGGCTTGTTTGACTAAGAGCCACGAGCGGTAGAAGGCAGGCGAAAAGTACTGCCAATAGAAAAGCGTTTTTCCAGCGCATGAATCCCCCCCAGCGAACCATTTACCTGTCTACCTTTATCGACGGTGAGGGATATTTGCATTCGGCAAACTGTCAGGTTTCTTTGCTAGCGTTTGCGCAAGACTAATCGCTGTCATCCAATGACGGTTTGATCAATTGCATTCGCGTTGAAAACAAATGTCGGTTTACGGATTTGATTTCGTCCACCCTCCAGTTGGAGATGCTCTACCGGATTCGCCTTCTGAATTCCTGCTTTCTCCATTGATCATGCAATTAGAATTTGCCAACAGAGCTGGCGATCATGGCCTTTCCCTAAATGGCAGGGCAAAGCCGTCTTAGCGTACGCCAAGCGTTTGAATTCCAACTGTCGAATCGTGAAATGGATCAAACACGCGGGCGCGGGCTCCCATTCACATCGGCCTTATTGCTGACTTGATTTTCAACGCGCCTGCCATCACTCAACCCATAGAGCCGTCCAACACGGAGAGCCAGTCACTCAAATTTGTCAGTGCTCGCACAGCAATCCTGTAGGCAAACTGAGTTGAATGCCGCCATGGAACGAATCGATGAAAGCGTCCAGAGAGATAAAAATTCTGGTGTTTTCACAGCTACAGAAGAAACTCGAAACGGGTAACGGCATTGGTCCGGTATCAGCCGGGAGACTCAAAGGCTGTTTGTCCGGGTCGAGAATCGAAACTGATAATTGACGACGTTTGCGACTGCGCATCGCCGCGGTGACTGGAAGCTAAGCCGTCGCCAGGCTACATTCTTAGCAGCTATAACAGTCTTGATTACTCCGGATTCGAAATGTCTTCAGACACCTCCCTCGACCTGACTGCGTACATTCGCGACGTTCCTGACTTCCCGAAACCGGGAATCGTGTTTAAAGATATCACGCCGTTGTTGCTCGACTCAGATGCGTTCGGCCAGGCGATTGATCGACTGGTTGATGAGTATTCGGACAAGGAAATTGATGTAATCGCCGCGGCTGAGGCACGCGGGTTTCTGTTCGCAACGCCGCTGGCCTTGAGACTGGGCGTCGGCTTTGTGCCGATCCGCAAGCCGGGCAAACTGCCCTACGAACGACACTCCTACAGTTACGAACTGGAGTACGGAACGGACACGCTGGAGATGCATATCGACGGCATCAAAGAAGGCCAGCGTGTTCTTGTTGTCGATGACCTGCTTGCAACCGGTGGAACCGTTGCAGCTTGCTGCAGCATGATCGAAAAGTGCAACGCGGAAATCGTGGGTTGTGCGTTTCTGATCAACCTGAAGTTTCTGGATGGCGCTTCCAAGTTGAGTTACCCGATTTTCAGCGTTATCGATTACGACTAAACCATCGCGTATCACATCGGCAGACGATGGCAGACGAACAACATCAAGACCTCCCCGGGGAAGTCGCTGAGCTGCGCGACCGACTCGATTCTCTTACTGTCGCGCCGGACTACAGGGCGATGATCATCGTGACGGGGCTGGCTGAAACCCCGACACGACAGTCGACGGACGGTTTGTTCATCTGTTGTGAATGGAAGCTGAACGAAGGGTATGAATTCCAGATGAACGCCGTATGTAAAGACGATCCGGAAGATCGCGAGCAGTGGCGTTTTATGTCGGCATCGATTTATCATGTCGACGGTTTCGCGGCGAACACGATGCAACGAGTTCGCCGGACTGTCTGGCAATGGTAGAACCAATTGCCTAACCGAGTCCAACGCCGTTGCCGAACGGGTCTCCGGTTGCCCAGAATTGATCGACCAGCGCAAAGACTCCTGAGGTATTGTATTCGTCTATTCTTCTTATGGATGTGTCACCGCTGATTCCAGCAAAGATGGCGTCAACGCGACCATTGTGATCGCGATCACGAAGCGTCATGCTCAGATGTTGATCGGTGTTGAATGCGTTGATCGATAACACGGGGGAGACAACAAAATTCCCGTTGTTGGCTGGAAGTGATTCGCCTGCCAGAATGTTTATTGCGCCGCCCAACGCACCGGTCATCGTAATCAGAAGATCCGCTTTCGGGTTTCCTGTTACGTTGCCGGCCTCGACATTTATTCCGCCGGAGTAGGTTACGGGAGCCGCCAGGAATCGTTGCAACTGCTTCGGCTGGTTGCCGTTTGTCACAGCATTGTGAACGTCATAGATTGCAACTTGAGGCCTCCACCCCGCGGATGCTGCAGACACCACGTCATCGAACCCGTCAAAGTTGAAATCCGCGAGTGCAATATTCAGTCCGATTCCCGGAGCATTGGCAAACGGATTGAACGTCGTTGCCGCTTCAAACCGTAAGGCACCGTTTTCGGCGACGTTCCGGAACACGCGATACTCACTCGTTCCGGAGGACTTTCCGACGACAATTTCATAGCCCGGTGAATCAGCCACGTTTCCAACTTCGACATCGATTCCACCAGTGTACGACGGATCAAACGCTAGAAACGAACCGAGGACTGAGCCGTCAACGCCGTCGAAAATCCTGACTCTTGCTGAACGCCCGCTCTTCGGCCCCACGACGATGTCAGGAACCGAGTCTCCGTTCAGATCACCTGTCGCAACGCTTAATCCTCCGCTAAATCCCGGGGAGTACGCCTGAATCTCAAACAGCGGCCGGTTACCGGCTAGCTCGTCATATACCCTGACGACGGGTTCAGAACCTGCAGAAGCACCTACGGCAAAACGATCGAGGCCGTCGATGAGTTCGACGTTGTTAATCCGGAATGGAAGCGACTCACCGCCGGGAAAAAGGAATGTGTCATAAACAAACTGGTTGCCAGCCGGAACATAGTCGCGCGATTGAGGACTAAAGCCAACAAAAGTCAGAGTGTCGGCCGCACCGGCGTCCGGGGCATCACCGTCAATAAAGTATTTGACTTCGGCGGATGGAGTCACGAGAAAGCGATTCACGCCCGCACCGGCCCCGATATAGACCGCCTCGACAAGAGAATGCCACGCGCCTGCAAATTGCCGCACCTGCTCGCTTCGCCTTTCAGGAATGTGGTAGATCCACCTTTCCCGAACACGATAGGCGTAGTCGTTGGTTTCATTGGAATCATCGACGTTCAAGCGATCAATTCCATCTCCGCCGATTGAATTGACGGTCCGCCTGAGTCTATCCAGATCTGTAACAGCATCACCATCGAGCGCACCGACATTGAAAATATCGTCGCCGCCATGTCCGTACATTGAGACGCGGCCGGCTGCTGACGAAACATTGAAGACATCATCGCCGGAGTTGCTTCCGATCAGTGTGACGTCTGAGACGGGACTGGAAAGGTTGCCCTGGTAATGCACGTCGGCAGGGGCAAGCCCGGTAACCGTAAATAGTCTGGCATCAGGGTTTGTCTGATTGATGACCACTGAACTGTGATTGACAACGTGAGCTTCACCGAGGTAATCCGATATTGTCAGACGACGCCCGCTCACCGTCAGATCAGCCATGATCTGCGATGTGTCTCCATCGATGGGCAATTCGCTAAAGCCGACCCGGGTGACTTCTGACGTCACATCCATCGGATAGGTCGCCGAAAAAATGGATGCCTCACCTCCGTCACGGAACACGTTGAAGTTCTCCAGCTGCAGCGGTTGAACGTCCGGCCTGCTGACAGTTGCCTGATTTCCGTCGATCTCATAGACAAGGGATCGCCGTTGAATCGAACCCCCAAACGATGAAATAAAGACTGAATTGCTGAATCCGTTTGCAACAGGATCCGCAGCGACGACTTTCTCGATCTGAATGAACCGCGATTGCCGGGGATCACCGGCGTTTCCAAGGAACCCCAGCATGAACTGACCGTTTGAAATCGTGAGAAGTTCAGCGCGGCCACGCACACCGGAAAACTCAAACGTATCGAAACCGTCACCGCCATCGTAGGCATGCAAATCGTCGGTGTCTGCGAAAAGAGAGATCAGACGGTCGTCGCCCGCTCCGGTAAAGACGTCGAACAACTTGTGGCTGTCGTATACCACGACATCGTTGCCAGCGAAGGTGAACAGCTCAAAAACCGCAGCTCCGTTGGTCACGGTGACATGGTCGTCGCCACTGGAAGTTTTCAGATCAAGCGCACCGTCGAACTGAAAATCAACAAAGCCGTTGGCCTCGCCGGTGTCTGC
>JBCCFB010000088.1:0-22093 GCA_039029995.1 Planctomycetota bacterium
GGACGACGCAGACTTCATGAGCGTTATTGAAACTGCTCTGGCTGAAGACGGACCGGCAGTGATGCCGGAAAAGAAGGAAGTTACCATCGAACTACCGAACCTTGTCAGCGGTGATGCCGTGAACGAAGTCAACGCAGCTCTTGCTGCGAAGTTCTCCGGCCTGTTGGAAACGGAAACAAGCATTGATGAGTTGACGGTGAAGTTTGTCTATCACGGCGACGAAGATGTCGACGCTGTACTTAACTCTCTGGTGGAAGAGGGTAGCTCCGTTTTCGAGGGATGGAGCCGCAAGTAGCGACTGCTTGAATCGAGAATAAGCCGGAGCCCTTTTGCTCCGGCTTTTTTTCTGCGCTGAGTCGTCTGCGCTGAGTCGTCTGCGCTGAGTCGTCTGCACCAAACCGGTCCCTTGTAGATGACCTGTCTATGGCGGCCGCCGCTGTTTCTGCACCAGGCCTTTTCTTTTGCACCATCCCTCAAATGCCCTCGCGGCTGTAACAGCCGAAGATTCAATGCGCTCATTGAGTTGTCGGGTGGTCTTGATCGGCTCTAAGGCTCTTTAGCGCGCTTGCTCTTGAGCGCGCCCACGAATTGATACAAGTGGCATCCGCTTGATAGCGCGAAGCCACCGATTTACGTCGATTTCCCTGAAAAACCGCGTGGTTTTTGACTCGTTCGACTTCTGGCACGATCCTTGCGTTAGTGATCTATCGTCACAAACGAACAAGTGACCTGTCACTAAGAAAACAAAAAACTGCAACACAAAGGGATACAAAAATGACTAAGCAACTCATCACCTCGACCATGGCGGTTCTTGCTCTCGTCGCTTTCAGCAGCACATCAGCAAATGCACAGGACATCATCATGGGCCCTGGTGGCGCAGTAGCGTCACCTATGGTTGGCATGCCCGGATACTACGATCCCGGCTATCGCGGTCCTTACTGGGACCCTTACCGTCCTTCGCTTCCGGTAGCTGCCACACCAAACGTTATCACCGGTTACAACCCGTGGACCGGCGGCTGGAATACAGCCAATACGCAGGTGAATGACACACGGTTTGACTTCGGTCGCGATATGAGTGCGAACAACGGTTCACGCCGCTGGGTAAACCGTCCGGTTTACGACGCATGGGGCAACATCACTGGCTATCAGCAGGGATATGTCTGGAACAACAGCTTTACCGGTCAGGAACACGGTCACTTGAACACCGTGACTCCCAACGGAATGGGCGGCGATCACAACACGACAGTGATGTATTCAATGGCTCATCCCGACGATTAATCAGAAATTCAACAAGGGTAGACAGAAACCCCGCCGGAAACGGCGGGGTTTTTTTACGCGCGTCAACAACTGGCGCGTCAACAAAGCGATCAGAAGAAGAAGCGAACAGCAAAAAACGGGCAGCCTATTCGACAGCCACCTGTTCACCTTGCGGAGCAGCCCATTCAGGCACTCTGTTCCAATCGATGTCCATGAGCCAGCCGCCGAGATGCATGAAGGCGCCGGTCACCATGATGATACCGAGGATGTTGAACCAGATGCCGGCTCGAACCATCTGGCTGATTTTCACGTGTCCGGAACCGAAGACGATTGCCTGCGTCGGTGAAGCGATTGGCATCATGAACGCGCAGCTTGCCGAAATCGTTGCGGGCACCATCAGGATTCTCGGATCCATCCCCAGGGCGACAGCCGCTTTGGATAATATCGGTAGAACCAGGTTGGTCATTGCAGTGTTGGATGTCAGCTCGGTCAGAAAAGTCAGCAAAGTGCAGACGATGATGATGACCAGAAGTGGAGAGGTAACCGTGAGACCGGCAAACCCCTCACCGACGATCTCTGATAGCCCTGATTCTTTGAACCCGGTTGAAATTGCGAATCCGCCTCCGAAAAGAAGCAGGATTCCCCACGGCAGGGTAACGGCAGTATTCCACTCCACGAGTGATTCGCCTTTGCGGTCCGCCGAGGGGATCATGAATAGCAGGACAGCCGCAGCGACGGCGACCGCAGCATCTTTCACTTCCTCAAGTCCCAGCAACGAACGCCAGCCTTGAATCACTGTCTCGCCCAGCCGGATATCTGATCCGGTCATCCATAAGAAGGCGGCAAGAAAGAAGATGAATGCAGCGACAAACTCGTCGCGCCGGAGCTTGCCGAGCTTCTTGATTTCATCCGCGACGATGGATCCACCTTCGAACAGGCTGGTTCGCGGCATCGGAAAGATGAACCGGGTCAGCATCACCCAACCCGCACCTAGAAACACGACCGACATCGGCAGCCAGATTGCCATCCAGGTCAGAAATCCTGTTTCCGGTGCATCCGGAAATTCTCTCGAAACGGCTTCGGTGTAGACCAGATTGGGCGGCGTGCCGATTAGCGTCGCCATTCCTCCGATATCAGCCGCATAGGCAATGCCCAGCATCAGGCAGACCGCAAGCGCCTGGTGAGCTGCAAGGGACTCGCTGCGTTCCTTCGTGGCATCGAGAACTGACAAACCGATCGGCATCAAAACCATGACAGCCGCAGTGTTGGAAATCCACATGCTCAACACGGCGCAGGCAATCATGAACCCGAGGACCAGTCGTGACGGCTGACTTCCGACGATGCGGACGATGTGCAGCGCGATTCGTTTGTGGACTCCGGACTGCTGCAACCCGAGTGCAAGAATAAAGCCGCCGAGGAAGAGAAAGATAATCGGACGGCCGTAGTCGGCGCCTACAGTGTCTAGATCTGTAATGCCGAACGCAGGAAGGAGCACCAGTGGCAGAAGCGATGTTACTGGAATCGGAATGACTTCAAACATCCACCAGACGGCCATCAGCACCACCATCGCTGCTGCCAGGGGCGCTTGTGGATGATCAGCAGCCGGCACGTACCAGTAGGTCGCTCCCGCGAGCGCAACACCGGCGATTCCAGCACCAATCTTCAACAGGCTGAATCGTTTTTGTGGCTGAGTCATACAAATTCAAACAACGTTCGAGGAATAGGGAAAGGCGAAATTATATTCGACGCCCGGGGAATACCGGAATGCGCTCTTTTTTGGTGTCGCTCACTGTTTTAATGAAATACAATGACCGCCCTTATTCAATGAAATGCAAAGTTCCTTGGAGCATCACATGCGTATGTTTTTGAAGTCGTTCCTTGCTCTTTTCTGCGTCGTAGGAATGACGTATTCGGTTTGTCACGCACAGGAAGACGCGGCCGATAGCCAGGTAGTTGAAGAGATCGTCGGCCACTGGAGGCCTGATGTCGAGAAGACCAAAGAACTGCTGGGTGACGAAGTTACCGAGGCAATGCTTGACGAGATCTCAGAAATTTCCATTCACTTCAACGATGACGGCACGATGTCCATCGCACCGCCCGTTGGCCCGGCAATGGAAGCATCATGGTCCGCCGTTCAGCGTGAAGATGAAGAAAATGTCTACGACATCGAGCTGACTCCTGATGGAGTTCCCAGCCCACTCGAAGGCGTCATCACAATCGTTGATAGAAACACGGTTCACCTTAAGCCCGGCAATGAACCACCTGCAGTGCTGGTTCGCGTGATGAGCGTCAGTGATCTGATGGTCGGCGAATGGGGTGGAGACACCAACGCAACGATAGAGGCGATGCAGGAAGGTGACGCCGAAGTGGACGAAGCTACAACAGCTATGATGGGCCAGCACGTTTCAGGCATGGCCGTCAATATGACCGACGACGGGAATTATGTTCTGCGAGTTGAAGGACAGCCGGATGTAAACGGCAAGTGGTCCGTTGAGCAGAATGATGAAGGACAGAATGTTCTCAAGGCCGAGCCGGAATCGGGTGAAGAACTGAACTTCATCGTAGAGTTTCACGACGAAGAGAATTCACTCATTTCCATGGACCTGGGTAATGGTGATCCGGTCGTCTACTTCCGCAGGAAATAGTTCCGCGGCAACGTGAAACTTCAGAAATAAACTGGAAAGCCTCCGATCCATCGGAGGCTTTTTCATTTGGATCTGAACCAGAGGATCGGCATCATTACCAGATCCGTGACGCGGAACTTTGTGAAACTGGCGGATGGTTCAAGAAGTAGTCACCTCGGGATAGAATCCTTATCGGTAAATCAGATCAACTTCAGCAATCGGTCCTCGTGCGATTTTTGCTGTGAATCAAACCTGTGAAAAAACTCTGAATCTGAAGACCTGCCATTGTTGCGGGCTGATTCATCGCATGCCTGAGGTCTCTCCGCAGCAGCGCGTGATCTGTACGCGTTGCGGCTCGGCTTTTGCCCGTCCGGGAAATCTTGAAAAGTCCGCCAGTAGAACGGCGGCGGCAGCCGTTGCAGCATTTATTCTCTTCTGGCCGGCAATTCTTCTGCCGATCGTCCGGATTGAACAACTGGGGATGTCCAACCAGAACAGTATCCTCAGTGGCACCGTTGAACTGTTTCGCGAAGGCGAATATCTGGTTGCGTTTGTGGTCTTCTTTTTTTCAGTCGTCTTCCCGTTGACCAAAATCGTTCTGTTGCTTGAGCTGAGCTACCTCGAACTGCTGCACGCAAAGCACAAAGCCATAACTCTCCGGCTGATGGAACAGCTCGGCAAATGGAGCATGATGGATGTAATGTTGCTGGCTATGCTCGTCATGATCGTCAAGCTCGGGGAGATGGTTGAGTTTCATTTCGGACCTGCCATTGTTGCGTTCGTCGTCTGCGTAGCGATGAGCATGATTGCTTCGTTGTCATTTGATCCCCATGCAATCTGGGAAGAGAGCAAGACCGATGGCTGAAAATGAAAAAGGGCCGCAGAAAGATGATGGGCCCGGAGACGGAACGGCTGGATCAGAAGAGCTCAACGGCGGCCACATGAACATTCCGGTGGCGATGACGGCGCCCGGCGAATTCTCGTGGTCGGATCTGTTTCAAGGTTCCCGTATGTGGCTGCTCACTCTTGCCTGTCTGGCTCTGGCGATTGGAATCGTCGCTTGGTCACTTCCGGGAAAAGGAATTGAGATCACGATCCATTTCCCTGAGGGGCATGGTTTAACGGCGGACGATGCCGTGAGGTTTCGGGGCATTGATGTCGGTGTTGTTGAAGAGGTCAAACTGAACCGTGAACTCTCAGGCGTTGATGTCACAGTCAACCTGTTTCCATTTGCGGAGCCTCTGGCCCGTGAGGGAACACGATTCTGGATTGTGAGGCCGGAGTTGAGCCTTGCCGGAGGTATTTCCGGTCTGGAAACGGCTGTGGGTCACAAGTACATCGGGTTGATTCCCGGCGAAATGAACGCTCCGGCCACGACAGCGTTCAGCGGTCTGGCCGGATCGCCTCCAGACGCGATGGAGAATCGGGGAATGGAGATCATACTTCGCGGCGAGCGCAGATACAGTGTTACCGAAGGTTCGCCAGTCAGCTGTCGCGGCGTCATCGTGGGCAGGGTCCTTTCGGTTGGACTTTCGCAGGACGGCAGGTTTGTCGATGCGCGTGCAAAGATCTATGACAATCACATCAGGCTGGTTTCGACAAAGACCAGGTTCTGGGCATCCGGCGGCGTTGACGCGGACTTCTCGCTGACAGACGGGTTGAAGCTGGACGTCGAGTCGATTGAAACGCTGGTTCAAGGTGGCGTTTCATTGTTGACGACTGAAGACGATGGCCAACCGATCAAGCCGGGACACGTATTCAATCTCTACGCTTCGCCCGAGCCCGGATGGTACGAAGCCGCCAATGAAATTCGTGTAATCGACATCGAGCTGCGCGGCGCGCTTCCGATGGAGACAATCTGGGAGGCTACCGGAGTCGTCGCGCGGATTTCAGGGAGCTCGAAGAATAGAGGCTTTGTCGGGACGCATATCGAAAACGACGGCGAGGAGTATGTTCTAGTGCCTTCGGACGTTCTTGCAATTCCGGATGGCGCGGCAGACGATTCGTTCAAGGTCGGTATTGCCGGGCTGGAAGATTCGCGTATTCCCGTCTCCTTTGAGCAGAATCCGGATTTGCCACTCGAGATGATTCAGATTCCTGCCGCATCTTCTTTTGCGACACCGTTATCGTTGGATGAATTCCGTTCTCCGGAAGACAAAGAGGCCTGTCTTGCGGTGCGTGCAGCGATTGAATCCGGCGAACCTGTGTATCTTCGATACCGCATCGAAGCTCATGACATCGGGGAAGAGGGAGGCCTGCTCAACTTTGACGGGGATCAGGACGTCTGGCACGGCGCTCCAGTACTTTCAACCAATGATGGCAGCGTTGTAGGTGTGCTGCTGGTTGGTGAACGCGAGTCCCGCATTGTCTCGCCGGTGGATCTGCTCGAACTGAACAAGGGTAACGAGTGAAATGACGGGGAAAACGCTGGACGAGATTGAGATCGGATCTGTCTATTTTTCTGACGAGCAATTGATGACGCTGGAGAGCATCATCGAGTTTGCCAGCGTTTACGACCCGCAACCGATGCATCTCGACCAAGCTGCCGCGGCAGACGGGCCATTCGGTCAGTTGACCGCCAGCGGATGGCAGACTCTTTCGCTCACGATGAAAATGATGGCCGAGCGAAAACCGTTCGGCGACACTCCGCTGATTGGTGTCGGCGTGGACGGAATCGAATTCAAACGACCCGTTTTCGCCGATACAAGAATTCGGGTTCGCGCCGAGGTGACTGGTAAGAGACCATCTCTCAAACCTGGGCGAGGCTTCGTGACGATCAAGGTTGAGACGCAGAACGCCGATACCGGTGAGGTCGTTGTCCGGCAGAACTGGACTGTGATGGTTCCGGCATAGGCCGGTTCAGAAGTCGATGACCATCTTGTCTTCGGCCACCTGAACGTCTGCAAAAATCGATTTCACGGAATCGACATCCAGAGGGTTGCGCGAATCGTCCATTGGATTGATGTGAACCAGAAACAGACGGTTCGCTCCCGAACTGGCGGCGACCCTGGCGACGGGAGTAAGGCAGCTGTGTCCGGTCAATTTGGCTCGATCCTCCCAGCCATCGGGAAAATAGCACTCGTGTATCAAAGTGTCGACGCCCCGGATGAAATCGAGGTACGGCGCATCGTCGCTCGCCACAGTGTCTGTGACGTAGGCAAGTGAACGATCGGGCCAATCTGCACGGAATGCATGACAACCCCCGGGATGTTCGACCGGCTGGGAGGTGATGACCGCTCCACAATCAAGCTCTATCGGGCCATCACCTAGCGGCTCGATTTCGAAATTCGGTTCTACCGGAAAAAGAAGTCTGGCGTACAGATGCTCTTTAAGCGCGGGTATCTTTTCCTCGTCAACACGAACGATGACGCGTACATCAGGTTTCTCAAAGAGAATGTCATAGAGAAACGTCAGGCCGATCGAGTGATCGAGATGGATATGCGAAAGGAAAATATTCACAGTATCCGTCTGAATCAGATCGCGCATACGGAAGATCCCGGTGCCTGCGTCAAAGACGATGCCGGCTTCGGGAATCATCAGACAGGCAGTCTGACGAGCGTCGTTCGGGTGATAACCCGTAGTTCCGAGGAAATGAAGTTTCACTGCGCCTGAAGATCTGAATTCGATACTCGCGAAATAGGAGGCGGAAAACCAGGCTGTGCTGCCAATGTCTTCCACGTCTCACGGCAACATGATACGCCAGTATCGTTGTCCGGACAAAGCATCATCAAAGCTCATTTCTGAATTCGTTGTTATGAAATGAAATTGATGATGACTATTCACCGCCCCCACGGTTGTTATTGAACAGACCATTCAGGCCGTCAATCAGTTCGTCGTTCAGCCGGTTCTCCAGTCGTTGTCCGGGCGTTTGAGCCCCATCGCCTGATTGACCTCCGGGCAGCAATCCACCTCGCAGCAGGCCGTTCAGCCCTTCGCCTTGAGGCAATAACCCGCCTTCACCGATTGTGCCGCCGATTTCTTCCTGGAATCTGTTCTGCAGGTCATTGATTCCACCGTTTATCTGCTCGTTGAGCTGATTACGATACTGTTGAACCTCCGGAGCAATTTCCTCCGAGATAAAGGAATCCACTGCCGCGCCAGCGGCCTCCCGTGCAATCTGCGACGTGAGTTCCCTGATCGCCTGCACATTCAGTTGTGGTTGTGAGAGAGTCCCTGAAACAGGAATGCTAATCGATCGGCCTTTCAGCCCGGCGACGTACATACTATCACCAAGCCACGCATCGGGAAGCGGCAATTCAGCCACCATGTTGATCGACTGGTCGAATCCTACGCTCCCCTTTGTGCGGATTTGAATGTCACGGTGACCGAACCGAAAGCCGTCGTGATATACCCTTCCGTTTTGTACGGCAAACGGAATGTCCTGCTGTTCAAGTTGCAACCATGTTGTCTGCTCCTGCTGCCGCGGGGGATCACCGGGCTTCAGAATCGACCGAATCTGGTTGGCTGTTGCGATCAGTTGTTGCGCAATCGGGCCCGCACCGATGGTTGCGTTGGTAAGTCGGATCGATCCTCCCGCGTCCATAGCGTATGGATTAAACAGCGGGATACGTACATCCCCGGTACGGACCGAAAACTGACCGCGTGCTGCTGTTGCATCAGCCGCAAACGGGGCCACATACTTCAACCAGTTGCGGCAGTTACTTTGCGTCAATGTGACGCCGTCAGCAATTGTTCCCGGAAGCAGTACTGCAACGGGATCGGATCCTCTCATGTCAATCTGAGGAGCCAGCGACACCCATCCTTCGGTAAAGGGGATCTGGTTAGTGGCAACGCTGGCGACGGAATTAACCAGATCGACATTTACCTGGCCGCCGCCGATTGGAAGCCCGGCGACTTCACCAGATTCCCAGTTGAAGGCCGTGCTTGCTTCCAGTTGCATCGGGAGCCATTCGTCGCCAGTGTATGCGGCGTCAGCGAACACGGGACCTGAAACGGTGACAGGGTAAGGGCCACGACCGGTCAGTCGTAGTGATTCGTAGGTGTATGCATCCAGAAGTCCGTTGATCTTCTGCCAGTCCGGATCCCACGTTCCGGCAAGGTTGGTCACCAGTCTGCCTGTAAGTTCGGCAATGGAGCCACGAACGTCTGCCTTCAGTCCGCTTGAATCGACCTTGAGAGATTCAAATGCAATCGAATCATAATCTGTTCCCAGTCTCCATCCGGAATTCACCGACATCGATGGTTCCCGCCACAGTTCCTCAAGCCGTTTTTGTTGCGATACAGCCTGGACGACATTCTGCTGATCATCAATTGGAACGCCGTACGTAACGCCCGCCGCGACGAAATCGGTTATCGTCGCATTGACGTGTCCCCCGATTCCGGGTGATACGGAGTCGAAATGAGCCTGTCCTTCAGCCAGACCGAACCAGCGGATCGCCTCGTCACCTTCCTGTAACAACCACCAGTCAGCGATGCGATTCACATCAGCCCGGAATGCAACCGAACCATCGAGCAACGTATCGCCGTTGTACAGTATCGAGAACTCATTCGACGCAGCAGAAATTGCGCTTGCGGAAATAGAGAACTCGCGGAACGTGATCCGTCCCGAGGCCAAGTCATAGTCGAGTCCTGTGACCCCTTCCGCACGCGGCTCGCGGATCGTCATTGTATAACCGTCAAACTCAAGGCCTTCGACGGCATATTCAAGATTGGTCAGGCGGATCAACTGTGATGAAACATCGGCAACAAACGAAGTGGTTGTCGCTCCAGCTGCGTGAACGGTTCCGATATCGACAAAGTTCTGAACATGTGCGAGCCAGCGACCAAGGTCACCACTTGCCTGACAGTTGAATTGCCACGTGGGCTGGTTCCAGATATCCGGCACCGGATTTGTAAGTACAGCAACAAACTGCTCATTGCCGATATCCACGCGAGCTCCACCGCCCTCAGTCAGATAGACAGCTCCGTCGTTGCGAGCTTGTCCCGACGCCTGAACAACACCGCTGAATCTTTCCGGCTGCCAGACAGGCATGCCGGGCCACTTGATGAGCGGGCTCTCAATTTCGAACTGACCTCCGATCTGAATAGGAGCCGGTTCTGAATCAGCGCCGACTTGTCCTGACTCATCCTGAATAATTTCCCAGCCGAAGTTTCCATCCAGCTGTCCGGCAAGCTGCATGTCGCCGAGATCTGCGAACTCACCCAGCTTGGCGGTTAGTTTTGCAAGGTCTCCTTCGGCGGTAAACGAGCCAGAAGCAATCGAGCCGCTGCCTTCAACGGTCAGGAAATCAGACTCGCAGAGCAGATTTTCGACCGCCATTCCCTGAGGCGATTGAAACACCGTTGCAACAGCGCGGATCGGCCGATCCCAGGAAACCTGTTCTTCGCCTCGATAGGCCACGACGTTTGCGGCCTCAACGTTGACAACCATTCGTCCCGCACCCGGATTCATTCCGCCTCCCTCCGGCGGTTGACCATTGGTGGAACCACTACTGGCGTAGAACGTTAATTCACCCGATTGAATCCTCAGGTCGTCATACAGTTGGAGAGTGTCGGGAAGCATCCGGGAAAGGCGTGCGATGTCGATCCGTCCATCCATCTCCAGAGGCGTGTTGATCAGCTCATTGCCGCTCACGAGACCGGATAGCTGGTTCAGGTCAAAAATGCCGTTAGCTTTAACGCTGCCGATATCGCTTGTGGCCTGAAAGTCGCTTCCGGATATCTGGGTCGGAGAAAGGTCGAGTTGCCCTGACGCCGTTATCCTTCGCGCAGAAATAGCATCAGTCCCGGTCAGCTGTTCTGAATCAAAAAGAAAATCAGCTACTTCCATTGACGTGATATCAGCCGAAATGACCTGGCTTGCGGGAGTTATCCCGACTTGCATGTCGCTGTTCAGGAATCCGCCAACAGACATTGTTGTGCCGAACCGTTCTGAAATCGGATTGGACAGTGATAGAGGCAGGTTTTGTGATTTTATCGCGAGCTGCAAATCACTTCCTGTCAGCTCCGTCGCACCGCCGTCCACTTGAACAGCCAGGCCGAGTCCGCCATACGTGCTGTTGTTGTCAACGAACTGGCACTGAAGAGTTGACTGAACCGGCGCTGCTTCACCACCGATTTCAGTCGATGAGTTGATACTGTTGATCTGCCATGACATTCCGTTGGCAAGCGACGACAACGAAGCACTACCGTCGTTGATATTGATCGTCATGGACGGAAGACCACTCTGTTGATCATCCGGCGATTGCTCAGAAAGAAAACTCGCCGCGGCGTCTTCAAGGTTGCTGCCGTCTTTTCTCAGTTCGACGTGGACCACCGGTTTGTTGATCTCGATCGTGCCATAGTCAGCATCGACGATGAACCGGTAGAGCGGTTTCGAGGTCTGAATACTTTCAATCTCGGCAAGTGGATAGCCGTTTGCGTCTGCGGCAGTCACTCCGGACAGGCGCACCGGGGAGAACCAGCCGAGCTGCATCCGTTCGACTTCAACCGTTCCATCAAAGTCTCCCACAGCCTGCTCGATTACGTAGTCTTTCAAAGACGTTGAACCGACGATGGTGGGGAGCAGGAACAGGAGCATTGGAATCAGCAACAGCACGAACGGCCACAAGCGCCTTCGCTTGCGGGGCTGACGCTGAAAATCCTCAAAATGTTCTTCTTCGAAATCGTAACTGTCCGAGGCACGACGCCGAAGCTTCCGTCGCTCAGGAAGGGGCTGATCCGCTTCGTGCGATTCGTCTCGACTCGACATGACTGGTCCTTGAAATCTGACCGCTTATTGGAGGGGTCGCAGATTCTAGAAGGAGCCACCGGGAGCGCATAGCCAAATAGGTAGTTGCTAGCTTTTCTGACGCGCCTACTCAGCCCATCTCTTCACAATTTCAAGGCCGACTTCGCAAGCTGCTTCCATTTCGTCGAGGCAGGCCCATTCGAGCGGAGAATGAATGTTGTGCTGGCCCGATGACAAGTTCGGCGTTGGCAGCCCGAGCTCGGTCAGGCGCGAACCGTCGGTACCGCCGCGGATAATAGAAAGTTCAGGAGTCCGGCCAAGTCGCTGGTGAGCTTCAACGGCGTATTCGATCGCGCGCGGCTCGTCCACAAGGCCATCCCCCATATTGCGATACTGCTGAGTGACCGCGACCTCGACTCTGGTTCCCGGGCAATCGTTCTCAACCTCGACAGCCAGGTCTTTCAATACCCGTGCATACTCGTCTAGTTTCGGCGTTGAAAAATCGCGCAACAGCGTTTTGATTTTGACGCAGGCGACTCCGCCCTCGATGACATAAGGATGCAGGAAGCCGTCCCGCCCTTCCGTTCTTTCCGGTGACAGGTCAGCCGGCATACGGGATAGATAGTGCCCTGCCGCCCGCATCGCATTGACCATTTTATCTTTGGCAATCGCAGGATGAATATTCACACCGGTGAACGTGATGACGGCACCATCTGCGGAGAACGTTTCATTGTCTACGTGATTCTGACCACCGCCATCAAAGTTGTAGCAAACGGTCGCACCGACGCGAGCCACGTCGACATGATTTACACCTCGCCCGATTTCCTCGTCGCAGGTGAAGAAGATTCTTACATCACCGCGTTTGATTTCGGGATTTTCCAGAAGGTAGTTTGCCAGCTCCATTATGATTGCGACGCCGGCTTTGTCGTCGCCGCCGAGCAACGTCGTGCCGTCGGTCGTGATGATGGTTTTGCCCTTAGCATCGGGCAGCTCGGGGCAGGTTGCAGCAGTGATGATTTTGGTTTCGTCTCCACTCAGCCGGATGTCATTGCCGTCGAAGTTTTCAATGACGTTCGGCTTGACGTTCTTTCCCGTTGTTTCGGGAGAAGTGTCAACGTGCGAATTGAAGGCAACAACCGGTGCGCCTTCTACGTTGCCGGGGACGGTACCGTAGACGATACCCCATTCATCCTGATCCGCATCTTCGATCCCGATCTCTTTCATCTGCTGAACCAGCAGTTTTCCCATCTCCAGCTGACCTGGACTGCTTGGATAGTTGTCGGTGTCATCGACAGCCGTCGTATCGATCCGGACGTACTGAAGAAAGCGATCGAGGAGGCGTTGTTTGTTCATCGAATATAGGCTCGTTTATCGTTTTCCTGTTGTCGTGTAAGTTAGTGGCGATCTCCACCGGATTTCCGGTCAGCATTCCCACAGGCCGGTTCACTGAATCAGTTCTCGTCTCCAGCCAGCCGGACATTTTATGTCATCAAGTGAAGTTAGCTACCTGTTGTTTGACATCGAAAGCATTGCTGATGGTGATCTCGTCTCACGTATTCGTTTTCCCGATGAGGAACTCAGCCCTTCAGAGGCTGTAACCAGATATCAACAGGAACTTCTTGAACGATTCGGCACCGAATTCATCCCTTACACGTTTCACGTTCCCGTTGCGATTGTCGTCATCAAAATCAAAGAGGACTTCTCATTCGATGACATTGTCACCATGGATGCGCCGGAATACCGCCCGCACAAGGTCGTCGAGATGTTCTGGAAAGGCTGGCGGCACTACAAAATGCCGACCTTGATCAGCTTCAACGGTCGGACATTTGATATACCGCTCCTTGAACTTGCAGCCTTCCGCTACGGCATCAGTATTCCCGACTGGTTCAATTTCCACGAGAAAAGTTTCGATCAGCGCCGGAACAGATACAACCAGAAAGCGCATTTCGACTTGCAGGAAGTGCTAACCAACTTCGGAGCGACGAGACTGACCGGTGGATTGAATCTCGTGGCAAACATGCTTGGTCGCCCGGGCAAGATGGAAATTGCCGGTCACATGGTCCAGGAAATGTATGATCGTGGCGAGCTGGCGCAGATCAACGACTACTGCCGCTGCGATGTTCTGGACACCTATTTTGTATTCCTGCGCACGGGAGTCATGACAGGGACGATCACGCGAGACCGCGAAAAAGAACTCATCGAATCGGCCAATAAATGGCTGGAAGAGAAGTCGGGCGAGTTTCCGATCTACAGCGAGTACTTGAAGAAGTGCCGGCCATGGGCTGACCCGTGGCAATAGGAACGCGCCGGCATCCGCGTTGCGTTCATCCTGCGATTCTTATTCCGGCTTTCTCGAAGACAGCCGCATTGGCCAATAGCGGATCACCAGCCCCGTTAGAATCAGGGCACCTCCGGCGATAGTCGTTACCGCAGGCGGCTCATATTCGGGTGACGAACTCCACGCGACGAAAACCCAGACTGGAACTAACAGGGGCTCCAGCAGCGAAAGGCCAGCCGCTTCATGACTGGTCACCGTCTTCATCGCTCTCGTAAAGAGAACATAAGGGATTCCCATCTGGAGACTTCCAAATGCAATCAGGTACAGCCACTGGCTGCCTGCCGGATAGATATTGCTGTTAAGCATCACCGGAAAGAAAAGAAAGGCAGTCGCGACGTGGTTCAAAAAGATCAGCCATGCGGGGTCAAACTCACGGCACCAGCGCAAAGAAATCACGACCGCGGCAAAAGTGACTCCGGCCAGCATGCCCCAGCCGATTCCAATCGGATTCGCTCCCGATATCAGCGCGAACAGAATGACTGAAAGTCCACCGACGGCAAACGCTAGAAGTATCCAGTCACGAACCGTCTGCTTCTCGCGCAATACAAACAGGCCGAACAGGAAGACCCAGGCGGGTGACGTGTACTGCAACCAGATCGCCAGCGTCGCTTCGCTGTAGACCAGCGCGCTCAGGTAGGTCCAGTTCATGGCGGCAAAAATCAGCGCCGTCGGGATGAGTTTCCACGACCACTGAATCCTGCGCACCAGTAAAAGCAATATTCCTGCAGCAAATGTCGCGCGCCAGAATGCAAACAAAGCGCCACGGACTTCCTCAGGCCATGCATCAAAAATGGGCGCTTTTGCGAAGAGGCCGCTGGTACTCCACAGCAAGGCTGCGATACAGATCAGAATCCGGCCGCGGTTAAGTGCCTGGCGCGAAGAGCCCGCATTTCCCGGTGATGCATTGGGCTCACCATCGGTCCGGGCGGAGGTTTCGCTCACGTCAAAACCTCCCGCAGTTCATACAGGTCGGATCAATGATGCGATTCAAACAATGAACGCAGACCGCCACACGTAAGCTTCAAATGGATCTCCGAAAACAACCGAATCAGGCAGTCCGGAGTGCGCCAGCCGAAAAAAGACAGCCGGGGCAGCAGCCAAAGGGTGTGGCTGCGAAACATCGGGTGCGGCAGAAAAGACTACGACTACTTCTTGCGGTGCCTGATCTTCGCACGCATTCGTCGTTTCTTGCGGCCGATTTTGCGCCGGCCCTTTCCTGTTTTCTTAGTTCCCACGCGTTAAGCTCCACGCAAAATTACATAGTGATATATAGTGTTTTCCGAGTCCCGCAGTCTAACCGATCGCAGATCGCTGCTTCAAGTCGAAATCTTTCCAGTCAGGTCCAGATGCGGCCTGTTTACACCAGTTTCGGCATGATTTTGGACAGACTTTCCCGATTCTCGGGAGTCCGGCAAAGGATCGGCATTACTACACGTTCGGGAAACTGAGGCCGCCAACCGCCAATGAGCCCGAGGTCTACCTGTTTACTCGACTGAGCGATATTTGCGGGAGCTCAAGATGAATGCCGCAAATACGCCGACCACCATCGTGGACAGAACGATGACCGCGACCGTCGTGTATCTTTCTTCGATCACATGTTGAATGCTGGACCAAGCCATCGCCCCGCAGACCGCCGCAAAAAACAGAGCAGGCAGCGGAAACAACGGGACTTTGAATATCGGAGCCGTAGAGGTCGAGCTGTCATCTTTTCTCGTGCGGCTGTAACGGAACACGAGAAGCGACAAAACCGTGGCACCAAGGAAGCCCCAGAAATACGGAGCCGTTACTGCAAGGATGACTCCGAACGCATTGGTATACCTTAGACACAATAGAATCAGGCCGATCGTAATGACGGCTTGCAAAATGATTGCCTGCCACGGTGCATCCCGTCGCATGTTCAGCCGCGCAAGAAAGGCGAGCGGCTTGATATCCCGGCCAAGTGAAAAGTAGATACGCGGACTGGTAAGGATCATCCCGTTGATCGCTCCGAGGCATGAGATGCAGATCAATGCGGCGACGAGCTGGCTGCTTCTCGTCCCCCAGGTCGTCTCCGGACCAAAGGCTGTTTTTGTAAAGTCCGTGGCAACGGCTGTTGAACCTGTGACACCGTCATAGCCGAGCATGTGAAGGAACGCCCAGTTGATTGCAAGATAGATAACCATCACCGCTGCGGTTCCGAAGATGATCGAGCGAACCAGGTTGCGCTCGGGGCGTTTGACTTCGCCGGCGACAAAAGCAATGTCGTTCCAGCCGCCGTAGGTAAACATGATGAGAACCATCGCGAACCAGAATTTGGGCGATGATTCCTTCTCTTCATCATTCGATGAACCGCCATCGGAATTCGAATCAACTTCAGCATCGTCAGTCTGAACCTGAACTGCATCGGAACCGGATTGCGTCGCTTGAACTTCGGCAGGAGGTGTTTTGACAACGGCCAGAAGGACGATAAGACCGATGCCGGCGACCTTGGCGATCGTCAGAACGTTCTGCACAACCTTCCCTGAACGTAGACCGATCAGGTTGGTAAAACTCAATCCAACGACGGCCAGCAAAGCAAATGCAACCTGACCCGTGCTGCCACCTCCGACGATTTCGACGAAATACTGCGAAAAGATCATCGCCATCGCGCCGATGTTGCCTGGGCGGATTATCCAGAAAGCGACCCAGGCAAAAGTGAAACCTGCCGGCAGTCCGAACGCACGCTTCAAATAGACGTAATCGCCGCCAATGGCCCCGGGGAAACGCGTCATCAGCTCGGCAAAACACAACGCGCCGGTCATCGCAACAGCGCCGCCCAGTACCCAGACCCAGAGCAATTGCGAGGGGCCAGTTGTATTGGCCGCAATAAGCGGGGTCGTGCCGAAGATCCCTGAACCAATAATTGTCCCGACAATAATGCAGATACTGTCCAGCAGACTAAGCGAACGAACGGGCGCATCGGACGTGGAACTGGCAGCTTCTTTGACGGGCACACTCATCCGCAGTTTCGGCTCAGCAGTATGAAGTCGGAAAGTTCACCTACAGTCTAGCGGCAATCCTGATTGCAGAATATCAACTGCCTGCTCAAAAAGAGCATCTGTGACGTTGATTCTGTAGGATGAGTCTCAATCCGATCAATGTGAACCTGTTCCCGATCTTTCTTCTCTGAATTCCAATGAACCGAAAGTCACTTCAGGATATCTGTTGCGAATCGACACCCTCTGCGGAAGGACTGCATCCTTCGCGCAGTCCGATTCACACTTCAACAGCCTATGTATGCGACTCTCCGGACACTGCGGCAGCAATTCTAGAGGGGAGAAAACCGGGCTATGCCTACGCGCGCGACGGGCACCCCAATTCCGACCAGCTGGCCGCTAAATGCGCGGCTCTTCATGGTGCCGGCCGGGCAGTCATAACATCTTCTGGAATGGCGGCAACTTCGCTTGCTTTGTTATCCCAACTGAAATCGGGCGACCACGTTCTGCTCAGCTCGCGGCTCTACGGTCGAACGAAGACGGTCGTCAAAGAACTGGAAAAGTTCGGCGTCTCTTGCAGCACGGTTGATGTTTACGATCTCGAAGCTCTAGCCGCGGTGTTGGCAGACAACTCAACGCTGGCAAGGCAAACTCGAATGTTGATCGTAGAAACGATCTCCAACCCCATGCTTCGTGTGGCCGATCTGCGCGAAATTGCCGGAATTTGTCGTAAGGCTGACGTACTACTGACCGTCGATAATACGTTCGCCAGCCCGATTGCCTGCCGGCCATTGGAGTTGGGAGCTGATCTGGTGATCGAAAGTCTAACCAAGATCATGAACGGGCATGGCGATGTAACGCTCGGGATGCTCTGCGGTCGCGATGACTTGTTCATCAATATGGCGGAAACCGTTGCGACGTGGGGAATGACCGCCGGGCCCTTTGACTGCTGGATCTGCGAGCGAGGTTTGTCCACTCTCTTTCTCAGGTTCACCGCAGCATGCGGGAACGCACTCAATATTTCGAGGCAGCTGCAGGGATTGAGCGGAATCGAACGTGTCGTTTATCCGGGACTCTCGACGCACCCCGACCACAAAAAGGCGGCCAGCCTGTTGCGGGACGATTCGGGTAAAGTCGTGCCGGGCAACATGGTGACCATCCAGTTGACCGGCGGACTCCCTTCGGCGGAGCGTTTCATCAGGGATTGTGGTGTTCATTTCGTTCCTTCGCTCGGAGAACTGACGACAACGCTGTCTCATCCGGCTTCAACCAGCCACAAATCAATGCCCGCTGCTGAACGCGAGGCGCTGGGCATCGGCGATGGAATAATTCGATTGTCCATCGGTATCGAAAGTCCTGACTACGTGGTCGGAGCGATAAGGGATGCTCTCGTTGGGCTGGACTTTCAGGGAGTGTCGAATGTAAGATAAGCCCAGTAAACAAAGAGTTTGGCCGTCAGGTTCAAACCTTATTTTAAATTCCAGAAGGAGGCTTTATGCCAAAAGAAGAGTCCATTGAAGTAGAAGGCACAGTAACACAAGCACTGGCCAATACCCGTTTTCGAGTTGAGCTTGAAACGGGCAACGAAGTACTTGCTCACGTCGCAGGACGGATGCGCAAACACTTCATTCGAATTGTTCCCGGGGACAAAGTCCGCGTTGAACTTTCTCCCTATGACCTGACCAAAGGTCGCATCGTATTCCGCGAGCGCTAATCGGCAGCATTCAGCTGATCCGTCGTCGAAACGTGTTGACTGGCGGAACCCGGATATCGAAACAGCGCTTCGCGGTTGAACTCATGCCGATTGGGATCAAGCCAGTCGTGATCTGGTCGAATCCAGATATCCGAATCGCTGTAGAAACTCTTCGAGCTCCTCGTTCAATTTTATGATCGTCCCGGGCTTCAGCCTGCGCTGATGGTCACCCGGAAGAACGCTTCGCTTATGTGAGTTGGGCCTTGTGTCCGGCCGGAACTCGTTGCGATACCTGAACGCGTACCTTGCTGTGATGATCCGCTGGCTGCGAACCCCGAAGCGTTTGAATCGGAAAGGTATGATGAACCTCGATAGCCAGCCTTTGAAATCTGTGACCATCTGCTCGTAGTGAACAACTACATCGGCCTCTTCGGGAGGCACTCGCAGCAAAGGCTTGAGATGGTTCCGCATCCTCCGCAGCGCGTGGCTTTCGTCCAGTACGTACTCGTCGATGGTCATTCTCTGGATCTGCTCGCGGATCTCACGGGCGTCCTCATCGAAGTGATTTTCGGTATGCGACCATCCGAAGGAATAGTACTGCGAGACCAGAATGTCCCGCGGGTCGCGTAATTGAAAGATTCGCCGGATCTCAATAGACTCCGGAAAACCCTCGGGCTCCCTGCGAAAATCTCTTTGAGGCCCAAGGCAGAAGCTTTGATCAGACAGGTCATGACCTGCGAGCAGGTGATCGTCGGGCTCAGGATGATTGGCCGAAAACATCCGGATCCCCTTCTCCCGCGAAAGCCGGAACATCAACTCGTACAGGAACATCGACGCGCTCTTATGCAGGGCGTGCATGATGATTCCGAACGGTGGCTGGGCCGGTTGTGGCATCTTGAGAGTGAATGAGACTGAGGGTGGGAGCCTGGTTCTATGCGGTCTATCTAGAGGCGGGTAAAGATTCAGCTGGTTATTTGGAGTGCTACGATCGGGCTCGGCCCGATTACCACTGGCGCAGCATTATCTCAGCGAGAGGTTAAATCGAACACACTGGTTTTCGACATCAAGGTGCGTTCAGCTTTCACAGATGCGAGGTTCCCGGGCGTGAAACCCCCGAAATGCACTAAAATGGCGGGGCTGGAGCCGGTTTTCCGGGGCAAACGCTGGCATTTCACATTCCCTTTCCAAGTTTCCAGCGGTCGAAACCGTGGTTGATTCGTCCGGGTATAAACCCTGCTGGTCAAACCGACGGTTCGGGATAGCCTCGTTGCACCTGATGGAGGTACGGCTTAGCGCAAATCACGACGGGGCTCACGACCGGGCTCACGACCGGGCTCACGACCGGGCTCACGGCCGGGCTCACGACGGGGCTCACGACGGGGCTCACGACGGGGCTCACGACGGGGCTGGAGAAGCTCCGTTTCACCCGGGGCCTTTCGCTTCGGCCACAGTGATGCCTGCGCAGTGAGACTGCGGGCCCTAAATCAAGATTTGCGTCCTTTCGATTTCCAACCCGGAAAGCTAAATTGCACCGAAAGATAAGCGATTCCAGATTCCGCGCGAGACTGAACGGCTTCACGGACGTTTCGACCGGTATCAACGACCCGCAATAAGAAAACGCAGGAAACGATGTTGGGCTCCGACAGCCTTCGGACCGTCATACGGCACAACATCGATCAGGACATTCAAGACTCTGAACATTGTATTCTGGAGATTCATGTGAGTACGTTTAGAAATTACCTCTTCAACAGTCTGGCGGCACTGGCGCTGATGGTTTCATCAGCCGGTAGTGCTTTTTGTCAGGCGCCACCTGAACCGGCTATTGTTGTTTCAATTGCCAACGTTCAGGAACAACTCGGGGATGCGAAGTATCTCCTTGATGCTGCTGGAATGGGCCAGCTGGAATTTTTCCTGCGTGTCCAGGCTGACTCGTATCTCAAAGGTGTCAACAACGATAAGCCGGCCGGCGCGTTGTTCTTCTTCGAGGAAACTCCTGAGCCGAAGTTTCTTACCTTCGTGCCCGTTGATAACCTCGATGACATCCTCAACACGATTTCACAGAACATCGGTGAAGTTGAGGAAGGCGACGACTACACGACAATCATCAGCGACTCCGGCGAGGAAATCGTCGTGAAGCAGATGGGTGACTACGCGTACATGTCTGACAACGCCGACATGTTCAGCTACATCCCGGAAGATCCGGCTGCCATGCTGGAAGACCTGCCGCAACGGTACAACATTTCAGCCAAGGTCTTCGGACAGCGGATCCCCGAAGATCTTCGCAACCAGGCGATCGAAATCATCCGTGAAGGCTATGAAGACCAGCTCGACCAGCTGGCCATGAGCGACGACGATGAACTGAGCGCGGAGATCCGTGAGCAGAACTTCGAAGTACAGATGGAAGCTATCAAGCAGTTCGTACATGAAACAGACGGACTCGTTCTCGGGATGGCCGCCAATGCCGATACCAAAAGCATCTATTTTGATCTCGAGATGACTCCTCTCGCCGGGTCTGCTTTCGCTCAAAGCTGCGAAGATGCAGCAGGCGCCGGACCAACCCGCTTTGCCGGATTCGTTTCTGAAGAAGCCGCGTTCAACATGAACATGTGTTTCAGTGTCAAGCCCGAAGATGCAGAGCAGTATCAGTCTTCAATGCAGGGCCTGATCGATCAGGCTATCACCGATATGAACGAAGACGGCGACTTCACAGCTGAGCAGGCGAAAGTTGCTGAGCAGGCGATTCGTGATCTTGTAGACGTAATCAATGAGACCATGGCTGAAGGCACAATGGACGGCGGCATGATGGTCATGGCCGATCCGGGTAACGTCAATTTCGCAATGGGTATGGCTGCGGCTGATCCCGGCAAAGTGGAAAAGACCGTTAAGAGCATCGTTGCTGAACTCGAAGCAGAGCTGAGCCCTGAAGAAATGGTGACCAATCTGGACGCCGGAGATCTTCGCGGCGTCACAATGCACGAGCTTATCTTCACCATTCCTGAAGGTGAGGAAGAAGCACGCGACATGTTCGGTGAAGAAGTCAAGATTCTTGTCGGCATCGGCGAAAAAGCCGTTTACGTTGCAGGTGGATCTGATCCGATGTCGCTCCTTGCAGGAGCACTTGAGGAATCAGACAACTCAGCATCTGCCGGCGAAATGCTTCCGATGCAGTTCAACCTCTACCTTGAGCCGATCATGCGATTCGCAGCGGGCGTCGAAGGTGAGCCGATGATGGACGACATGGCTGATACACTCGCAGACGCAGGCAACGACCGCGTCAGCATCACTGCCGACATCAATGGTGACGGCATGTCCATGCGTTTCGATATTCAGGACGGTCTGCTCAAGCTGATCGGTGTTGCTGCTCAGAACTTCGGTGGCGGCGGCGGCTTCGGACCAGCTGACAACGACTTCGTTCCTGTCCCGACTCCTGTTCCAAATCCGTAGGATGCTGGAATAGAACGACAATTACAAAGGCGGCCGGATATTCCGGTCGCCTTTTTTTGTGCACATAGTTTTATGCGCATAAGGCGCATAAAA
>JBCCFB010000089.1:0-21683 GCA_039029995.1 Planctomycetota bacterium
ATGGTATTTTACAAGAACATATCATGGATGAAGTTAGGATAGCGCCAGCATTGGTATTGAGATTGAAATTAATGGCTGGATTGGATATATCAGAAAAACGATTACCGCAGGATGGACGTTTTAGTCTGAAAATTAACGAACATAATATTGATGTCAGACTATCTACTATGCCGGTACAGTATGGTGAGTCTGTTGTAATGCGATTACTCGATCAAACGGGCGGAAGCCTGAATCTAAATTCAATAGGCATGCCGAAGCCGATGCTATCTAGATTTGAGAAAATAATTCTGCGGCCGCATGGCATGATTTTAGTCACAGGACCGACTGGTAGTGGTAAGAGCACAACGCTATATGCAGCGTTACAGCAATTGAATGTTGCTGAGAAAAAAATTATTACAGTTGAAGATCCTGTTGAATATAAACTTTCCCGAATCAACCAGGTTCAGGTTAATTCTGATATTGGAAGAACATTTTCTACAGTATTACGTTCCGCCTTACGTCAGGATCCTGATATTGTATTAATCGGTGAAATGCGTGATGAGGAAACAGCAGAAATTGCATTAAGAGCTGCGATGACTGGTCATCTAGTTTTATCCACTCTGCATACTAATGATGCTGTGAGTACAGTGAACAGACTCATGGATATGGGTATTAAAAGCTATTTATTGGCTTCAGCATTACACGCTATTCTCGCCCAACGTTTGGTGAGACGGATATGCGAAAGTTGTAGCCAACCTGCTGAGTTATCAGATCAACAGCGTGGATGGCTTAGTAGTGTGGTCGACGAGAAAAAATTTAATGTAACTTTTAAAAAAGGGGTAGGCTGTACGCATGCAATGTCCGACGGACGAAGTGATGTCTTGACCGGAGTTTGCAATTCCCTGATTCCCTTCATCGCTTCCGGCAGCCGGTAAAACGGGATCTTGGCATTCAGATGGTGAACATGGTGGAAACCGATGTTGCCGGTAAACCAGTGCATGACCGGATTCATCTCCATGCAACTCGACGAGTTAAGCGCCGCCCAGACGTGATCCCACTCATGGCCTTCCTTGCGGACAACGCCCGGGAAATTGTGTTGAGCGTAAAACAGGTAGGTCCCGAATGCACATGCGATCAGCATCGGGATTGCAAATGCAAGTACAAACGCCTGCATCGAATACATAGCAATCAGAACGCCGGTGCCAACATGGATCGTTGCCGCGATCAGGCAACGGAAGTTGTGTCGGGGGTCATCCAGAAACTCGTGAATGACCTTTTTCCCCCAGAAGTTCGTAAAGTACCCGAACACGATCGTCCACGGGCTTCTGATCGACCGGTACAGAAGTTTCCGGTACCAGGGAGCCTTCGCGTAGGCCTCAGTGGTCCATACGGGAAACGATCCGATTTCCGCTCCAAAGTCACGGCTGTTGTGCTTGTGATGGTGATCGTGATTGTGTTTCCAGATCGACGGCGGGCTGAGCGTCAACATGCCGTAGAAATACATCACTACAAATGCGGCCGGTGAACCCTTCAAAATCGCTCCATGCATGTAGTCATGGAAGATGGTGAACAGCCGGACAATCAGGAGGCCACCGGCAATGCTGGCAGCCAGCGTGATATATAGAGGAAGCGGTGATCCGGCGACGACGAGGGTTCCAATGGTGATCAAAACCGTGGACCACAATACGAAGTGGCTTCGCAAACGGTTTTCCTGAGCGTACGCGCGGCTGGCGATCAGTAGTTCTTTTCCAGTCCGTTCCATCAAACCTCTCCCGTGTTCCGTATATTCATCTCAAAAATATACGAATTGTCGAGGAGATCGTTGTCTTGCGACTGTCACACTTTTGTCAAAGTTCTGTCACAGCGTTTCTGCAGAGTTCTTGACAAAGCGGTAGCCCGTCCCTCTAACGGAGAGGATATAGGAAGAAGAGGAGGATTCCGGTTCGAGTATCCGTCGGAGACGCATGACAAAATTGTCAATCGAGCGTGTCGAAAGATCGGAAGACTGATCCCAGACGTTTTCCATAATCTGCGCACGTGAAAGGACTTTGCCTTCATTCAACAGGAAATATTTCAGCAGCTGCATTTCCATTTTCGTCAGTGTGCTAACCTCGCCGCTGACTTCGACCTGAAACTGATCGACATCAACAATGATGTCATCAAACTCGAATCGCTTTCGGGAGTCAGGAGTGTCTTCGGCCCGCGGTTGTGCCTGATAAGACTTGATGAGATTGCGGACGCGGCTGAGGACTTCCAGTAACTCAAACGGTTTGGTCACATACTGGTTGGCGCCGCAATCAAAAGCATGTGCCTTGTCCTGGCCGGTCGCTTTTGCACTCAGGACCATGATCGGGACTGACGCATTACGTGAGCGGATCTCTTTGCAGATTTCATAGCCGCTCATCCCCGGCAACATCAGATCAAGCACAACAAGGGACCACGGCCCGTTGTTTTCATATGCCTTCAGCGCCGACGGTCCGTCGCCTTCAATCAGAGTTTCAAAACCGTCCTCCTGAAAATTGAATTCGAGACCGGCCGCGATCGCTTTTTCATCTTCGATGATGAGGATTTTCACCGCTTCGTTATTCACGCGGTCACCGCCCGTGGAAGTTCGACTCGAAATATGCTGCCCGATGCATCGGCGCGATCGTGTACATTCAGGTTGCCGCCAAGCTTCTTGACCAGGGTTCCGGCGATGTACAGACCGAGGCCTGTCCCTTTCTGAGTCCGCGTCAGTTCATTGCCGGCACGAAAGAACAGGCTGAAGACCCGTTTGCGTAGATTGACCGGGATTCCTTCGCCGTTGTCGATCACATCAATCGAGATATGTTTATCATTTTCGGATGACTTGACCTGTACCTTCGGAGGACTGCCACCGTACTTGACCGCATTGTCAAAAAGATTCCGGAATATCATCTCCAGCATGATTCGAGGCGCTTTGATGCCGGCGGTGGGGAGCTCGAATTCGAACACGTCGTCCATTTCACGCTTGTGCCGGACGCAGACTTTGGCCGCACAACGCTCGAAGAAGTGTTGTAGCTCAACAGCTTCTGACGGTGAATCATCTCCGATCGCATCGAGGCGCGCGACTTCCAGTAACTGGCTGATCAGGCTGTCCAGCCTTTTCAATTCACCGTCCATCGTCTGGATGAATTCTGTCCGTTTCTCCTCACTGATATCCCGGACCTGCATCGTTTCCAGATACAGTCGCAATGATGCGATGGGCGACTTCAGCTCATGGGTGACACTGTCAACGAAGTTCATCTGCCTTCGCAGAAACTGACGCTCTTTGACAGTGATAATCAGATAGTACGAAAGTCCGCACAACACGATCGCAAAAGCAAGTGTTCCCAGCGTCAGCCCGGTCCATGACGCTGAATTGGCCGCAAAGATGATCCACAACACCATCAGCGCAATCGTGATCGACATCAGGATGACGGTGACGGTCACGGGAATGACAAGCGATCTTTTCTGGCGCATCGAATCTTTCAGGCGGAGTTCAGGCCACCGCTAGATGATACGCAATCGTTTCCCGGAAACAATGAAGGAACCAGAGAAGGAACCAGAGAAGGAAGCAACCCTGACCAGCCGGTAAAACCGTTCGCGGCCGGTTTGGAATCCCGAGCCGGGTTAGAACCAGAGCAGGAATGTGGAATGCACCGTCTCGAACAGCTCATGGAGATAAACATAGCCGATCGAAGCTTCGCCACAGTGAATTTGAGCAGTAACCCGTGTACCCGAACGCAGGAGATCCTCCGGCAGGTCATTCCGGTCGAAAGCAACACGAACAAGCATCGTATTCCCTTCGTCCGAATGGACATCCAGTCGCCGGTCCATTGACTGAACGGTTCCGCGGAATTCTGTGCCCGGATGTGACGCGAGTGCAAACGTTACCTGAAGCGGCTCGTCGCTTTCGGATTCACGCCGGGCATTCATGACATGAGCGATTCGTCGCTCGGGCATTTCGAGTTCCACGACCCAGTTCGCATCGGGGTCAACTACCGTCATGATGTTCTGGCCTTTTACGACCGGACGTCGCAACAGGTTCTGGCGCAACTGCCAGTTGATCACCTGCCCCTGAATCGGGCTGTAGATCTCCAGTTGCCGGGCGTCCGCAAGTTTCAGGCGCAGGTTATAGTCGATGCTCTTGTATTCCTCGACAGCTTCCGCATGTTGTCCGGCGAGCACGATCCGGTCGAGCCCTTCCTGGTTTTCGAACTTTGATCGCTCAAGCGTGGCCATTTCCTGATCGAGCCGGCGGAGTTCGCCTTCGAGGTATTCGATCTCAGCCTGAAGATCGTTGTTGGACATCCGCGCAAGGAGCTGGCCCTCACCGACAATCTCGTCCGGATCTTCCGGGACGAGAACTTCGTCAAGAACGCCGTCAACCTGGACGAAAACTTCGCGCTGTGTCTCAGGAATCAGCTGGCCACGCGAAGACAGAGTAAACTCCCACGGATAGAAGCACAGGAACATAATGGCAGCGCCGACGGCACCCAGAATGCCCGCCGTCTTCAAGAGGCGCTTTCCACGGAATGCGTCGGAGATCTTTCCGATCAATTTCCAGAGCGGAAGCAGAAAGATGCTGTTGTGATCACTGGCGTTGGTCATCGCCGTACGGCTGTGGTTGACGACAACCTCGATACGTTTGCGAGTCGTCTCGCTCAACCGCGAGTCCTTCAACTGCTCGACAATCAATGCGCCCAGAGGCCGGGGGTTGCTGACCTCGTCTTTTGAGGCCGTAATTCCACCTTCTTCATTTTCGTCAGCGGTCACAGGAACCAGCGGGACAATCGCCAGCATTTTGGTATGAGACTTGTCTACATACTCCTGGAGTGTTTTTTCGATCTGAGGCGGAAGGTCGGAGTCGTCACCTGAATACCAGAGAGGACGTCCGGTGGCCACAATCCGTGTGGCCAGGTCACCCAGCAGTTTGACCTGGTCAGCGCGTCGTTCAATGGAATCAAGACCGCTCACTGCTTTAATACGGCAGCGGCGTCCGCGCGAAAGGGCAACGCTTACCCGGTCACTATCGATCAGACGACGGCCTTCATTTGCGATCGTATAAACCGTCTGATTCAGATCCAGCCCCGAGTGAACTTCACGGATAAACGCTTCGAGCTGCTGCCACATGTTCTGCTGTTCATTAAACAGACGCAGCCGTTGATCGCGCAGGTGGTCACTTGCGATCTCGCACATTCGCATCAAAAAGCGCAGATAGCCTCGCTGTGTTGTAGGGCCCGATCCGGTGCGCTGAAGGATCTCAACCAGCCCGATGGTCCGGTTGTCCACAACCAGAGGGCCGACGACCAGCAGATATTCGGTAGGATTGCCGGCAGTAGACGCATCGGCGGATCCGGAATTAGGTGGAATTAAAGAAGGTTCACCTTCCTCCATCAACCGGGTCAAAAGCATGCTGTGCGCAGCCTGGGCGTCGCGGTCTTCTGCCAGGCAGGTCTGCTTCATGTTGATCTGATACTGCAGCTGTAGCGGGCTGTCATCGGTTTCTTTCAACCAGATTGCGCCACCAATAGACGCAAGCGCCGAGACGGTTCGGGTCAGGAATCCCGCGAAGAACTCATCACGGCTGATATCCGACTTGGCGAGATTCGAAATCTCCTGCACCAGCAACCGGATCTGATCACGGGTCTGGGACACGAGTTGATGATCTATCGGACCATCTCCCGAAGGTCCCGGGGGCACATGGGGAGTTTCCATCTTCCTGGCTTGATTTACCAGGCGCTGAGCTTCGTTCAGCGCAGGGGGCAACGCAGCTGAGCCCGAGTCCAGCCGCTCATCGGCCGGTTTCTGTTTGTTTGCACCAGGCGTCTTTGGCGGCGGATCGGTCGGTGGGACGACCGGTTCAAAAGACGGGTTGGAAAAGTCGCTGGAGGAAACAGAATCGTTTGTAGACATAGCTTCTCAGCGGGATAAGGCACAAATAAGCGGCGGGACTTTCGCGAAAATCACTGATTGCTGCAAGTGGAATTGGAGCTCGCGATCACCGCACCCCGCATCAGATCAACCAACTGACAGCCGGCAACCTTGCTTTGCGCCGGCGTTGCAGAAAACCCTGTGTGATGGCACCGTTTGCGTGCTTTCATAGCCGCATGTACAACTGTGAATCACAAACTTCTGAATTCAACGCGGTCCCTGGCAGCTAAATGAGACTCATCGGCGAACTAAAAGATGCGGAACTCGCACGCAAATTCGCTGCGTACCTGATGACTGAGGGGATTACCCCGCAAGTTGACGAGGAAAACGGCATCTGGGAAGTCTGGGTTAAAGATGAAGATCAGCTTGAGCCAGCCACGAAGAAGCTAGCGGAGTTTGAAGCTGACCCGGGCAATGCCCGTTACCAGGGCGTAATCGAGAAAGCGGACGCGATCTTTCGCGAAGAAGAGGTCAAGCGACGCCAGTACAAAAAGAACGTCGTTGATGTATCCAAGAATCAGCGACCGGCAGGTCGCCGCCGCGGCCCACTGACAACGCTGTTGCTGATCGCCTGCATTGTGGCGTTCGTCTTTACGGACTTTGGTGCCGGCGTGCGCGAAGGCGTTCAAGACCTTCCTGCTTATCGCGCTCTTTCGTTTACTGCGATTGAAAAACCGGAATCATTCGAGTTGGAAAAAGAGTATGGACAGGACGATCTTCGATTCAGACTGGCGAGTATTCAAAAGGGCGAAGTCTGGCGATTGATAACGCCGATTTTTATTCACTTCGGAATCATGCATATCGTCTTCAATATGTTGTGGATGGTTCAGCTGGGAACGTTGATCGAAAACCGCTATGGCACTTTCTGGTTCGCTGTTCTCGTACTCACTTCTGCGGCGCTATCAAATTTTGCTCAGTGCACTGTTCCGGTCGCAATTGACGGATCCGCGCCGAGAATAGTAGAGGGCGGGATATTGATCGGTCTGGCCGGAGGGATGTCGGGGGTCGTTTACGCGCTGTTCGGATTCGTCTGGATGAAATCTGTCTATGATCCGACTTGCGGATTCCGCATCAACGAGATGACGGTATTCATCATGATCGGCTGGTTGTTTCTTTGCATGACCGGTGTGATGGGTTCGATCGGCAACTGGGCTCACGGTGTCGGTCTGGTCGTTGGAATGCTCGCGGGATATCTGCCGACTGTTTTCAAGCGTTGACTGGGAACTGGTGTCAACGCCGTTGCGCGCACACCTTCCGGCGCGCTGCTATCTTCCGGAGTGCTAAGACTTACAGCAGGGGCAACTCACGACTTTTTCGGTCAGCTACTTCCTGTCGTCCGGCTGTGCTGACCTGATGCTCAGCAGCATCGTCAGGGCGATTAGAACCCCCGATACTCCGATCGGCCAGTAGTTTTGAGCGGGAACTGCAGAGCCCGCCGATGCGCAGTCGATGGCGTATCCGATCAAGGGAGCAAGTACGAACGTTGCTGCTCGCTGCGCCTGACTTTCAATTGAGAGGATCGTTGCGCCTTCATGAGCTTCCGCGACCTCGTCGTAGCGACTGACGAGTACAGGGCGCCATACGTTATTCAGAACATGCAGGACAACGAAGGCGCAAACGACCAGTCCTGTAAGTCCGTACCAGGTTGCAATCGCAACAAGCACAAATGCGAGGCTGTTCAATATCCAGAGCCATCTCGAAGCGTTCGGCTCTCCTCCTGCGCGCCGGACAATGAGGTGAGACATCCTGCTACCCCATGCAGACAATAGAAAAAGCACTGCGTATACAGGCCCGATCAAAATTGCCGTTTTCCTTTGATCGTTCAGCCAGCCACCACCTTCGTCATCGTTGCTCATAAACCAGGTGGCAAACAGTCCGACGGCTAGTAACTGCAGCAGCGGCTGAAGGTAGTCCTTGATCGCTGCAAAAAATCCTCCCCAACCCATCGACTCAACTGCCAGCCTGCGAAGCTTCCTGTCTGAAAACGATTTGCCAACAGAAGTTTTCAACCTCGCGATGGATTCTGAAACCGATGCGGATTTGCGGTGTTCGCCATCCAGTTCCCCGGGGTAACCGGCAAAGTTGATCAGATTCAGGAGGTAGGGAACGATTGCAAAATAGAAAACGTAGTTGTAATTGCCACTGATCAAGATGAAGCCCGCAGCAATCAGACCCGAAACGGCGGATCCAATCTGGCTCCAGCTGCGCGTGATTCCATAGATTCTGGTCTTTTCATCTTGGCGATCATTCAGCCTCAACCACTCAAAGATCATCGCTTTGTGCGTGCCGGTCCGGAATGTGTCGCCGATGCCATAAAGCACCATTCCGGCAAAAAGCATCGCAAGATGTGAACTCGAGCCGAGTATCGCAAAGCTGATGATGTATGAGATGAAGGAGACCATCATCGCGCCACGGCGACCGAAGGAATCCGCCATTGCACCCGATGGAACCTCAAGGAGGTTGACCGTGATGTCACGACTGGCGATCAGTAATCCAATCAGGAAAAAACTCAGACCGTAATCGAGCAATACGAGAACCAGGAACGGTTCGAAGTACCGCTGGTTTTTCAGGAAACCGTAGAGACAGAAACGGAAGAGCATTTTTTCGGGCTAACCACCGAATAAACTGAAGACACGGAAGCGGTCATTCTTGAGCGGACTCGACTGCTGTGCTCGAGCCCGCGCTAACTTCTGGTGCCTGTGACGACACATGTGTGAGACAAATGGTAGCCGGGTGAATCCTCGGTACAAGTTCTGCCCGACAGCATTTGCCAACTGTAAATTCAGGCGTTCTAGGGCTTTGAAAGTAACGATGGCCGTCGGCAGGGAATATCAACCGATATGACAACTTCATTGTTGCCTGGTCGAATAGAACAGGAGTTTCCGGGCCGTTACTGTGTCTTCTGCGCTTCGGTGTTTTGATGCATTGCGCACAAAAAAAGCCCGGCGATGCCGGGCTCGAGTTACCTGTCTCATGATTGACCGCCTAACGACGATCCTGTGTTTGTCCGCCCTGCGGCAATTGAGCTGAATCAGCCCTTTGCTGCTCGGCCGCCATCTGAGCGCTGTTGACCAGTCGCCATCCAAGTGGAACCCGCGGTCGGACGAAATGGCCGAGGAAGTCCTGAACGCCTGATCCAAAGTCGTTGACTACACGGTTGTCAAACTTGAACACGCGGCTTACCGGATTCCGCTGTTCGTCATAGTTCTGAGCAAAGATGTGCAGCGAAGCAGGCAGGAAGTCGTTTCTTGAGATAACAACCTCAAGTTTCTTATAGTTCCTCGCGTCTTCGATGCGTTTTGGCCAGGCTTCCAGCCAGTATTCATCTTCAACGCCTTGCGGAGTGATAACTCGAATCCAGTAGCGTTCGAGAATCTGGACCCGGTTTGCACCGAACAGAAAGAACGGCAGCGGGCTATTGATCAAACCCTGCCCTTGAAGCTCCTGCGGTATATCTGTCTGATAGATGCGCTGATTCACGTAATCGAACTGATAGATAGCCTGACCGTCACAGATCCAGCGTTCACGGCTGGTGTCGCCGTCTCGCTGGCGGTAGTCAGGTTGTTGATTTTCATTAACAAAGAATTCCCAGGACTCGGTAGTGTCGAAGCGGCCCTGATCGGGGCTGGCAAATCGAATTTCACCTTTGGCATAGTTGAAAGCCATCAGGTGTCCTGTTTCCGGATCTCTCTGAGCGCACCACTCCGGATCGTAATCCCAACGCTCAAATTCCCATTTGGAACGGTTGATCTGACGGCTGCTCGCCTGCCAGTAATCCAGTAGCTCTTCGATGTACTGCTGCTCTTCGGGGCTGATCGGAAACCCCGGGGGGAGCTGTGGCTCGTAATTCAGCCCCGGTTGCTGAGTGATTGCCTGCTGCATCGCAGCTCGTTCCTGCTCAGTCATCGGGCGCGATGTCACGCCAGTCTGACCGGCTGAGTTGTACTGCTGTTGCTGGCCCGCAGCGTTGTACTGTTGCTGCTGGCCTGCTTGAGGAGCAGCATAGCTAGGACTGCTTAAGATCAGTCCTACCAGCGCCGCGGCGAGATACGATGCGGCCGCACTGATTCGGAGTGAGTTCGGTTTTTTCCCTGCGCGCATATTGTCTTCCTTGACTATGAGGCGATACCGGACTGGTTTTCAATCCGGAACTCCACGATTATTCGTACGCTGACGGCGCAATCTAACACCCTTGCTGAAACCACCAAAGATTGATTTGGGTAGACAGCTAGCGTAAATCGTGAAGCGATAACAAACAGAATGAAAAGTACGACGATGAAAATGAACTTGTTCACCTGCAAGCTGGTAGTGCTGTTGATCCTCACCAGCACCATTCCCGCCGCAGCGTCATCCGGGGATTACGCGACAGCGGCAATTGCACGGGTAATCGCTACGGGGCAACCGCAGGACACTGAGGCGGACCCGATCAGCGAATTCACATTGATTGACAACGTGCACGTCATCGACGTGAATTCGGGAGAAGTTCTGGAAGAACAGCGCGTGTTGCTTCGCGTAGCTGAAATCGATTCAATCGGACCGCGTTCTGAAATTGCCGTTCCCGAATCAGCCACCGTCGTCGATGCAGATGGCAAATTTCTGATGCCCGGTCTGTTCGATGCTCACGTTCATATGTCGATGTCGATGCCTTCGTTCTCAAAACTGATGGTTGCCCATGGGGTCACCGCAACGCGGGACACCGGAGCGGCAACAGCGCTGATCATTAATGCGAGAGGCAACTCGCAGGATCCGAGTCAGGTGATGCCGGAGCTTTTTGTAACTGGAGCGATTGTTGATGGTGACCCTCCCGTCTGGCCGTTCTCAGAGGTATGCACCAATGGCGAAGAAGCGCGGGCTGCAGTTAAGAAGCTTCACGAAGCGGGGGTAAACCAGATCAAAGTCTATGCGCGCCTCCCCGAAGACGCCTACCGTGCTGCAATCGAGGAAGCACATCGACTTGAGCTGAAGGCGACCGGGCACGTCGCAGATTCTGTTGATCTGGACATCGCGCTTGAGACGGGGCAGGACTGCATCGAGCACCTTGATGGCTTCGATCGTCTGATTCTTTCCATTGCAGAAGGAGAAGACAGCGCTTCAGGCAATATGTTTGAACGCATGAGAGCCTGGGATCTGGTGGACGAGATTGATCAGGACAAGCTGAACACCCATCTGCAGCGACATGCCGAACAGGGCGTGTTTCACTGTCCGACTCTGGTTGTCATGGAGGGCATTGGCCGCGTGGCCGATCCGGACAATCCGGGTGTTGAAGACCCTCGAATGAAATACGTTCACGTCTTCGTTGCAAACTTCTGGAATCGAGGTTACGAGCGGTTCAGCCCGCTTGCGCGCAATGCTTTGCCTTCGATGGAAAAACTCGTCTTCAAGATGCACGAAAACGGAGTGCCCCTGGTCATCGGGACGGACCTTGCCAATCCGTTCGTATTTGCCGGATCAAGCGTTCACGATGAAATGGTTCGTTTTGAGTCGGCCGGAATTCCGGCGGCGGATGTTCTGCGGATGGCAACAATCAACGCGGCGACTCTGTGCAATGCAGACGACCGCCTCGGTTCTATTGAACATGGCAAGTCCGCATCACTTGTCCTTTTGAACGCCAATCCGCTCGAAGATATTGGAAACGTTCGCGATATCGAGTCGGTCTGGTGCAAGGGAGTCTTATACGATCGCCGGGCACTGGACGAGATGTTGAAGTCACTCGAGGTCAACAACTGAACCTGTGGATTTCGGGGCCGAAAAGTCGCAAGTCCCATGGTCTACGTCGTTTTCTGTCGAGATTCTGTATTCCATCCCACGCAAGTCGCAAACACTGGCCGGTTACCGTCCCGATCCTGAACCGCCTCGGGCATTAGACGTAATAAACGCTTGTACCCGGAAACCCGATGCATCAATTCAACAAGGGAACAGAATGCGACTTGAATCAAACGCAATGAGTGCGGTAGCGAGCCATTGCAGCCGTTTCGCGGCAATTGCCGTGATGGCTCTTCTAGCCCAGGGAATGTTCGCTACACACGCGAGCGCGCAGAACTATCAGTATGAAATTTCGTTTCAGGGACTATGGCACAGCGGGCTTCCCCGTCCCGGCAGTGCCCACTTCTCGCCACTGATCGGTGCTACCCACAATGCCGATGGCCAGCTTTACAGCCCGGGACAACTGGCGACCACCGGCATCGAACGCGTCGCCGAACTCGGTTCCACTTCAACCCTGCAAAGCGAAATCAATGCGCTGATTGCTGCCGGTGATGCGGGCCAGATCGTCAGCCGCGGCGGAGACGTTGGACCGACCCAAACTGTAACGACAACTTTTACCGCCACCGGCGATCACTCACGACTTACCTTGCTGACAATGATTGCGCCGAGTCCGGATTGGTTCGTTGGAATCGACAACCTTGAACTGAGAGATGCAAACGGAAACTGGACTCAGGAAGTTGTTCTGGATCTCATGAGCTACGACGCAGGAACCGAGGAAGGCTCTTCGTTTTCGCTCAGCAACCCGCCGACAAATCCGCGAGAAACGATTGCCGGATTGGATTCAGTAGAACCCGGCAACCCATTGTTCGGCGCAGGTTCAATCGCACGAATGACCGTCACCCGCCTGACTCCGATTGTGGAAGAAGTGACTCCGGCGATGACTACGGTAACTGCCGGTACACACCTGTCCGGAGGCGCGACAGAGCTGGCGCAGAGTGACAACGTTGATTTCCGCGCCGGTCGAAACACATTTGATATTCAATCGAGAGTGATCGCTGAATTCGCAGCCAACAGCCCGTCAGCAACTCCGACAAACATTGAAGTGACATTCGAAGCATCGGTATTCGCGCGTGGCGCCGTCAATCAGAACCTTGAAATGTGGAATTACCAGACTGGAGCATGGGAAGTCGTGGACACCCGCGGCGCAAATCGTTTTCAAGATACGACAGTGACTGTTACGGCGAGTGGAGACTTGTCCCGGTTTGTTGAGCCGATTTCTCAGGAAGTACTTCTCAGGGCCAGGTACGTTTCACCCTCTGCCCGTCAGAATTTCTCCGCCAACATCGATCATGTTCAGTGGGAAATCACCTACTGACCCCGGATTGCCGATGCGGTTCGATCGCATCAACAACTAAGATCTTCATTTCGACGCCTCGATTTTCGGGGCGTCGTTTTTTTCTGCCATACGACGGCTCCAACACGCTTGTCTTATTGCATGTCGATTTGATTCTCTCATGCCATTGGTGCGACCCCGTTACGCTCGGCCGCGTTGCAAATATTGCGGACGGATTCGTAATTCAGGATTTTTGAATCCGGACGCTTTCAGGCAATTCAGAATGTATCGCCGGAAGCACGAAGTCTGCCGGGGCGACTATCGGGAAGTTGCGTTTTCGATCGCATCAACAACCAGCGTTTTCATTTTCGGTGCGGCAACTTCTGCCGCATCGATGACTTCCTGCCCTGACGTCGGTTCAAGCACATCCGGCTTTGCAATGTTTGTGATCACCGACATACCCAGCACCTTGATTCCGTGGCGTGCGGCGACGGTAACTTCGTGAACGGTGGACATGCCTGCAACATCTGCACCGATCTTCCTGAGCATCCGGTATTCGGCGCGCGTTTCGTAATTCGGCCCGAGCAGACCGCCATAAACTCCTTGATAGAGCGGGAAGCCGTTCTGTCGTCCGCAGGCGTGCGCCTGTTCGATCAGTCCACGGTCGTATGAGTCACTCCGCTGTGTCGGCCTTTGCGAAACAACGGGGCCATTCATGTGTATCGTGGACCGGAACATAAGATCGACATGGCTGTCGATCAGCATGATCTCGCCGCTTTTGAAATTCGGGTTGATCCCGCCCGACGCATTGGAAACGAAAAGAGTTTCGACTCCCAGCGCATGCATCGTATGAATCGGTAGCGTAGCAAGGTCGACAGGATAGCCTTCGTAAAGGTGAAACCGCCCCTTCATTGCGACGACTTTCCGGCCGGCCAGAGTTCCACACACAAGTTCACCCGCATGTCCCAGTGCTGTGCTTACCGGGAACTCGGGAATGTCCCCGTAGGGAATCGAGTGTTCGATCTTGATTTCATCAGCCAGGCGGCCTGCTCCGGTTCCGAGAATGATCCCGAACCGGACGTGCGGTACAAACGCCTCGCGCAGAAACGCTGCGGATTTCTCCACTGCTGATTGAAGTTGAACAGAATCCATGATCCGCCTCGACTCAGGCGCTGACGGGCGACTCTTCAGCCAGAAGGCCGGTAACAAGGCTACGCAACTTTGGCTCCGTTTCGTTGGCGACCTTCACGATCTCGTGCGGATCGGCAACTTCAAGTGCATCCGGGAAGCAGAGGTCGGTCACGATTGAGAAGCCGACAACTTTCAGCCCCGCATGAACCGCAACAATCACTTCAGGAACAGTGGACATACCGACAACATCAGCACCAATCGTTCGAAGGAACCTGTACTCGGCACGTGTCTCAAGATTCGGTCCTGCAACAGCCACCAGCACGCCTTTGTGAGCGACGATGTCTTCCGATCTCGCGATGCGTAAAGCCCGATCAATAAGTTCATGCGAATAGGGTTCGGACATGTCCGGGAATCTGGGGCCGAGGCGGTCATCATTGATCCCGATCAACGGATTGTCACCCATCAGATTGATCTGATCATCGATCAACATGATGTCCCCTTTCCGGTAGTAGGGATTCAGGCCGCCGACGGCATTGGAAACCACCAGCAGTCCCGCTCCCAGCGCTTTCATGACGCGGATGGGAAGCGTGATCTCTTTGAGGGGATAGCCTTCGTACATGTGAAGGCGGCCTTCCATCGCAACAACCGGAAGTCCGTTCAGTTTTCCGCAGACAAGACGGCCTTTGTGAGACAGAGCCGTTGATTTCGGAAAGTTCGGGATGTCCGCGTAGTCGATCGCGGCTTCAACTTCGATGCTGTCCACCAGGGATCCGAGCCCGGTGCCGAGCACAATTCCAGCATGCGGCGTACCGTCCCAGTGGTTGCGGATAGCCGCAACAGCCTCTTCGATTTTGTCATACAGGTCGAGCATGGATTCCTCGTTTGTTCATTCAGATTCAGGCAAGCAGCGTAACCGATGCCCGGAGGAATGCTCAAGCGGCAATCGCACAGAGGAAGCGAAAATCACCATGTCCTGCAAGCCCGATGCGCTCGATTGGCACTGAAAGATGGGCTCCGGAAACAAAAAAAGCCGCTCGATCATCGAGCGGCTTTTTGATTGTTCATCACTACCGTTTAACGTCCGGTTGTCGGAGCGGAAGGGCGGAAGTATCGCCCCGTCCGATCTGAATTAAGCGGAGTAAATTCAAACTGATTTACAAGCAGCTTATCAGCGGGAGCAAAGATTGACGCCAGTTCCTGTTCGAGTGTGAAAACAAAGGTTGCACACCGGCCGTCTTCTCCCGAAACATGGTAGTAGATCCACTGAACCGGAACGCCTTGCTCGACGCCTTCAACGGTTACACGAAGAGCCGCAAGTCCGTGTTGAGTTCGCTTGGTCTCTGCCGCGATAACTTGTGCAGACTCTTCCTGAGCCACAACGCGGGCGACTTCTGTGCGGAACTCCTCCAGCGCCAGAGGGCGGTTCTGCGGACGTGCAGGAAGCTGAACGACGTTGCATTGAGCCATCAGGTTGCCGTTGTCCACAAAACGCATCACAGCAGCTTCTGTGTCAGCAACAATCATACGCCAGCGCGTGTCGTAGATCAGCTCGAAGCCACCGACGCGTGATTCCCATTTCAACTTGCGCTCGACTTTTTGAGAAGCAACGTTTGCAAGTGCTTCGTTGGTCAGAGATGGGATTTCCTCCTCGATCGAACTTTTCATATCGACCCGGGTAATTCCCGTATAGCCCGCTGCAATCTGGCCCGGCTCTCTCTGCTGACGGACTTCAGAACGCAGGGCTTCAACGAATTCGTTTTCGAGATTGACCCATGCAACAGTCTGGACAACGATTTCTGAAGTTACGTCATCGACTTCGGCTTTTGCGCTGCCGGTCAATTGAACGCGGGCAACACCGTCACTCACTGACGAAAGAGTCAGTTCTGTTTCATTTGAATAGACGCGATCAACCGCGAGAAAGTCTGCCAGTGCGTCATCTTCCGGCTGCCAGCTTTCACCGACCTCGACTGCATTCTTTGTGAACAGAGCCGGGAATGACAGAGGATCCGCCGAGTTGCGGATCAGGTCCACTTCAGTTTGAGTCAGATAGTCGGCGACGCCGGCAAGTTGAAAACGTTTGTCTGAGTCCTGTTTGATTCGAGCAAGAATCAGACTGCGCTCGCCTTCGATGGCAAGGGTTTCAGTTCCCGAATCGATTTGAAAATCAGCCTCGGTTCCTTCGTACCAGCGGATCGCCTGCATGTCGGAGTCGCTTCCGCTGAAGCGTTGTCCGAAGTGAACGGCCGCAGTTACTTCGATCGGCATCTTTCGTGTCGCGTCCGGCTGTTCAAAGTCTTCAACGATCAGTAGATCGCCCGAATGCCGGTAAGAGGATGCAAATTGCAGGTAGACGTTACGGTCAAATCGGACAACAACGTCGTGTGAATTTGACTGCGCCTGTGCAGTTAATGTACTGGCGGTAAGCACAAAAAGCGCGATGGCCAGGCTGGGGAGAAGGGTGGAAATTCGCAGTTGGCAAATTCCAGTTTTTTTCGGGTTTTTGAGCATTTTGTTTCCAATATTCAAGCACTTACGTCGAATTTGGTGCGGCTGGGTGCGAATTCGTTGATTTCTTCCCAATAAATCTGTCTCAAAATCGTCAGATTCTCGTCTCAAATCGAACTTTTACGCTCCCGACCGCACGGTTTGCCACGAACCAGCTGATGACAGCAGGAACGTGCCTTTACCGCGGAACGCCGTAAATTGGCTCGATTTTCGATCCAAACCCGGCATAAACGCAAAACTGGCGCGAACTTGGAACGTGTTTTGCAGACTTATTTTGATGGACACCTGAGCCTGACATGTCGGGTTTAAGTTCCAACTTTCGCTAGCGATCAACGATCGCGGGGCAGGGCAACACTCAAGTGGCATCTTCCGGCTTTGAAACCGGTTCGAGAGAATCGTTTCCGGAAGTGCAAAAACAAACCCGATCCCCGGCTGGTATTTGATTGCGGTGCGAAGCCACGTCTCTTGCAATCCCTTTCACTGAAGCGTGTGACCGGGACGCACAAAAAAAGTGTGTCACGGTTGCCAGACGAATTACGTCTGAATTGTTGTAAGAACTCTACATGGACAGTCGTCAATTGAGATGGCAGTTCTGTTTGCGAACTTGCAACGCATGGAAGGCGTAATGAATTCCGGTCAACACGACGTTACCCGGATTTAACAGCCACGGTCAGGAAGACCAGACCAGGAACTTTGCCCGCTGGGTTTTCGTCCAAACGGCAGAGGCTCCGGATAGAAAGAGGTTGACTATGCATTCCGATTACAAATGTGAATCCATTCGCGAGCTGCGAGATCAGCAGGTTCGGTTTGCGCCTCGAGAGAAGAAACTGGAACAGATCGACAACGCGGAAAAACTGTTGACTGAAGTAGTGGTCGACCGCGACTACAACTTCGAATTTGTCTGCTATAAGATCACCGGATTCCGTCCCGAAAAAAGCGCAATCGTCCAGATCAAAGGTTCCGACCTGCGTAAGGATCTGCACGCATTCATCGAAGACTTGTCAGAGTCTGCAAGTATTCCGGCTGTAGAAGCCGGCCAGCCGGTTCATACCGTCGACGACCTGAGCAAAATGTTCAACGTCTCGACCAAAACCATTTCCCGCTGGAGACAACAGGGACTCGTCAGTCGTAAATTTATCTTCGACGGCGGTCGCAAACGTGTGGGGTTCCTCCATACCAGCGTTGACCGTTTCGTTAAAAATAACCGTGAGAAAGTCAAGCGTGGCGAACGTTTCAGCCAGCTGACTGCTCAGGACAAAGAGGAAATCATTGATCGCGCCCGACGACTGGCACGTGCCGGTGGCTGTCTAGCCGACGTCACCCGTCGAATTGCGCGACATATGAGCCGCAGTGTCGAAACGATCCGCTACACGATCAAACAGTTTGATCAGCGGAATCCGACAATAGCGGTCTTCCCTGATCAGACGGGTCCTCTGAATCTTGAAATGAAAGAGCGGATTTTTGCCGACTTCAATGCCGGCCGCTCCGCCGAGTCGATCGCGCGACGTTACTGCCGCACCAAGACGACTGTCTATCGTGTGGTCAATGAAATGCGTGCGGCGGCAATCCTCGACTTGCCACTGGACTTCATGGACAACGAGGAATTCCATCGCAAGGCAGCGTATAAGAAGATCGTCGAATCGCCGATGCCGGAGCCGGATAAGCCGACCCGCAAAACGCGACCACCGGCGGGACTCCCCCGCTACCTGGCATCACTTTACGAAGTGGCGTTGCTGACTCGTGAGCAGGAAGGCTACTTGTTCCGGAAGTTCAACTTCCTCAAGTGCCGTGCCCGAAAGCTGCGAGACGGAATGGATCCATTGCGTCCACGCTCATCCGATATGGATGAAATCGAACGTCTCTATGACGAAGCTGTCAAAGTGAAGAACCGTATCGTTCAGGCAAACCTCCGGCTGGTGGTTTCAATTGCCAAACGTCACGTTTCTTCGACAGACGATTTCTTCCAGCTGGTCAGCGATGGCAACATGTCACTGATCCGCGCGGTCGAGAAGTTCGACTATGCCCGCGGTAACAAGTTCAGCACCTATGCGAGCTGGGCGATCATGAAGAACTACGCCCGTACAATCCCGGGTGAATTCAAACAGCGTGATCGTTTCCGGCCGACGTCCGAGGAAGTCTTCCTCGCACGTGCCGACCAGCGGAGTGACCGTTATCTACTGGAAAGCCAGCAGAAGCAGCGCACCGAGCAGGTCAGCCAGATTCTTTCGCGTCTCGATGATCGCGAGCAGCAGATCATTATCAGCCGTTTCGGTCTCGACTATGAGAAGGAACCGCAGACGTTGAAAGAAGTCGGTGAGCAACTCGGCGTTACCAAAGAACGAATCCGGCAGATCGAAGCCCGTGCTCTCAGCAAGTTGCGAATCGCAGCGAAAGAAGAGAACATCGAGCTTCCCGACGGACTGTTTGAAGAGTCGGAAAACTAATTCCGGCCGATGACTGATAAAGCAAGCCGTCTCGAATATTCGAGACGGCTTTTTTTGTTTCATCTCGCGGCAATCGGACGCAGCTTCAAACGGCGGGCGGTTGGATTTGAGAAACTTTACCAACGGCGACAATGGAACTCTTTATCTTGATGAAGGAGAGATTCGTGCCAGTGATGCGTTTCTCGATATCGGCAGCGGCACGTTAAAAGGTAACGGAAACCTGATCGGTGATTTTGTTGCGAACGGATTGATTGAACCGGGATTCAACACCGGCCGATTGGATTTCTTCGGCGATTTGGCTCTGGGTCTGACGAGCAGCCTGGAAATCGAATTAGCAGGCATCAGTGACCACGACTTGATCACCGTCTCACGTGACTTGATTCTCGATGGTCAACTCGAAGTGGATCTGATCAACGGATTTGAGTTGACTTCAGGTCAGACCTTCAGCTTCCTCGAAGTGGCCGGTATGACCGGCGGAAACTTTGAAGGGCTTCTAGACGGAGATGTTGTCGCCCGCTTTGGCAAAGTGGATCTGCGTATTGACTACGGGGTAAACGGCTCATCCAGCATCTGCTTCTTTACGACCAGTTCTATTCCAGAGCCATGTAGCGGGATTGTCCTTGCGGCCTCAGCAGTCATTTTGATTTCTCGAAGACGTCGGTCTTAGAACATTTATGTAGCTAAACAGCATTCGCTGACGTTCGCTGAATGCTGATACCACCAAAGACATGCCATCCAGGAAAGATCCAGCAATGTTTCGTTTGCAATTAGATGCTCAAAAATTCCCGGTCCTGTTCATAGCTGTAGTTCTTTCCATACCGCTTCTAGACTCTGATTCATCTCAAGCAATCGCCGATCCTGTAGGCTGGGGAGTCGGTCAGATAACTCCCGATTTTGCGGCAAACTACCTTGCCGGCGGCGACGCCAATCAAACGACCTCCACCACGTGGTATGACGAGAGGGGTACAGCTGACGTCTACGTCATCAGCTCCTGTGCAATCTGGTGCCCACCGTGTAGAAACTTTGCGCTTGATAGTGGTGACATCGTTTCGCACATGGCAGCCGAGGGATTCGATGTCAACGTCTACGATTGGATCTACCAGGACAACCTCTTTCAGGACCCGGACGAGAACGATGTGGCAGCTTGGGTGCAGGGTCTATGGACGGCAGCTCCCGAAAACGCATGGTTTGGCGGGGACATCTTTTTTGATTCATCGGCGGCTGAACCGGGGGTGATTGGCGAGATCTATGACGAATACAACAGTTCCAGCCCGGGAAGAATCCTCGTTCTCGACCGCAACTTTGTTGTTCGCGATTCATTCATCGGCAGCGGTTTTTCTTCAGGGCTCGCCACTTCTCAATTCGAACTGCAGCTGCGATTCCAGAACCATCAGCAGCAGGATTTCTGTCGATTTTCGTGATAGCCGCAATAATAAGTCGGCGCCGATTCGGCGGAGCCGCTGATGATTAACTAGTCTCTTGAAATGACGTCAGGGCCGTCACCAACACGTTTTTCGTATTTGCCATCCCCGGTTTTCTCGTATTTGGTAAATCCTTTTTCACCGAGCTTTTTATCGCTCAGTTTCGAGCGGGTTTTCATATCGCTCCAGCGTCCGGCGATCGAAGCAGCAGTGATCACTTTTCTCACAGGCTGGCCGGTTTCGGGATGGTGAGACAAAGGTGGATCGCTCATGCGCTGCACAACTTCGATCGTCTCTCCGGCACTCCCGTCCTCGAGGATAACTTCGTAAACGTAAATTGGCACAATGCACCTTTGGAACGCTTTGCAGGAACGAAACTGAAGCTAACCGTGATAATTTTCAGTGTCAAATGACAGGTTTTTTCAAGCTCGTCCGGAAACGAACTCCTGTGCGTATAACAACGTTATCAAGCCGTCCGTTCTACTGGAACTGCATGTTACGAAGCGCTATCGATTCAAGTTCCGCGTGACTTACATCGCCGGGCTTTACAGTTTCAACCAGCCGGCCTTGTTTCATAATACCGATGTTTGAAGCAATCTCTTTCGCGCGGTAAAGGTCGTGCGTCGCCATGAGTACAGTGGTTTGCTGCTCACCAAGTTGCTTGACGAGAGTGGAGAGTTCATTGGCTGCCTGAGGATCTAGTCCTGACGTCGGCTCATCCATCAGGATCGCGCTTGCGTTTTTCGCTAGCGCGATTGCAATTCCGACCTTCTGTCGCATTCCCTTCGAGTATTCAACAGCACGACGGCCTATGTCCTCTTTTCGCAGACGGACACGGTCCAGCAAAGCCAGTTTGTCCTCCCTGGAGAGACGGTGGCCGGCCAATGTCGAAAAGTAATCCAGATTTTCCATACCGGAAAGCTGACCGTATAGCGAAACGGTTTCGGGTATATAAGCAAGATGGCTCTTCGCCAGCGCCGGCTGTTCCGCAATGCAAATGCCATTGACAAATGCTGCTCCGGATGTGGGCGAAATAAAGTTGAGGAACAGGCTGATAGTCGTCGTCTTGCCCGCACCATTGGCACCAACCAGACAGTAGACTTCGCCGGGCGCAATCTGCAGATCGAGCGCGTCCAGCGCCGGTCTTTCGCCATATTTTTTTGTCAGCTGTTTAGCTTCGAGCAATTCGACACCTATCGTTTTCTTTGTCCTCGTTAGTTGTTCGCCTTTGGC
>JBCCFB010000090.1:0-21433 GCA_039029995.1 Planctomycetota bacterium
CGTCACACCCAGAACGGTCGACAGGACAAACGCGCTACCTTGATCCGGAGCGCTGTTGATCATGCCGTTGGGTCCCCAGCGGTAGGTTCCGCGGAATCCATGTGTCGGATAGAAGCGGAAATTCTGATTGCCCATACGATCAAGTACGGATTTGAAGGCCTCGTGCCGCCGGACTTTTTCAAAAGCGAGATCGGAAGCCGTGTAGTCCTTGAATGCCCAGCCGGCGCTGACGGCTCGAGCCAGCCAGCGCGCGGACTCGACCGGCTCCTCCATGGTCGCATAGGTTCGTGCCAGCCAGTACGAAACAGCAACCTGATTAGGATGTTCTTCGGCCAGTACCTCAAACGCCGCAATGGCTTCGTCGAGATTTCCGTTTCTTGAATCGTCTACGGCATCTTCAAACCTATCCTGAGTTTCACCCGCGAAAGGTCGAGTCAGCAGGCCACGGTTTTCACCGCGGAAATAGCTGTTGGACTCCAGCGAAAAATAGGACACGTCGTTGTTGATAAACATTGACGTGAAGTAAGTCATCGAAGTGATAGATGCCCAGGGATTGAACAACTTCTTGCTATTGGCGACCCGCCCACCTTGTTCGTTTACGAGTTCGAGGAAACGATCGCGCTGGCCCCTGACCCAGATGATCGTCGGGAAGTCTGTCGAATACACGATGTAGTCGATGTTGCCGGACAGCCCACGTTCCTGAACCTGTTCAAGCAGCGGCAGAAGAATCAGATTCTTGAAGTCTGCTATCCGGATGCGCTCTGTGTTCGGAACGTCGTCGAGGTAAACCACGTTTCGCGCCGGAATATCGCGGAGAGAAATGTAGTGATTGGCAAACATCTTGGATGAATCCGACGCGCGATTCACCACAAGCAGTACATTCTCCGGACCACCGCCGGCTATTGCCCGGTCTGCCGGAATCAATACAGCAATTGCTGCAAGCCAGATAAGGGAGAGACTGACAAATCGTGCTGAACCGGTCATTAGAAACTCCGTCATTGGATGGAATCCGCGAACGATCAATTCTAGCGGTCCGGTCGGCCGCGGACACCTTGCGTCAAGCGGAGATGCGTACGAGCTTACAAAGGCCGCATCGCCGTCGTAACAGGAGCGGGGAACAGAAACGATGAAAGCAGCACGGCCCTTGAGTTGTTGCGGCTATCCCTAGCGAACACGACACTTGAAACGGATCAGTCCGCCGGTGCCCGGATCGATAGGATCTCTGATTTCCCATCGCAGTTGCAATGAGCCGGCTTCGTTGGTCTCTACAACGAAGTCACCTTCGTGAGAGCATTGAGCTGAACCCGGAACGTATTCGAGACGCGCTGTCAGATTGTCAATAATCGTAACGTTTCCGATCCGTTCCCGACTCAGGTTGTCGAAACGGATGGAAAACTCAACTTCGTCGCCTGGCTGTGCCGCCAGTTGCGAGGCGAGCTTCAACACACGGAGGACATGATTGTCGCCCTCTGTCTCGATATGCTCGAGTACTTGAACGCGATTCTGATCGTTGACGATTACCGGCTGGACGCGATCGGTTACAACCTGAAGCCCGAGGTTATCCTGCCATGCAGATGCGGACTGAAGTCCGATCGCAAGACGCGGACCTTCAGACGAGTTGTAACGGCCCCATCGCATGATGGAGAAGTTCTCATAGGGTGCAAATTGATTGTTCAGCCCCAGGACTTCAACCACATTGTCTCCCGTCACACCACGAGTCGAGTCGATGAATCCACTCGGACGATCACTGCCACTGTGAAGCGTTGACTGTTCGTATTGTGCTGTAGTTGAAGAAAAATCACGTCCGCCGGCTTGAACCATGTGCTGGCGATCCAGAATTCCACTGGTGCGAGTTGTAAGTCCCGCCTCACCGGAATCCGAAACCTGCCTGACGGTTCCAAAGCGAGGCGCGTAAATGGCAACCCTGTTACTTGGCGATACAAGCCTGCGACCGTCCAGCGTGTCGAAGTGCCCGACGGTGTCTTCGGTATCCAGACCGTAAACAGTCCAGTCCTGGTCAACCATGACAGGACGTCCCCGGTCATACCCGTCGTAGATCAATTCGTCCGGGCTTGCACCATGTGGAACTTGCGGACGTTTCCCGTCGCGCCACATGTCTCTGCGAATCGGCGTCGAATAGAAATTACTGTTCGGATCAACGTATGCGCCATCACGTGTCGCAAAACCTGCTGAGCTGGTGTTTACTTCTTCCTGCCAGGCAACCTGATCGACGTTTGAATCCACGCGCACGGTTTCCTCGTGCTCAACGGGAACTTCCTGAATAAACTCGATTCCACTGACATCCCCGGATTCAATGCGATCGGCAGACCATTGAATCTCTGAAGCACGATTCATAAGCCGGTAGACACCGTCCTGGGCCTGCAGATTACCGCCGAGGAAACAGGCCGCCATGACAACCGTCATAGAAGTTCGCAGGATTGAAATCGAATTCAGTTTCATTGCATTGTCCGGTTGATGGTCGGTTTCAATGTTCAGCAGTCAGGTTCACTCACACATTGTCAGCTTCTTCCTAGCGGCGAATCGTGTCGCCGAAAGAAGGAAGTTGGCCGGTGTTTTGAAAAACAGGCGGTGCCGGGGCAACGGGAGCCGGAATCTGCCGGAAGTCATCTGTCAGGTGAGCCGTGCGCGGCGCGCCGCTGCTCATCACGCTCGAGTTGCCACGTTCAGGAAAACGCAACGGCGGAACGAGCATCGCACCCTGCGGCAGGGCAGTCGAGTCATTCATGCGATTCTGAAAGTCGTTGAACTGCTCATAGAACTGAGCGTCCGGCTGAACTTGCAAAGGACTATTAAGCGGCTGAGTCACTGGTGCCATGAAAGAAAAGTAGGGCGACCCTGCTTCTTCAGCAACCGGCACTCTTGAACCGAGCCTGACAATGGCGATCGGTCGTCCAAGTTGCTCAGCAACGCTGATCGGTTCCGTCGCTGCGTTGACTTCGACATAGGGAGCGTCATCACGCAGTTGCTGCTGAAACGGGAGAGCCGTTCGAGGGTTTTCAACATAGACGACTTTCGTAACCATCTTGCCACGAATCGCCTGTTCCAGATCATCCTGGGTGAGGACTACATGAACTGGAAAATCCGCTTCCAGTCCTGCTGGCGGATGCAGCCTGTCCAGCAACTCGATAGACGGATAAATCTCTTCGCCGGTGCGTCTGGGAATGTCAGTCACGCGCACCCGATAAGGATGGCCGACCATCAGCCCTACGCTGATTTCTGATTGAGCTATGGCGTCTTCCTGTCCGGTATACATTCCGACCAATGCGCCCTCAGGCACGATGATCCGGACCGGCTGAAGGTAGCCGTTGAGGGACGGCTTTGCCATCAAAGCATTCTGACCGGCAACTCCGGGGGCATTGTCACCCCTTGTGAAGCGGTGTTGTGCATGAGCCGTCGATGCTGCGGCAGCGAAGATCACAACCACGCAGACTGCTGCAGATGTCTTTCGCCACAAATTGGTCAGCTGCTTTTCCATCGGTTCGTCCGTATCAGATGCTCAACGCCTGTTTTCTCTGTGCCTGTCTTCTCTGTTCCGGTGCAACGACGTCTGCAAAAAGAGATCTCGCAAACCGCTGCCTTAAAAAACGCGAGCCGCGCTAGCCTTGGGCTACACGCGGCTCGCGAGTGTTTATCAAATTCGAACTGATCCGTGGCCTGTCGGTTTCAAATCAGATTCCTCATTCACCTAGCGACGCAACATACCATTAGGACCACAGTCCGGGCAGTTTTGAGGCAGCGGGCCTTCAACCATGTTGCTCGGAGGCTGGGTGTTGAAGTGTGGTGGACGCATCGTGTGCTCTTGAATCAGAACCGTGTCGGCTGGACGCGGATAGTTCAGGCCGGGCTTCTGGCGAACGTGAACGTTCACTCGGTTGGTCGGCCCCGGAATCTGCTGAGCGGTGTGGTTGTGCATGTTGTATTCACGCAGTCCCGCTGGACCTCCCAGTGGAATGTGCGGAGGACCGGGAAGACCGATGTTTGTTCCAACCGATGGCATACCGTAGGCAGGACCGTTAACACCAGAAATGTATCCCTGACCGCCATTGCCGCCGCCGGCTCCGCCACCGAATGGCATAGCACCTGCCGCGATACCAGGATCAATACCGGGTACTTCAAGGTCTTTGTTACCAAGACGGATAACCGCAAGGATTGTTCCTCGACGATCCGCTTCCACGATAGGATCAACACCTGGATCGAGGCGAGTGTTGACAAGTGTGTCGACGCCGGCCAGTGCCAGCTCCTGATATGACGGATCTGGAATGTAGACAACTTTGGTTACAAAGTTGGCTGCCATAACCTGATCAAAGTCTTCTTGTGTAAAACGAACCGGAATGGCTGCATGCGAAAGATAGGCAGCGGTGCGGGGTGTCGCGGTTCCAAGTTCGAGAGTCGGATAAAGCTCAAGCCCCGGACGACCTTCGATGCCGGTCAACTTCAGACGGTAGACACCGCCCTGTGAGAAGTTCTGACGACCGGGAACAACCAGAGGAGCTGAATCGTACATTCCGATTCCGGATACGTCCCAGTTCACCTGCATGAGATCAGGCTTGTCGAACAACACCTGAACAGACTGGCCGGCCACAGCACCGAACGGGCCGTAAGCAGCCATACCGGCCTGCGGATTCACGCGAGCCGAAGAAGCTGTCAAAACTCCAGGCCCCGGACCACCAACGCCCGGACCCGGTTCCATCAACATTCGGGCCGGTGGCAGATTGTTACTGACGGGAATTCCCGTTCTGGCAACAGGTACCTGCGCAGTTGCAACGGTGGCAAACGCAGCGAGTGCCAGCATTACAAAGCCCGTAGAAATACGTGCGGACATCAGATTTCCCCCCTGGAAATTAAATGCGTCAGTGGTTCCGACGCAAACGTTTACGCATTGATATGCGTACAAATTGTTTCTTAACCAAATGCAGTCAAAGTCAGAGCCGCCAATCACCGGCAAACTGACATAGACCGGACTTTTCGCCGTTTCTAAAATGCGTCGCCTGACAAAACTGCTGACACAGACTCGTCAGGGCAACGACTAGCACGGGACGCGCGTATCCGGCGCGAAGTCAATCGTTGCTTTATTGTTCGGCGCGTCATAACGTGCTTCTTTGGAAAAATCCGCATATCCGTTTCATGAAGCTGGAATTACCCTTAGCGGTCTTATTGATAGCAGGCGGATGCTGGCTCGCCGCTGCAAACTACTTTGCCCCGATCGAAAACGTGGCTGAAGCAGCCGCTACCGGTCCGGTTTCAACTGGCGATCACGGCTCTCCCGATCCGGACTTCGCAGGGCAGGCGACTCTCGCAGCACTTCCACTGGCTACCCTTACACCTCAAGCGCGGGCACAGACGGTTGCGCCGCAAAACACCACAACAGAAAACCAACAGGCATCGCCTGTTGAACCGGCGCCGTTTTCCACCGTGACGCCTGACCCTGCAGCCGCGCGACTGATCGCTCAAGCTGCTGATCAACTTAGTCAGTCGCCCCCCATTTCCTGTTCCGTCCGCTTTTCGATGAACATGTTCGATTCGATGGTGTCCGGACGCGGAAGCTATCTTCAGGAAGGCGGCACCCGGCAGCGCGCTCGGCTGGAACTCGAGGCGGGTGACAAACGATCGGGCGTTCATCTCCAACAAGTCTGTGACGGACGCTTCTACTACCGCAAAGTCATCACGGCTCATTCACGAAGCCTCGAATTCGTAGACCTCGAAAGGGTCTACCCCTCGTTTGTCGGAAACGAAACTCTTGCCTCGCTCAACACAGGAAATAGTGTTGCTTCGACGTGGATGATGACCGGCAACCTTTCCTGTCTTATTGAAAACCTCTCCGATTCGTTTTCCTTCGGACCGGCATACGAATCATCACTTGGTGATATTCCTGCCCTCTCTGTTCGAGGGCTGTGGAATGAAGAGACACTTCGCAACTCACTGGCAGGCCAGGTTGAACATGAATTGCTCGCTCCTGAAATTGACTGGGCTCGACTGCCGGACCAGATCCCCCATGCGGTCGAAATAACTTTTGGCACCGACGACTTCCTGCCATTATTCCCCTATCGCATTTCGTTTCTCCGATTCAGTGGCGATGAGAGACGCATCGACGAAGTAATCGAAATCTCAAAAATCGAACTCTTCGACGTCACCAAGATTGATGGTGTTACCGATGACGATTTCAAAGTCAGCACCGACGGAGTTCTGATTACTGATAGAACTCAGGACTATATCGCGCAGATCGACAAGAGGCGCGAAGCCATACGTCTGGTCGAAGATGCGATTGCAGCATCAAGGACACAAGAGCTCTCTGAGGGACAACACCAGGCTCTTCTGACGACACCGGATTCAAGCAGCCAGATCGATAGAAACTGATGCGAGCCGTAATTCAGAGAGTACTGTCCGCCAGTGTCGTCGTTGACGGTCAAACCGTCGGCGAAGTCGGCAACGGCCTTCTCGTCCTGCTGGGCGTAGAAAAAGAGGACAATGATCAGGACCTCAAGTATCTAGCCGAAAAAACGATCGGACTTCGCATCTTCAATGATGTCGACGGCAAGATGAACCGCTCTATCGAAGATGCCGGCGGCGAGATGCTGGTCGTCAGCCAGTTCACATTGCTGGGCGATACACGAAAAGGCAAACGACCTTCGTTTATCAAAGCCGCGGACCCGGAAACCGGAAACAGGATGTACACGGAGTTTGTTGACTTCGTCCGCGATAAAGGAATCAAATGTGAGACCGGTCAGTTCCAGGCTGACATGAAGGTTCATCTCATCAATGACGGCCCGGTCACCATTCTGCTCGATAGCCGCAGAACATTCTGAGAAAGTTACTGCATTTTGAACACGGCAGGGTTTGCAAACGATTCGATGCTGCATTTCCGGCGTGGCTGCCGGCAACCGCTAGCGCAGAATCGTATCGCTGCCGCCACCGTTGATTTGATCGCGGAACCAGTCCCGGGCTGACCACGGAATATCGACCGGTTCACAGCCGAAATATTCCATCACCATCCCATCACTGGCGATAAGAACTCCCAGCAGGACGAGCTTCCCGTAAGTCGTAAAGTTCGCGAGCTTGCTCGATCCGAACATCTTCAGCGCCGTACCGAACGAACGTTTGACGCGGATCGTGCGCCCCTGCCAGTCGACTGCGTAGATTTCGTCGAGAATGAGATGGCAAACAAAGCCGAGGACAACAGCCCAGGCCTTGAACAAACGAACTCCCAGATCGGGACAAAGGCATAACAGGAACGTCACCAGTCCTGCAATCAACGCTGCCGGGATGCTGTGCCACATACCGCGGTGCTTGGTGTAGCGCCTGAAAATGCCGCCGATCACAAAACGAATGAACACATACATTACTGCCGCGACAAACACGATGTGCTCATCGGTCAGCCCCAGCGCTTCAAAGCGGTCCCACATTAGTACGGGAACAATAACGGAGACAAAAGAGAGCATCTCGCGTTGAGGGATTCCCGAATTCGAATCGAGATCGGGCAGCATTCCGGCAACACTGCACAACCCGCCCGCAACGAAACATGCTGGAATCGGCAGTCCGAACAGAAAATGACCGGCGGCTCCATAACCGAAGCCAAGCACAGTACTGGTCGTGATGTGAGTCCTGAAGTCTGCCATGAGTTGCTGGGCGGCCGTGAGTTTCCGGCTAGCCGGTCGATGGAAATGCCGGCTTCGAAAGGAGATGAATAGCCCATCGCATGCGTCCAACCAATAGCAATCGTGAGCCAGAGGGTTGCAATGCGCGGCAATAACGGGTCACACGCAGCTATGACACGCAATTCGCAGGTGAATTGTTCGCGGCTAACGGGAAACAGGAAACACGCACACGTTGCACGATCAGGTTTCAGCGCGATCAGGTTTCGTTTGATTAAGCAGGGCAGGGGGGGGTAGTGCCAAATATCTTCCGGCTGTGCGCAAGCATTGCAGGCCGGGCGTCTTCTAATGCAACCAACCGTCACAGCTAGCAGCCTGCTGGCTAGCTGTTGCTTCCAGACGCACACCGATGGTTCGGTGTTGCCCCTCTTTCGCACCATTGGCTAGAGTCCCGCACCGGATGCACTTAACGCGACGCCATATCGTCGAATCGCAAGCCATGCGCATCCTTTTGACTCACCAGCCTTTCCTGATTCGCGGCTTCTACCCGCAGACTATTCCCTTCGCCGAACAACGGAGCTAAACGACATGTCACCTTACGACATCCTGATGCTGATCATCTTTATTGGCGCCGTCATGTTTGGATTCTGGAAGGGACTGGCTTGGCAGATTGCATCACTGAGCGCAATCGTTGTCAGCTATTTTGTCGCGATCAACTTCCGCGGTCAGGTCGCACCGATGCTGGGCCTGGAAGAGCCGCTGGACAAATTCGCTGCGATGCTGATTCTGTTCCTTGGGACATCGCTGGTAATCTGGCTGATCTTCGGTCGGATCCGCGCGACGATCAAACGAATGCAATTGAAATCGTTCGACCGGCAAGCCGGCGCGCTCGTTGGCGCTCTCAAGGGAGCTCTATTGTGCATGGTGGTAACAATGTTCTCAGTCACACTGCTCGGTTCAACAGCGCGACAATACATCATTCAGTCACGCTCGGGACACTACATCGCCAGCGCGATCGATCGCGCAACGACGGTTGTGCCTGACGAACTTCACGCGGTAATCCACCCGCATATCGAGCGTTATCAGCAGGCGTGGCAGGAAGAGACAGACAACAACACAAACCTGGTCAATAACGATCAAGCAGGTTCCACGACGACTGCCCCGATCATCCCGGCTTCGACCGGCGGTACGACGAACTATTCGGGAGGCCAGCCTTACTCTCCGGCTGCAGGTGGCAACGGCAATGTTTACGTCAACCCGAACACTGCACCGCCGCAAGGTGGCTATCAGGACTACCGCGGTACCTGGCAGAACTCTCCCTATCAGCAATCCGGCACCTATCGCAATCAACCAGGTGACGGTGGAACACAATGGCAGGGGCAGCAAACGTCCGGCCAGCCGGGTTACGGTCAACCTCAGGGCGGTCAGTACACCGGCGGACAATACCAGGGTGGCCAGAATCAAGGTGGTCAGAGTCAAGGCGGCCAGAGTCAAGGCGGCCAGTATCAAGGTGGCCAAATCCAGGGAGGTGGTGGTCAGTACCAACAGCAGTATGGCCAGCCTCAAGGCAGTACTCAGGGATATGGTCAGCCGCAGTCAGGAAACTCTGGATACGGCCAACCGGCAAGGCAGGGCGGTCAGCCCATTCTTACGCAGGGCGAGAACGGATATCCGGATATCAACGTGCGCATCAATTCACGCGACCTTCTTGAAACGGGTGGTGAGATTCTGCGCGACGGAGCAAGCCAGGCCATCGATCGACTGCTCAACGATGCCGGTGGTAACGCCGGCGGAAACTAATGGCCTGCCGAAATTAAAGCGGCGACTCCACACCGCGCGGAATCCTGCTTCACCAGCCATCCCGCCACAACGGTTGATTCCGATCAGGATTCGTGCGGCTGCGCTATCTCTGCAATCCCTGTGATGTAATGGCAAGGCCATTGCCGGATTCGTCTGGCACCTGATTCGCATTGTGTTTCCCGTGGTTCATTCAAATCACACACGGGGAGAAAAACGATGCGACTTCGCAACACTGTTGTAGCAATTCTGACGGCGCTGGTACTTTGTCCGCTGACCTTTGCTGAGATCCCGGGAAGCAGTTCCGGCAGCACCAGTCATCCGGACAATTACCTCGACTACCGTATTGAAATACAGGAAATACAAACGGGCGTCTACTTTCTGAAATACGACACTCACGCGCCGATCGTGCACCTCAGCCAGATCAACATCAAGCGCAAGGCCTTTAACTCGAAAGCCGATGCGGATGATTTCATCGCAGCCAATCCCGGGTTCAGCATTCTGGACCGGGGTTATGGAATCGGCGCCGAAAACAGCTGGCTCGAGATCGATTCCACAGGAACCTACGCGCAGGCGCTTGCCAGGAAAGACCAGTTGAGAGCCGACAACAATCATCGGCTGCGCGTACGGATCATTCCTTTTCTGAGCTATAGCTATGGATTCGGAATCTCGACAAACTTCTCAATCATGCCGTAGGCGGTTCACCAATGCCGGCTAGTTGATCGCAGAAATATGATATGCGCCGCTGAAGTTCCATCGCAGAGCATCGCGCCGCAACCTACGGCGCTTCAGTAGCGCGAAAACTGTTTTCCACTGCAACCAGTTGCGGAATCACCCATAAGGGTGGTTTCGCTTTCTTAATGCGCTGTGCGCGGACTGCTCCATTTTGACCGGGGCCATCTGATTGAGAACAGGCGATCCGGATCGATTTTTCAAAACGGCCTTTCCGGGGTCCGGTTATACCGGCGCGCACAAGCATCGCGAATTTTGTGGCACATAGCTGCACCGGGTTTCCGGGTGTGGAACTAGTATCGAAATAGAGGGCTTTCCCTCTTTTTACATCAATAGTTCTTACAACTGGAGAAAAAGATGAACAGAGTTTTCAGGAGCGCGGTCATGTTGACCGCCTGCCTGGTGTTGCTGTCAGTGACGGCACAACAGGCAGCTGCTCAGGACCTCAGCTACAACGTACCGTTTACGGTCGAAGGAAAGGGGCAGGAGTACGATCCACTCGGAACCAGCCTCTATTCGAAGATGGAAGCGATGCGAAAAGCAGCTGTAGCTGCCCGGGCACAGATTGAACAGCTGGCGGCTTCACACGCCGGACCGGGTATTCACATCGAAATCGTTGAGTTGTCAGTCAACTACGAAACGAAATGGATATTTCATAATCGCAACTGGTATTCCACCTGTACGATTGATGGATATCTGATCGTTTCCGAGAAGGGTTTGATTGACTTCCTGCAATTCCTGAGTGAACTCTAAATTCTCAAACGAGTTAGCTCACCAACACCAACCTCCTGCCTTAGCACCTCCCCTCCTGCCTAAGCAACTCCTGCCTGCCAAAAGGCTCCTTCCCACCTTGAGACTGTTCGCATTGCGCGAAAAGTATCTTTGCCGGAGTTTCAACATGAAACTCACACGCAAACCTCCCGGAAAGTAGATATAAGCCGACAGCATGCCGCCGGCTGACCAGTAGAACAATCGGACCGCAACTCACAGTTTGACGGCTGAATCTGCGCGAACGTTTTGCATCCGCAAAAAACTTCGAGCAGCCGCGATCGTTCTCCGGCCATGGCCGATCGACAAAAGGATGACAACCCAGACAGGTTTGCCTTTGAAGGTGAACCTGTCTTTTTTCGTGCTGTTTGAATCCGCCCGCATCTCGAAACCCGCGTTTCCCTACAGCTCCCGGCGCATTTGCACGTCGGTGCGACTTGCCATCGACGCCTGCTTCCATTGCACACAACCGCACTTACGTGACAGCATCTTTCTGTTGACTGCGCATTTCGGGCCGCGTCCCGAAAAAATGCGTCGGTTCCCGGCAACTTTGCCTCAGCCTGTATTGGAACGGCTGCTGTTTTCCAATAGATTCTCCGTCATGACACAGCCCGATGATCTCGTGATTGTGTCGCTGCAGCCATTCAGTTCGTTGCGACTCCTGCCGATTCCGGCATCGTGAGGCTGTGCTGCAATTTGCCGGGCAGAATTCTCTGCCTTCGGGAGTTCATCCCGCTATTCAACAAGAGCTATTCACGTGGAGCAAAGATGAACACTATTTCCAGGTTGCTCATAGCAACCATCGCGGTCGTTGCGCTGACTTCTTTCTCTCAAACATCGGCCTGCGCGCAAGACGTCTCAATCCAGGTACCGTTCAGTGTAGAAGGACGTGGCCAGGAAGAAGACATTCTTGGCAACGATCGCTTCAAGCGAGGTGCCGCGATGGCGGAAGCACGCGATGCAGCCCGCGCGGAGATCGATCTTCTTGTGGCCTCCTACCTCGGGCTGGGTGTCACGGTCGAAGTCGTCGAAGAATCTCTTGAATACGATACGCGCTGGGTACGCCAGGTGGTGACCTGGTACTCTACCTGCACGATCGATGGTTATCTTGTGATCACAGGCCCGCCCTGGGTAATCGAATACATCTTTTTCATGAATCAGTTCTAGGAGCCGGAACTGTTTCCGGACTTGAGACAGAGCTCAAGAAAACGATTGCCTCACTACTGCATAACTGGGCACTGAAAAGTACGACCATTGAAAAAGTGCGCCGCAGTGCGCACCTTTTTGCTTTTAATAGTGTCCGGCTGCCAGGTTCATATCCGGAAACCCGGTAAAGTTCGCGCGCATGGGTTTGCGGTTTCGGACCAGATGCTATTGCCTGCGTCTTCGCCTGCTGACAATGGCAAGCGAAGCGATGCAGCTCAACGCCAGCGCGCCCGGCTCAGGAACCGAGTTAAAACCCACTTCTGCAATGCCGGTAAAGTTCGTCGCGCCGTTATTCGAGATAATCGAAAGACGAAAATATCTCGCCGCGACAGGTTGGAAATCAAACGAGATCGCCGGAATAGGATCGCTCTGCCCGAAAGACCCCGGAGTGTTAGCGTCAAGCAAACCCGAACCCAGACTTGTAAATGTAAAGCCGCTGTTTGGTGCCAGAGAAGTTTCGATTTGAATCTCGTTCAACTGCTGGCCCGTGACAGTTGATTCGTTCCAGAGAAAGAACTGGTTGATCAGGACTTCACTGCCGAGATCAAACACAACTGTTCCGGTCGTATTGTTCTCCGATGACAACCACCAGTTACCGTTTGCTCCACCTACTCTTCGATCATGAAGCGCACCCGGATGATAGCTGGGAAGTCCTGATCCATTAATCATTCCTGCTGCGACAAAGTTCTGCCTTTCCCCCAACGTGTTCGACTCAATCGACAAAGACGAAAACGGAATCAGGTCAGCGGACACCTCACTCACGATGAGGAATGCAGAAATCAAGGGCACGACGAACGCAATTGGAAATCGTTTTGGCACAGCTAACTCCCTGACAACAATGAAGTTTCTATCTAGACGATAAAGCGTCACACAACGCGTGGCGGCAAATTCAATCCGGCGTCACACGCCCCGCAGTGAATATCAACGTTCGTCTCACTATGGCCCTTCACGGGCTGGCGAGTGCGTCAAATAGAAAAACGCAACTCAGCCTCCAACCGAACACACTTTCCTGGTTCTGATTCTGATCAGCTGCGTGAAAATTGGCCCCATTGGATTGGTCAGGGCTACTCAGACCTTTAAGCATTCGTGGTCAAGACTTTATTTATTCGATCTCCTCGATATATTTTGCCCCCGACTGCGGTAACAAATGCGACCCGGATTCTTTTTCCGGTCGCGAGTCATCTATTTCTTATCCCTATATCTACAAGGTGACATGTGATGAAAACAAGAACTCGACAAATTAACCGCGCCCGCTCGTCCTACGAACGACTTGAAGAAAGGAGATTGCTCGCCGGCGACGTTCGGCTGGCCGTTTCCGATGGCACAGTTTTCCTGCGAGGCGATGATGCAGGAAATCGAGTCGAAGTCGTAAAGACTCTCGGTGAAAACGAACTAACCGTGCGCGGCGTAGATGGCACCACGATCAATGGTCAGGATAGTGTCGTGCTTTCCGGTCGCGATTCGCGAGCACGCAACGGCTTCCGCGTAAACCTTGGAAGAGGCGATGACTTTATTCGCTTCGAAGACATTGAGCATACCGAAGGCATAACTCGAGTCTACGGAGGAGAAGGCGATGACTCGGTCGGCTTCTACCGCGCGACCGTCAACGACCTGTTTATCCAGACTTTCAACGGCGATGACGCGATCTCGATCGACAAACTGATTTCCGGAGGTGATGTTCGCATTAACAGCCTGGCTGGCGACGACGTCATCGGTATCAGTGGGCTAAGAGCCTATGGCGACAACGTGATCGCGACTCAATCCGGCAACGACCGCGTGTCGGTTCAATTCTCTGCGATCTACAATGAAGGACTCAGCATCCGCACTGCCGACGGGAATGACTTTGTCGGTACCGAAACGATCAGCGTTGCTGACGAAGCATACCTGTTCACCGGCAATGGTAATGATCAGGTTTCGGTCTTCAATACCAGGTTCTTGAGCGGGACAGTTGCTTCCGGGCAGGCCGGAAATGATCAATTTGCAATCGGCGGTCGGAACCGCTCCGGCGACACACTCCGAGCCGTCTCGTTTGAAGAAGCACTTCAGACTCCTAATGGAAAGACGAACAGCGTCTATCGGGACCTGATCCGTGACGGCATCCGCCTCGGGACAATCTCCGAACTGCTGGAAATCGATCCGAGACTATCGACTGTCGCAGGCGCTTTGAGCGCGACCGGATTCGACAATCGGCTGGACGATAACTCAAGTGGCCCTGAACCAACCACTTTATTTGCACCGCTCGACAGCGCCTTTGATGACCTGCCTGACGGCCTTCTGGAAAGTCTATCAACCGGTGAACTCCGAGACATTCTGAGATTCCACATCTCACCGGTGACGCTCAGCGAATCGACGATCGCTGCAAGGGACGAAGTTTTCACTCTATCTAATGAAATCATCAACGTGGAAACGGTAGGCGGAGATATCGTTCTCGATGGCGACGCAATGTTCGTGCTCACGGACATCCGGGCCAAGAACGGCGTCATTCACATCGTCGACGGCGTACTGCTGGCCAGCTAATCGTTTGCTGTTGGACGGCCAATTGGAATTCTCGTTTCCGAGGCGCTAAACACTATCAACAGGGCAGCCATCACCGTGGGCTGCCCTGTTGCATTTACATGCGCCTTAGCGGCTTATGGCAATCAGATGCACTCTCGCTGATTTACCACTATCATGATGCGCTCACGGGACTCGTCCCGCATTCAACAAGAGCTATTGCCCAGGAGTCAGAAATGAGCGCAATGATTAAGTCGGTTGCTTTCGCAATCATGTTCGCTGGACTTATCACCTTTTCGTCACAATCAGCTCAGGCCCAGGACGTATCTATACAAATTCCGTTTTCTGTTTCCGGTTCAGGACAGGAATTTGACGGGCTAGGCAATGATCGTTTCAAAAAAGGAGCCGCGATGGCGGAAGCGAGGGATGCTGCCCAGGCGGAGATCGATGAACTTGTCGCATCCTACATTGGAATGGGAGTGACCGTGGAAGTCGTCATTGAAGACATCACGTACAAGACCAAATGGGTTCCGCAGGTAGCAACCTGGTATTCGACCTGCACCATTTCCGGATACCTTGTACTCACCGGACCTCCTTGGATCATCGAGTACATCTTCTTCCTGACTAACTACTAAAGAACAGATACCCTGCAGCAGCGTATTCCGCGCTTGGCATTTGATGCCGGCGCGGTTTCGGTGATACGTCGCCGGGCTGAAATAGTCACTCAAAGAACCAAAGGTCCGCCAACTTGCGGACCTTTCTTTTTTAAACATGGCATGTCTGGCCGAGGCAGGGCAGGGGAGTGGTGTTCTGAGCGAATGAATCCACTTCGCAATCGTGCTAATCGCCTTCGACCTCCATCACGCAAGCCTGCAAATCATCAGATAGTATCCATTTCGCAGGCCGCTTTTTTCAAACCCGCAGCGCTCGTAGAGATGAACAGCCGGGTTCTCAGGGTGAACCGTCAACGACACCTGTCGAAATCCGGCAGACGCTGCTGCCGAGAGCGCGGCCATCATCATTGGTGTGCCGAAACCCTTTCGTTGTTGCTCGGGTACCAACGCAATGCCGAGCTGCAATGTTTTGTCATCCACTGACGCAAGTCCGACTCCGTCGGGAAGCAGACGCGTCCAGCAGGCGCCGATATCGCGGCCATCAAGCACTGCAACGACTCCGATATCACCTTCGCGACCCCAGTCTTCCGCGTAAATGCGCACCCCCGGTTCGTCCAAAACCTCGCGTGGCCGCAAGCCGGCCGGGGGAGGATCCCACAGCGCGATATGCAGCCAGTCCCAAAGCTGCTCCTGATCGTCCGGCGTTAGAGAGCGAAACTTAATCATGCGCATCCAGTCGATAGACAGGCTCTAGTTTCCACGGCCCTTGCAATTGTGCTTCAAAAAGCAGGGCAGGGAAGTTAAACCCAAACGGCAATTCGACAATCATAGCTTTTGACACACACATTAATTTCAAGTTGACAGTTCAGCGGAGTGGAGCCAGCGTATCATTCTCTTTTTTCCTTGATGTATCGGACCAAATTGAGCGAAAGGCTTGTAATTGCTACGAGCAGCCGTATGACGGCGATGATTATTTGTGCATTCATTTGAAGGCTATATCAAATGAAAGCTGCATGGTCAAGGTTTTAATGCTTGCTTCAAAGCAGCTGCTCAAGTCCGGCGGTCGCTAGACTCTCATGACAGCCGTCGCGATCCGTAAAACTGGTACAACGGCCTCACGGTCATTGATCATGAGTACGGCCTAGTGTCTGGCAAGTTGAGTTTCGGGAAGTGCTCGACAAATGGAAGCAGACGGATGCGCGGGGTGCCACTGGCTCGGCCAGTGCAAAGTCAATAGTTCTTCTTGTGGTTTGCGATCAAAGTGTACCGCGAGCTGCTCTATCAACGAGTGGTTGTTGGACTTGAGCAATCAACGGGGCACTGGCAAAGCCAGTGGCACCCGCAACGGCGCGGTTAAGTGTTCGGATCCCGCAGAGCATCTTTACAACTGCCTGAGCTGTTTCGCTTCGAACCTGAAACGTCACAGGCGATCGTCGACATGATCGAGAAAGAAACAAGCCTGTTAAATGCTGCTGCAGCTTCAGACGAATTGGTTGCGATGGGGGATGGTTGGTGCGTGTTCGCATCAGGTCAACGGTGCAGGGGAGGGGAGTGGGTGAGGCTTTCAGATGGCAAAAAACATCAAGTTCTTTTCATCAACTGGCGTGCACGCAGCGTACTGGTTGGTGATCGTATTTTGTTTATGCGTGATAATTTCGGGATGCTCGCACGCGTTGCCGAAGACAGACAGAAGGTCTCCGGACTTTCAGAGCGTGTACGAACAATTATCACTGAGGCAGCTAGAGACAACCTCAACGGAACTCAACAGCGGTGAGCGCGTAACGTTTAGTTGCTCAAGCTGGGCGTTGGGCGATCTGGCTCGCTATCTGGCTCTTAACTACGGCGTTTCTGTCGTCATGGAAGAGAGTCTGGAAGAACGTCCGGTATCCGGCGAATGGGTTGATGTTCCAATCTCGGTTGTTCTCGAAACGGTTGCGAAGCGGCACGGTGTCTCGGTCCGTCTCTCTGGTGGTGTTACTATCTCGGCAAACTTTCGAATCAGGACCGAGGTGTTCTGGTGCTTCGTGTCCGCCGTCTCTCACAGGATGAAATTACCTCCGCGATCGGAACACTACTTAGCGACACTGGCCGGATAGCTACGTTTGCGGACGGCGTTTGTGTCGTCTCTGACGTTGCTAATGTTCTCGATCGAGTAGCAGGGGTGATCCGTGACCTTGAAGCGTTGGAGAATCCTGCTTGGGTAGTCCAATTGTTCGTGATCTCATACGGCGAAACTGCGGCACGCGAATTCGGTGTTGATGTTATTCCGGCAGCTCGCATCGCAGCTGGGCTGGCCAGTGGATCTGGGTCGTATGCTGATGCCGAAGTTAGCATCGAGTTGCTCTTACGTGCTGCAGCTGAGAACAGCGATGCGGATTTGGTTGCCGAACCAATGTTCCTTCTTTCCGATGGTGAAACGGCAACCTATCAACGCTTGGAGTCGATCCCTTTCCGAACGATCACAAGGAACAATTCGAATGCTGTTCAAGAAGTCATCGAGCAAGTTGACTTTCTGGAAGTTGGATTCGATTCCGAAATCGGGTTACGCGAAACAGGTCCGGAGTCAGCTGCAGTCGAAGTGCGAATCGATAACAGTTCAGTCATCGAATTTAATGGTGAGTTACCACCGACTACCGCACGGGAGTCGTACGTATCTGAAGTTCCAATCGGCGCTGGTGCTGTGTATCTCGTTGGCGCTTACGAGTCGAACGAGCGCCGTCGATCGCAGTCGCTTGGGTTCCGTCGTCAGCATCTCGATGAAGCTCGCCGCCGCGTCTATCAGGTCTGGCTGAGGGCGTACCGCATTTCGGGCAGCGGGGTGTCGGCGAGGAGCACAGCGCATGCGAGCACCGCAGACGACGGGGACCCCGCAGTGGTAGTTCCTTGGCGATAACGTTAAGGATAACCACGCCGACCAAACAGCATCGGCGTTCGTTTTGTTCAATAGCCTACCACAGCGGCAAACCGGCTGTGGTTCATCCGTTTGTTATCTGGCTTCGCCTAGGGTTGCGCGGCGTTGGGCGTATGCGCCCAAGCATCCGCCAATAAACGAAAGTATCGATACGACAGCAATATCCACGATCTTTACAGTGCTATCTCGACGCGCAATCCATAGATCACGAGCGACTCTTGATCTTTCTTGTTCAGCATTGGGAAAATTGTTAATCGAAAACGGATTGAACTGGGGTGAGTCTGCCTCACGGTAAACGAACGACTCTACCAAGAGTTCGCCTGGAGTTTGAGAAGTCATCTGGTGAGTCTGTCCGAGTAAGACTAGAGCTCCGACCGCAACAACCGACCCGCCTAGATACACACGTCGATTCCGCCCAACGTTGGTTACAGCAAAGGCAATCAACGCGAGCGTTAACACAGAGAATCCGTACCAAACTGCCAGACCTGGAACTCTGGCGTAGCCAACTTCAAGTCGCGTCGTGGCAACGTAGGACGCCAAAAGAATTGCAGCCCAAGCGACAAACATCAGAATGTGTTTTGTACTGATCATTGGCCAGATAACGATTTGGATAACCGAGCCGCACGATACGGCTCAAACTAAGTTTACGCGGAAGCGGGATACAATGGGAGCCAGCGACCATCCCGCGACCAGGCACAGTCGCAACGGCAATGCGGCTTCGGTTCATCCGTTTGTTATGTGGCGATCTCGACCAGATCGAATAGACTTGCTTTCTGCGAACCATTTCAAGACGCGAGCAAACAAACAGATCATAGTCGTTATCGTTAACATCGTGCCTATTAGTAACGGCATCCGTTCAAAGTACAACATCGAATGAAGGTCGTTAAGTTCCACGTCGATTAAAGGCGAGTCCGATCGTGAGAGCAAAGCATGAATGGAAAACTCTTGAATGTAGAGTGCCGCAGTTGCGGCAGTCGCGAAAACAATTATGAGGAGATGCCTAACAGAGAATCGAGTCCTATGTCCTTGTCTCGCAACAGTCCACATTGAGATGGTTGTGGAAACGGCTATCAAACAGCAGATAAGAACATTTGTCATAAGCCGAGATTCGTTCCACTGTCTTTCAATGGTAGACGAAAACGCAATCGGATTGGGAGGTTGAGTCCGTTGTTGCCTACGGTGTTCGATGTGAACTAATGCCCGTCTATTCGGCCAGCCATAGGAATTCCAAAGTGTTGTCTGGTAGAGTCCACCGCGAGCCCCTTGGAATGTCGGTTTCAGCTGCGCCCAGCACAGTGCCGCCAAAACCCAAAGTGCGACGAGCAAAGCCGAGGCAATTCTGCAAATTGGCAACGCTCGTTTCATTTGCTCAGCCGCATAACGTTAAGGATAACCACGCCGCAGGATACGGCTCAACCAAGTGTACGCAGGAGCGGGATAAAATGGGAGCCTGCGACCATCCCGCGACCAGGCCCAAACGCAGCGCCAAGCCGGCTGTGGTTCATCCAATTGTTATCCCGCATCTAGCGGTTTTGAGATGATGTCGTAGATCTGCTCCCGACAATTGGGGCACATTCCAGTGCTACGCAACTGCTCTGGCCAGGCACTGTTCGGAGCAAGGATATGTTCACAGAAAGGACAAACGAGCCCACAGTCGCGTTGCTGTTTCTCGCGCAGCTTGAAGAAACCGCATGCAAATAGTGAAACACCGATACTGATAACCACCACGACGACGATACCGCGCAGATCGAAGTCTCGCGCGAATGCACAGAGTGAGATCATGCAAGGGAACAAAACAGCAAAGCCCACGGACCACCATTTGTGAGTTTGGTGGAACGATCCAAGGTTCCGGTCAAATTCCTCGATCGGAGGCAAATGCGGCAAGGCCTAGAGCCTCAAGTGGGATAACGTTCAGGATAACCACGCCGACAAACAGCATCGACGCACGTGTTGTTCAATAGCCTACCACAGCGGCAAACCGGCTGTGGTTCATCCAATTGTTATCCGACGCTAGGAGCCCGTCTTCTGGACTGCAACCTTCGAGAACCAGTCTGAATAGTCAGCGCAATTGAAGCCATCTATTTCGAGAACTCCAATTTCATTTCGGCAAATTCGCACGAACTCAGCGTACTCGTTTTCGTCAAGGACGAAAGGTTGCCATTCAATCGTGACCTCCGAGGCTGCATCGTCAACGCCGCATTGCAAAAAGGAATTGAGAATATCCATCGGAGGCAGCAGGCGGGACTGCCGGACGATATCAAATGACATTCCTTTTCTCGCGATCGAAATCGCCTTCGTAACAGACATTGACCTACCTAAAGACCAAAACTGTGTCGGATAACGGCAGCGATCACCGAGTCCGGACGGAAGATCTTCCATTTCTAAACCACGCGCAAGCCGGACTTCGCGTGCATCGCATTGTTATCTGCCGATTGGGCGCTATTCTTCCAAGCCCCACCCTGACATCTCGACGTTCGTTTTTATAATGAGCGAAGGGCAATTGGAACGTAATTCACTGATACCGTTCTCTGTTACCCTTTTTTTACCTGTGTACAAAAATGTCAGCGACTCCAATTCTTGCAAGTCTTGGAGGTTCGCATCCGAAATGTTCGTATTTGAGACATCCAATTTATTTAGAGAAACAAGCTTACAGATCACGGACATTGAGGAATCAGAAATGTCCGTTCCGGAAACATCAAGTGTTCGCAAATGCTTAAATTCGGCAATTGCACTGAGTCCGGCATCGGTAATCGGTTGATCTTCTAAATTGAGATGTTCCACATGAAGGTGATTCAATCGTCGTAGTTCAGGAATGGTTTGGTCTGTAACGGAATGTAGGTTGAAGCCGTATTCGACGTAGACCCTCGGCCCATCATGCACCATCACGAAAGATTTTCCACCGCCACCAACTGATTCGATTACGTCGTGAACCAAAGATGCGTTGGCCGAACGTTCACGAGATAGCCTTGCGTTGGAGATTATCCATGACGTCGGTAGTGCCAACAGCGCTAACCCAGCGGTAGCAAGCAAGAGAGTTGAAATCGAGAATTTGCGCCATCTCATGATTAAGGCAGATAACGTTAAGGATAACCACGCCGACGAAAAGCGCCGGCCTATGTGTTGTTCCATAGCCTACCACAGCGGCAAACCGGCTGTGGTTCATCCAATTGTTATCCGGCAGCCTCACGAATCGCAAGTTTCCAAGCCGGAAACAATTGGTGCCTGCAACATGACAGCGCACGTTGAACCACACATCCAATTATCCGGCCTCAAAACGGAAAAGCAAACAATTTGAAGCAACG
>JBCCFB010000091.1:0-21376 GCA_039029995.1 Planctomycetota bacterium
CCATTCCTCATCCGTGAGATCATGACGCGACATCAGCTGCCTCCTTGTAGCCTTGTTGCTAGTTAGAACAACAGGGAGGTAGCTGGTTTTTCTCTCTACTAAAACGCCAATTCCGATTTAAGAAACGCTGCCTAGCCACTGTTTGTTAAGCGACATCGAACAGGAACAAAGGGCCGATACAGGACCGAGCAGTACCGTTCAACTTTGGATCGGGCCTTCATCCACCCTGCTGTCAAAAGACATCGGGCCGGTATAGACGACACTGGTCTGTGCCTTTCCCGACAACAGTAGCCTTTGGTTGCTCAGGCCTGAAGGGGCGCCACATGAATTGGCGATGGCGATAACCACCGTTTAAGTGGCAACGTCGGAGCAATAGGCCCGAAGGGCCGACATATGAGTTGCCGGTGGCGATAGCCACCGGTAATCGCTAGCCACAAAACATCAGGCCTGAAAGGCCGATACGGGACCGAGCAAAACCGTTCAACTTTGGATCGGGTATATAGCCGACACCAAGCTGTGCCTTTCTCGACAACAGTAGCATTGGATTGCTCAGGCTTTTGAAGGGTCGACACAGCAATTGACGGTGGCGATAACCACCGTTTAAGCGGTAACCTTGGAGCAATAGGCCCGAAGGGCCGACACAATACCGAGCAATCACTACAACTTGTGTCTGCCCTTTAAACCTTCCTGTTTGGCCAAGCATCATTCCGGTGGCCACCGCCACCAGCAGAAAATGTATCGGCCCTTCATTTCACCCTGCATTGTTCTGTCAAACCTCATGCCGAAACAGTTCACACTGGACTGCGGTTGCCCGGCAACCGAATGGTTAGCAATAGAATCGCCCGGCAGCCCTGCTAGTCACCGACACCAATGTCTTCATTGTGCAAACGCATGACCAGGTTCATCTCAGCATCCTCGTGCGCTTGCAGAGCCTGGCAGAACTCATCGAACCTGCCGGCAATCTCTCTCACGGTCAACTCGTCCGAGCATTCCTTGTAAACAATCTGCTGAGCCTCATCGACCAGCCCGTTGAGTTGAAGAAAGAGTACATCGTGCTCATCCAACAACTCCTGAGCTCGGTTGGAGACCGCCTGATGTTTGATCTCTGCATTCTCGAAATAGCCGTAGAAAGCTTCCACTGCAAAGTAGGTCTGCAGCGCATCTCTAAGATTGCCCAGCAGCCGCGCCGCATCGACCGGGGTCGGCATCTCGCCGGCTGAGAACCGGTCTGACGTGTCCTTAAGGACCTGCCTGAACTCGACACTGTCTTCTTTGATTTCCTCCAGAAAAGCAGTATTGATTGCCAGTCCGGTCCTGAAAACGCCGCCACTGCGCCGGTACTCTGTTTCAGTAATCCACATGGTCATCGTATACTCCGCTGACAGGCAACTTCAAAGTTCGCATTGGAGAATAGAGTCTTGTCGGCAAAGATTGCCGTATCAACTCGCATCAAGTCACGACAGAACTGCCGCGATATGTTCATCGACGCAAGTTCGAACCAGGAAAACAACTCAAGAAGGCTCGGCCCGATTCGAAGAACGCTCGAAACCAAAAGCGAAAAAGACACGAGAAAACAACGCGTGGTGTATCAACGTGGTGTATCAACCCGGTGCTCCGGTAATCGTAGCTGTTTCCTGATCGCCGGTCCAATTTTTGAAACCGGTCACAGAATCCCGGCCCGATGCGATAGCGAAAAATTCAATGCATGAATCATCGCGCGCGAACAAGGCGTGACGACCAAACCCCCTTTGAAACCTTACTTTAGAAAAATCGATCATGAAGCCGCACGGTCCCTGGAAGATCAAGAAAACCGATGATGTCTATCAGGATGCTTTCATACATGTCTGGCTGGATCAGGTAGTCAGACCCGACGGCAAAGACGGCCAGCACGTTGTTGTCACGATGAAGCCGGGAGTCTGCGTTCTTGCAATTGACGACAACAACAACGTCCATCTGACCAGCGAGTTTCATTACGGCGTCGGTCGTGTTTCACTGGAAGCGGTCAGTGGTGGCATCGAGCCGGGCGAAGATCCCGATCTGACTGCACGGCGCGAACTTCAGGAAGAACTCGGGCTGGAAGCGGCCAACTGGGAGTACCTGACCACCGTCGATCCCTTTACCACAATCGTCGTTTCTCCAACGCGCCTGTACATCGCGACAGGATTGAAAGAAGTCGAGCGAGACCTCGAAGGCACCGAACAGATCGAGCGCGTCACGCTCAGCCTCGACGAAGCCATCGCCCGCATCGCCAGCGGCGAGATCACTCACGCGCCGACTTGCGTGGGACTGCTGATGGCCGCCGCAAAGCTGAAGCAGCCAGCCACGAACGACAACTGATGTGGGTGCCACTGGCTCCGCCAGTGCTAAGGAGAGCTGCTCATCGGTTGTGTTGAGTGAGACTATTTCAAGGTTGCCGCACTCAATTGGACTATCGAATTTCCCACGTGATCTGATCGATTCCAGCAGCGAACTGTTGTCTGTTCGACAGCGAACGGTAACTGATCCGCAGCTTTACAGCCCGGCTCGCCGGTTCAACAAAGCGTTCAACTTCGCCGGGTACCTCGAGGTTTACGGTCAGGTCTTCGAAACTGGAAGCTGACTGCGAGTCGAGCAAAAGCCACTCTCCCACATCGAAATCATAAATCTCGATAGCCTGTTCGACGGTCGAACGAGCAAAGACTGATCCTTCCACGGTTACTGAGATGGCTGCCGGAGTAGCAGTGTGGCTGGTTGCGTTGAATTCGATCTCGGTAATTGCCTGCGTGCTAAGCGGGTTCCTGATAACTAGCAGGTCCTCATCGTCACTTTCAGCCAGAAGTGACAGATCGCCTGAGCCAAAAAGTACACCGCGAGTCACCTCAAACCCCTCGGAACGAACAATGAATGGCAGGTTCCCGTTTTCGTCAAACGGGTCAGCCCATTTTTCATTGGTGTAAACATCCGTCCCAGTGAGCGTCGCAAGGAAGGCAAAGACTCGTTGGCGCTCGCGGCGCGTGTTGTTGAGGTGAATGGCGATGTTGTCGCCTGTTGTCGGGCTGACTCGCACCAGCCTCGGGTCAAGGTTGGGATTGTCAAGTTCATCAAGCCGGCGGAACGTATAGTGGCCGAAAATGTCTTCCAGATGAAGCGCCTGACCGGAGTGGAACATTCCCCCGTTTAATGTGTCTCCGTCCGCCTTGATCAAGTCTCTAAGCGTTGGTGAACGTGTTCCGTCCAGCCATGAAGGGTCGCCCGGAAAGTTTGATGGAGGACGAACGAATCCATTATTCAATGAGTTCGGGTCGATGCTGAACTCCGGCGCAACGTGGCAGGCAGCACAGTTGAAACCCCCGCTGATCCGTCTAGCCACCGGGAAGTCTCCACCGGGATCGCCGGGCACATCGCGAACCGTATGTATGTCTTCAACCCATTGGAAATCTTCCATAAAGAGCAGCTTGCCAATGTTTTCATCGACGGTGAAGTTTGGGAAATCCTCCAGCTCTGAGCTGACTTGCGCGCGGCCAATATCGCATTTCGTATCAAAAGACTGAATGCTCCTGACAAACTGAGCCATCGCAACCTGCATTCGGTCCTCGGTAATTGTTGAGTCTCCGAAAACAGCGTCAAACAATTGCGGGTAGTGGTCGGTCGCATTCATTTCCTGAATAAGATCAGCAATGGAAGGGTTTCCGTTCGCTCCGCTGTAACCCATTTCTTCTTCTGACCTAATCGGCATTGTCATCTGCTGTTCCAATGTGGAAGCAGTTTCATCCCAACGAAACTTTTGCTCGTCTCCGAAACGGGCATTGACCAGTCGCATCGAATGACGAGGAGTCAGGTTGCCGTTGATGCCCGTGCTTACGGGGTTAAGATCAGAAAAGGCATGCTCTTGTTGATGGCAACTGGCACACGAAACGGTGTTATCGCTGGAAAGAAGTTTGTCATAAAAGAGCACCCGGCCAAGCGTTGCGCCTTCATCTGTTATCGGGTTATCAAAGGGCGTAGTGTCTCTCGTGATGTAAGCGGGAATTCCCTGATTGGCATAATTGTGAAGATTGTCCAGATCGATCTGTGCCTGCGCTACGTCTGAAGCAAGAAACAAAAAAACCAACGATAACAGGGTTCTCAATGCCATGAGTTCTACTTTCCTCAACGGTTCAAACGCACAACCGTTGACGGTCACTTCGCCATGTCGCGTGCGTTCAGTCAATTGCGAGTCTCATCCGGCAAAGAATCCGGTCACTCACATTTACTTTGCACAACGCGTCAAACTATGACTTGAATTCTCAAGAAATTCTGGCAACCAGTTAAGCCCGTGACTCAGAGAAGTCTGAATGTGATGCATTGCCGGTGAGAGCAGGGGATGAACACAAACCAATGAGATTGATTGGTCGGCAACTAGAGCTACCATGTTCTGCTACTCTTCTCGGTCACTGTTGTAGCTTAATTCTTCCAACACCTGCCGATACTCCTCAGCCAACTCTGTCCGGCCCATTTGATCCAGCAACTCCGAGTACTGTTCGTAAGCTGACTTTAGCTGCGGCTCCACGTTTTCCATCTGCTCAAGCATCCCGATCACACGCTCGAAACAGGCTGCTGCTTCGTCCAGTCTTTCAAGCCGGGAATACAGTCTGGCCAGCTTCTGCAGATGCGAAGTTACCTGCGGATGGTGACCAAGTAGCTGGTAGCGAAACGCGATCGATTGCTCCCAGGCTTCAGCCGATTCTTCCGGTTGGTCTTCCTGAAGAATGACGGCCAGCCGCCGATACGCGGTCGCGCGGATTCCGAGCTGGCTTTCCGGCAGGCTCATCGCGCGGCCGACAGCGTCTCTTGCAAATTGCTCAGCCTCGAGAGAATCGCCACTCTCCCAGTGAATGTTGGCCATTGCGCACAGGCCACGAATCACGTGCTCATCGTTTTCGCCAAGGATCGCCGTCTGTCTTGTGATCACACTCGAGACCAACTCCCCGGCTTCATCGAATTTTCCGAGGTTGACTAGAACGAGGGCCAACCGGAACTCTGCGTTTGCAAGCGTAAACTGCTTGTCCGGATACAAACGAACCAGAATATCGAGAGCTTGTCGCGCCGCCTGTTCCGCTTCGTCAAACCGACCAAGCGCGTTTGCCGTCGACGAATAAAAACCGAGAACGTCAACCGTGAAAGGGTGTTCGTCTCCATGGACCGTTCGCGCTAGCTGAAGAGACTGGCCCGAAATTTCAAATGCCTCTTCATGTCGCTGCTGACGAGTACGGATGAATTTGAGGACACGAAGCGCTTCGAGGTAAACGTCAGGTTGTCGCGTCTCACTGACGAGCGCAACCACTGCTGTGATCTGCTCTTCGGCTTCATCAAAACGTGCAAGGCGACTCAGACAGGATGCGTATCCGATTCGGCTTTCCAGAGTCTTCGTGTCCTCTTCTCCCAACTCTGATCTTCTCAGCATCAGAGCCTTTTCGTAATGAACTTCAGCATCCACAATTCTCGAAAGGTTGTGCAGCGCGCTCGCGATGGTCATCCGAAGCTCAGCTTCAACGACAGGGTGATCCGCAAGTTGATCCAACGATGCGGCGACTTCGTCCAGATGTTCACGCAGAGAATATTCCAGCGAGTTGCCCGTGCTTGGATTCGCGCCTCCAACCACGCTCTCTAAAAAACTCGCAACAATCCGAGCTTCTTCAGCTTCGTCTTCGGCAATTGTTTTCTGGCGGTCGGCTTTCATTCGTTCTGCTTGAGCCAACTGCGTTTGCGCTTCGGCGATCTCACGTTGATGGTTGGCGTTTGACAGGCCGTAAACCAGAGCAGCAACACCGCCCGCGATTGCGAGCAACACGACGCAGGCTGCCGTCACCAAAGCGCGGTTGCGCTGACAGAATTTCTTCCAGCGATACGCGCCCGTTTGCGGACCCGCAAGAACGGGTTCCTGCCCCAAAAACCGTTCGATATCCCGGGCAAACCCGGAGGCTGATTCATAACGTTTGTCGCGATCACGGCTCATCGCCTTTGATGCGATCCAGCCCGGTTCCTTATCGATCTGATGCTGGTCCGCACGAATATCAGTCGTCCCGTCTTCGAGCGGCATCTCTGGCGACTCGCCGGTGAGCAGGCGGTTGAGGATGACACCGAGGGAGTAGATGTCGGATCTTGTATCAACGTCCGGCTCATTGCGGAGCTGTTCAGGGCTCATGAAAGAAGGCGTGCCGATCAGCGCCGCATCGCCGCACGAATTGTGCGGCTGACTCGTCATCGCTTTTGCGATTCCAAAGTCGATGACTTTCGGGATGACGTCATCGCCAATCGAGGAAACAAGGATGTTTGATGGCTTTAAGTCACGATGGACGATTCCCTTCTGGTGCGCGTGCTGAACTGCGCGACAGACGGCAATAAAAATCGGTAGTCGTTGCTCGATCGTCAACCGGTGGTCTGCGCAGTACTGGTCGATCGGGACCCCTTCGACCAGTTCCATCGCAAAAAAGGGCCGACCTGATTCAGTCGTGCCCGCGTCAAGAACCGCGGCGATTCCCGGATGGCTCATGATCGCAAGTGTCTGGCGCTCTTCGTCAAATCGCCTGATGATCGAATCGGGGTCCATCCCCAGTTTGACAATCTTCAGGGCGACGTTTCGTTTGAGCGGCTCAAGCTGCAGTGCTTTCCAGACAACTCCAAAACCTCCTTCGCCGATTTTTTCGACGAGGCGATAAGAGCCGATCCTGTCACCCGACTGTTCGCTCAGCCCGATCGCCGCCACTCCATGCGCCGGTTTTTCGAGAAAGTCGTTGTCCGTTTCGTGGATTCGAAGAAGCTCGAATATTGAGGCTGTGAGTTCCTCGTTGTTGGCGCACATTTCCCGCACAAAGTCGGCTCTCCGAGACTCCGGAAGAGCGACTGCCTCGCAAAAAATGGCTTCTTCTGTCCGTGGTTTCATGGTTTGAGCACTACGAATGAGATCGCCTCATTATTACATGCGTCGATTTTCCGCTAAACGATCTTAAAAAAACAGAAAATTCCTGAGCCGATCTGCGGCCATTGGCGCATGAACCCATGAAGCGAGGCAGCACCTTGTAAAAACAGCCGGAAAGATCAGGAATTGAAATGAAAAACACTCAAAAAATAATTCGGGACCCGAACGTTCCCATCTACTTCCAGGCAGTCGCCCTTCGTGGACTTTCGTCCGCGTTGGTCGCCTGCCTTTTAATGCTTGCTCCGGGCCTGGTTCAAGCAGACGTCGTTGTCACAAGCAGGCTGTCGGAAATCAGCCTGCAATCAACCAACCTTGGCGGAGTCGGAGGCAACGTCTCGACGACCAGCCTCACTTCTACTTTTGCGGAACTGATGTCAGGTACCAATACTCACATTGAGCCGGGCGGCCGGATTAACACGGGAACCTGGCTGGTCAGCCAGACCAGTACGATCGCCGATGATCTGATTACCAGCCAGGGTGAAACAACCACGTCTATTACCGGAGACGGGAGCGGCATTCTGATCGGGCTGAGCAATTTCGAAGTCGAATTTCAGAGTGTCGGAGACAATCCATTTGAATTGTCTGGCTCCCACTTTGGATCAACCAGTCCCGTCGGCGCGGTGGACTATGTTCATGTCAGCCTTCAGGAGTTTGACGGCGTAGCATTTCAAACGCTGTTCAGCACCACGGCAGGCGACAGCCTTAACAGTGGCTCATTCACAGGAATGTTCGACGACGGTGGACTGTATCGTCTGGAAGTCTTCTCCCGCTCATTCACCAATACGAACGAAGCGTTTACCTCAGGTGCGTCAGTGAGTCTTGCAGTGAATCCGATTCCGGAGCCGGCGTCTGCAGCAATTCTGCTGGGCCTATGTTTGGTTCCTGCGTGCAAACGACGACGCAGGTAAAGCAAAAGCGACCGGCCATTTGGCATGATGTGTCAGTTGCCAATCAGAGATTATTGGCGGGTAATCCACTTGTTGGGTGCCCGCCATTTTTTTCTCAGCGATTGAGGCTGAACAGAGACTCGCGGGGATATGAGCATCACGGCAACTGTTCTTCCATGATCGCGCGTTTCAGCCATGCCCTCGAATAGGTCCAGCTACGTTTGACAGTCGCAGGTGAGACTCCCAGAGCGTCGGCAGTTTGATCAATGGTCATGCCGGCAAAATACCTCAGCTTAACGACTGCTGCGTGGTCAGAATTTTCCAATTCCAGCTTTGAGAGCGCCTGATCAACGAGTTCGATATCGTCTGATGGATCGTCAATTGTCAGGTCCGCACTGGCCAGCGGCACCTGCTTGTTTTCGCCACCACGTTTCTGCCTTTTCCTGCGGCGAGCATTGTCGATGAGAATTCGCCGCATCGCTTCTGCTGCAGCTGCAAAGAAATGGCCGCGCGAGTCCCAACGAATTGCCTCGCGGTCTTGGATGGAAGTGTCACCACCGGCGCTACCTTCCTCTGTCGGCGAGCTTGCACTCTGTTTTTTCCCCAACAGCCGGATATAGGCTTCGTTGACCAGAGCGGTCGTTTGCAATGTATGGCCGGGCGATTCCGAGGAGAGCTTCGCGGCAGCGATTCTTTTCAGTTCGTCGTGGACCAGCCGAAGCAGCTGATCCTCAGCGCCTTCGCTTCCCGCGCCAACCAATCCGAGAAGTCGGGTTATTTCGCTCACTTTTGACCCGCGAGATCAGACGATTAAAGACAATTTCAGCATAGCATGGCTGCCGTCAGAAATCGACAAAACAGATGCGAAACTGCTTCCTGGTAACCCCGGTCACGTAGAGTGAGTCCCGAAAGCGCAAATAGATGCACCAAATCGGGTAAGCGGACTGAGGCGTGGAGTAACGGCGATTCCTGCATTTGGTAGACGCCAATACCGCATGACCGGGGAACGAACTGCGCGCTAGATATCCCCCCGGGTGGCCATCAATAAATATCTGCCTTGAGAAAGCAGGTGCGATTTGGAATCTGTTACTCTTTACGGGGTAGCTTTCTAACCAAGCATCAATACGATTCATTAGCAGCCGGAGAAAATCGTGACGATTACGCTAATTGTTGTGACGGTACTTCTTCTACTCTGTGCTGCTCTCCATGGATTCTTCGCTTACGGAGAAATGGTCCCACGAGAGAAAGGAATTCCAATGATACTGGCCAAGGTGCTAAACGATCGTGACCTGTCACTAGGCCAGTCTGAACTAAAAGGTCTTGTCGTGACGATTGTTCAAAATGCCGGGGCCTATAATGTGATCATGACGGTCGGGTTCGTCCTTGCAGCACTACTACCCCACCTGCGTTTGCTGGATTTCGGAATTCACGGAGTTTCAGTCATCCAGGGATTCTTTTGTGTCGCCGCAATCTGGGCGGGCATCTACGGAATGAGTCTTAGCAAAAGCACGAAATGGCAGGCGATCCTCGCCGCAGTCGGCCTGTTGGCGGTTATTGGTTCCTGCATACCTATAGGTTAGGAACGTAATGCTTGATGTTACCTGGAAAGCCGTTTGAGATTGGTGAGTACATCTTTTTCTTGACGGGGCTGCTGGTTATCGACTGATTCAGGCATGTCATCCTCGTAAGTACTGTGGCCAATCCTCCAGTTTTCAAGTTGTGATTTATTCAAGCGTTTTTTCAAGACTGCCGGTAACACTGCTGACTTCGTGTACGACTGTGTCGCAGAGGTTTTGGTAGTTGTAGACGTCCGAGTCGCCCCAAGCAGGTTGGGGGAATTCGTTGGTATCTGCGGGGGTCCTCTGATGCTACGACTTCTACTGGAGTTTTCAGTTTTCCGTGGCATCGGGAGTCATTTCTTCACGCAGGTCGTTCAACTCTCTGACGGCATCATACAGGCCCGGCCGCCCGCCAAGCCCGTCTGCAAAAAATCCCTGTTTGACTCCGCTCAGATTGAAGCCTCTCGGTGTGTCGACGGGGTTACACCAGAAGACACCGATGATGTACTCCGATTCAAGTGCTGCGGTCACGTATTGAGTGTAAGCTTCAGCGGCAGCAAAAGAATCCTCCGACATATTCCAGGAATTGACTTCCTTGTCACCGTCTTTGAAGCGTATCGCAAAATCGCACAGCAGAATCGGCTTTTCCGCAAGCTCATAGATCTCCTCAAACTCTTCTTCCGGAAACGGTCCCCAGAAGTGTGGCTGAAAAGCGATTGCATCAACCCACGGCAACATCTCCTCCAGCACATCGGAATCGTAGGTATAAAACGAAAGCCGGTCTCCGAAGATCAATTGATCGGGAGCGTACTTTCTGTTTGCGGTACCGATGACGCGGAAGTATTCGCGCGCAGTCAATCGTAGGAAGGCCTGATCGCGCCCCTCTTCGTTTCCGTCCCACGAGTCTAGAAACTGCTGATAGGCAATCCGGCCAGGCGCTTCTTCGGGCAGACTCCGGAAAAACTCGACCCAGTTTTTATTGGCGGAGTTTTCCAGTGGCCACGTTCCAAGGTCCGTCCAGCAGTATCCGATGCAATTCGGGTTGTTTCTGCTGCGCCTGCAGTTCGCTTCGATCCCTTTCTCGATTCGAGCCTGCTCGACCGGATCAAATACATCGACAAACCGGTGAGTTCCATCTCCCCTGTACAGCGAAATAGGCACCAGATCGTTCCAGCTTTCGATGTAGGGCATATCGGCGCGAAGCGGCTCGGGTGCTCCATAACCGTATGCATTGAAGCCGACTCTTCTGCATGCGGTAGAAAATTCCAACAGGTCCAGATTTGCTCTCGCGTTTCCGGTATGGGTGATGCCGTGTGCAAAGAACGGCCTGCCATCGGAATCAACCAGCCAGTGGCGACCATCGATTTTGGTCAGCGAAAAAGATTTTGTTCCGGCAGACGGTCCGCAAGTGAATTGGTCAAGAATGATGGTCGCGCCATCGTAGGGCGGACTGCCGACGGCAGTAACCTGCAGAAAACTGATGCGTGAAAGGTCTGCTTCATTCTCCGCCCACTGTGGCTTTGCAAAATCGGCGAGCGGAGCTGTAACCTGTTTCCACGTTCCACTGGATCCTGCGGTCGTAAATCGAAAGGAGCTTGTGCCTCCGCGGCCACTGGCGACTTGAAAGCTGAAGTCACTTTCAAAGTCCGTTTTAATCCAGAATCTGATCTGCCCTGCCTCGGAGAGGTCCGTCGCAGGAATTGAAAAGCCGGTGCCAAAATACTGATCGGCGCCCGCATCGGGGTCCACGACCGTCTGCATCGCAGACCGGCCGCCGTCGATTGGAACGTCCTCGACGAGACTGACGACCGCTTCGTGAGTCGTATGTTTTCCCGAAATCGAATTGCTGTCTTCGAAGTCAGCAATGAGAAGGATGGCTTCGTCAGACTCTGGATGCTCTGTTTCCTGTCCAACTGAGGGGGCGATAAATCCTGGAATCAGGATCGCAACCAATACTGCGGCAACCAATGACTTTTTCATGAGTGAATTCAAGGAAGTTGGGGTAGAGGATTCGTGAAAAAAAGTGCCCGGCCAGTTTCTAATCTCTTACCCACCAGATCGCCTGATCAATGTTGGCCGAAAACAGCTGACGTTGAGCCGTACCGTCAAAGCGAATCTGAGCTTCAACGTAGTTTGAACCCGGCTGGATGAACCTGGTAACATCGCCTGTTGGAATCAGCTCGAGGCGCTGGTCCACAAAACGGCTGGCCGGACGACGGTCGATGATCTCGTATTCGTCCGTGTCATAGTTGAACAGGCTGATTGTCTGCAGAACCTCCCGACGCGAAAAAACGCTACCTTCGAACATGAAAACCAGCTGCCGTGGATTGGCAATGTGGCTGGTCGATTTCAGATCGATCGAAATGACCGGCTGGAGTGTTGTGCCAAGCTGAATGGTCAGGTCTTCGTTGTCAGGAGTTGCGAGATCGGTTATCGCTCCACCACCTGGAAAAGCCCATGGCGGCAATGCGAACGAGTTGGGAAGCAGTTCTGGAATGGTGAGCGAATAGATGCTGCGACCATGAGTCCCCGCGAACAGCTCGCGTGTTTCATCCAGATACGCAAAGTCAAGAATAACCACGCTGGGCAAGTTGTTGCCGAATAGAGACCACGTATTTCCCGAGTTGAAAGTCTGGTAAACGCCGATGTCTGTTGCTGCGAAATAACGCTTCGTGTTTTGCGGATCGATGAACACATCGTTGACCGGCATGTCCGGCAAATCGTCGCCAATCGGTTCCCAGCTCTGACCGAAATCATCAGTCCTGTAAATGTGAGCTATCTCCTCACCCCAGCGAAATCCGGATAGCGTCACCAACGCGAACTGTTCATCAGTTGGATGCGGTCGAACGGATGTGATGGTTCGCACTGGCAATCCGTTGGTTATGTCCGACCAGTTTCCACCCCCATCGTCTGTAACGTGAACCAGGCCATCATCGCTGCCCGTCCAGATGACCTGACTGTTTGATGGCGAAACGGCGATGGTTGTCAAACTGCCTTTGACCAGACCGTCGTGTTGATACGGCCCGTTCGTCAGATCGCCGGAAATCGCATTCCAGCTGGTGTTGCCATTGTTCCGAAACACGCGATGCGTTCCGCAGTAACGGGTTTCAGGATCGTTTGGATCCTGCACGTGCGGAGCATCCCAGTTCTCCCGACCGGAAATCCCATTGGTCGCGCTCGTTACGCTCGCTCCGGCGTCATCCGAATAAAACATCGTCAGAAACTGATACTGAACCCACAAACGATTCGGGTCAGTCAGATGCGGCAGCGGCTGCATTCCATCACCTGTGTACACCCAGGAAAAATCGCCGTCGCCATTCAGGTCCTGATGCGTGCCGTTATCCTGCATCCCCAGCCACAGAGCATCAGTGTTCCAGTCAGCCGTCGCGATCCGGTAGGCCTGAGAAATTGGAAAGTCACCCGTCGTCTTCGTGTACGTTGCTCCATTGTCTCCGGACACATAAACGCCACCGTCGTTACCAGCGTAGATACGTGGCGCGGGCCCTGAGCCGAACTCGAACGCATGATGATCCAGGTGCATGTTGCCGCCGACTTCGCTGTAGGAACCGCCTCCGTTTGTACTGCGAAACAGCTTTAGCCCAAGCGCATAAATTATGTCTTCGTCGTTCGGGTCGATGCGGACATTGCCGAACCACCACCCGAAACTGGAATACAGGTTCCACAGTGATCCGTCATTGGTTTGAGCCCACGACGCGCCGCCGTCGGTTGAACGGTAAAGCCCGTCAAAGCCTCCGTCGGATTCCGTGTGATAGATCGCGCACATCACATCGGGATTCGATTGACAGAGGGCCAGGCCGATTCGTCCGCGATCTTCTGATGCCGGGGGCAAACCTCCATCAACCAGGGCCCAGTTGAGCCCTCCGTCTTCGGAGCGATAAACACCGCTGCCTAGACCACTGAAAATCCGCGTATCGTGTCCGCGCAGCCGTTGCCACATTGCTGCGAAAAGTACGTCGGGATCGTCCGGGCGCTGAATGATATCGATGCAGCCGGTGATGTCATTGATGTAGTGAACTCTGGTCCATGAATCGCCACCGTCATCGGTTCGATAAATGCCTCGATCTGTTCCGGGGGAATACAGGTGGCCGATGACTGCCACATGGATAATGTCGGAGTTGCCGGGATGCACCACAATGCGACCGACGGCTCCGGAATCTTCGAGACCAATTGACGTCCAGGTTCCGCCTCCGTCCACAGACCGGTAGATCCCACTGCCGCCGTAGACGTTACCACTGGAGTTGGCTTCACCGGTGCCGGCGTAGATCGTGTTCGGGTTGGACGGATCGATCGCCACCGCGCCCATGGATAACGTGGTCAGGTCGTCAGTAACGGGAATCCACGTGTCGCCACCGTTTGTTGTTTTGAATATGCCTCCGCTGGCTGAAGCAGCGAATGCGACATCGTCATTGGTTGGGTCGACGGCAATGTCACTGATCCGCCCTTGAATGTTGTACGGGCCGCGCTCATGCCAGTTCGGTGCCGGAAAGCCGCGGGATTTCTGTGATCTTGCAGATTGCGAACGGGCAAAGTGCACTTCCTGTCGGGCTTGTTTGACGGCTTCAAGATCGATCGAGCCGTGTGGAAAGAGTCGCGCGTTGGCTCCGTCTTTGCGAGGCGTGGATTCCTCTCCTTCGTGAGCGAGCGGACGCGCGGCAGATGGCAATTCCGGTGCCGAAGAGCGAGTGGAAAGCAGATACGAACCTGCTGCGACCAAAGCAACTAGTGCGACTAAAGACCAGGCAATGCGTTTCACGGTCATCTCCCGAATGGGTGCTGATCCGCAAAGTATACAGCATTTTGAAGAGCTTCGATGTTGAATGGTCGCGCTTGATACTCACGCAAATGATGCGCACAAAAAGACCGCAAGGGCTGGCCTATCAATTGCCGGCGGCGCCAGCCGCCGGTTACTCCCCTCATGCAAATCAAGGCTCGAAGGGCAGATACAAACAGCGCGGTACGTCGTAGTTGTGTTTAGGTCTTGAAATCAAGCATTCCGGTGGCTGTCGCCACCGGTAAAGAATGTGTCGGCCTTTCAGGCCTAATGACGCAAAGGCTCGAACAAAATTACTGCCAACTCCCGTTTGCAAAATAATGAGTGTTGTTAAGCCAGTCCCCGTCTCATGCAAAAGAGATTGCGCACGCCTTGCTCAATAGCATCATTCAATGGCGTCGCCGAGTTCCAGTCGCAATCGCTTGAGAACACGTGACTTGGCAACGCGGACAGTCCCCGGTCGCATGTCTAGATCCCTGGCAACATCGGCTGTTTCACGACCGTCGATGACGACCATCCAGAAGGCTTTCCACGTCTGACCCGCAAAGTTCTCTCGAACGTTTTTCAATGCCTGACGCAACAGTCGGTGTTGGAGAACGGACTCTTCGGGTCGGGATTCATCAAACACTTCACCGTTTGCGTTCCCGTCCGATAGTGATTCTTGAGTCCGTCCAGTTGATTGCATCGCGTTGCGATACGCATTTGCCGGGTACTGCTCAAGAAACCGAAGCGCTTCTGTGCCGCCGATGGGACGCGGTTCGCGATCAGATTTGCGGAAATGATCAATCAGCTTGTTGCGCGTCATCGTTCTCAGCCAGCCACGGAATGTCCCGTTTTTGACCGGGCGGAACTTGTTGATACTGCGAGCGAGCGTATGAAAGACTTCCTGAAAGACGTCGTGAAGATCCGGCTCAGGCAGACCGGACTTGCGGCACCAGTAATACACCATCGGCGAATAAAGTCTGACTAGCCGTTCCCAGGCATCGGAATCGTTCTGGCCGGCGCGCAGAATAAGACTGCGCGAAGTGCGGCTTGCACCGGCAGTGTCGGTAGTTCTATCCACGTTCGTCGTCGCCATCGGTTATGCTCCGTCCCGCGAATCAGATTTGCGCCGGGCAGTCCACAGGACGACGAGCACGATTGAAGTCATCAATGTTGCGACCACAGCGATCAGGTTGAACGCGCTGCGGAGGCCGGCGCGAGTGGACTCGATATCCCGCTGAAGCGGTCGGGTGATTGAAAGAACGCCGGCGACTTCCCCGGGAACCCAGTCACGTTTGGGACTTGAGCTTTCATTGTTGTGACAGTTCACACAACTGACTTGCATGATCTGAGCGCGGGCGTAGCGCAACACGGGCTCGCCATCGATTTCACTGAATTCATGATAGGACCGTTCTTCGGGAGGCAGGTCGACCGTTGCACAGGCTCCGGGTTCACCTTCTTCGGAAGAGTATTTGCGACACCGCAAGGCTTCCAAAGCCCGGGTCTCAAACTCATCACGGATCACACATTCTTCGCGCCATGGGTTTTCACTGAAAATTTTCACCTGCATCCCCGAGTCGCTTTCGGTGATCTTTTCTCCCGCATCGATCATGAAGGTAAATGGCAGCGGTAGAGCGTTCGGCGTCGAAGTGTAATTGTGGGTTACGGGAACCAGATCCTGATCCAGACGTCCGATCACTTCCTCGCTGTAGTATTCGTTGATGTTCTCCAGCATGTTTGCTTCCATGCGGGTACTCTCAAGCGCAGTGCTGTGAACGAAATGAGTTGATAGCCACGACAGGTACGCGAATCCTCCGATGGAAACGAGCGGAATTGCAAGTAGCAGGCTGGCCGCCAATGGGTAGGCGCGGCACCAGCGCCCGAGTTTTTCAGCAAACCCGACCGGCCGTGCTTTGATGGGTTCGCCGCGATTAAACCGGCGGAGATCGTCAGAAAGCTCGGCTGCAGACTGGTAGCGACGTGCCTGCGACTTCGACAACGCTTTGAGGCAGATCGTTTCGAGATCGGAGGGAATCGCGGGCTGGAGTGTGCGCGGTGACCGGGGTTCATCCTCCATGACCTGCAGCAACACCATACGCCGGTTGCCCTGGAAAGGACGTTCACCCGTCAGCAATTCATACAGCATCACACCGAGGCTGTAGACATCACTGCGCGCATCGACGCTGCGAGACTGACCGCATGCCTGTTCAGGTGACATGTACGCCGGCGTACCCAGAATCCGTCCTTCGGAGGTCATTGTGTTGCCGATGTCGAGTTCACGTTTTGCCAGGCCGAAATCCGTTACATGCGGCTTACCGTCTTTGTCGAGAAGTACGTTTGATGGTTTGATATCCCGATGAACGATTCCTTTGTCGTGGGCATACTGAAGTGCGTCTCCGATTGCGGCGACGAGCTCGGCACACCTCGCGAAACCGAAACTCGAATCCCGAAGGTGCACTTCGAGAGATTCTCCATCGACGTATTCGGTGACCAGATAGCAGACATCTTCCTCGGATCGAACTGTATCGAAGACCGAGACGATTCCCGGATGATTCAGTTTGGCAATGCTACGGCCTTCCCTCAGAAACCTCTCGACTTCCTCCTCGCCGGCAAGCAGGCCTGCACGCTGAACTTTGAGCGCGACCATTCTGTCGAGTTCCGTATCAAGCGCCTTGAAGACATATCCGAAGGCACCGACGCCAAGTACAGAATTCAGCTCGAATCTGCCGAGTCGACAGGAGCCCGACGCCAGCCGGTTCGCGAGGCGTTTTCCTGCGTCAAAAGAAACAGGCGTCGATGAACTCGCGGCCGCATCAAACGCGGCCTTGATCAGATTCGCTGGAACGGCGAAACGAGGCGTACCGTTCTTACATTCCGCATCGGTTGACAGATCGTCAATCGAACAAAGTTCCGCAACCAGCCCGGGCAGGATGCGCCTTGAAGCGTCATCGACGATGATGCCACACGAATCGCATTCAACCACATGCGCTGCGAGCTGCTCCAGCCGCGCTTCGGATAGATTGCCTTCGGCGAAGGCCTCCAGGTCGATGCGGTCAGGGCAAATTGAAGTTTGATCAGTTGCCATGGTTTTTAGTCAGCTTTTTGTTCAATACATACCACCGTCAGATGCTAACGAAGGGCCGTTACACGCGGTATTTCCAGCCACACGTGCATTTCCAACGTAGACGAGCTGTAACGCGGGTTCGTTTAGGATTTCTGTCAGTTTTGCAGCTTCAAACTCGAATTCTGCTTCGGGAAAGCTTCAGGCGACCTGTTCGCAATGCCTAAACACCAAGAGACCACATGAAAAAGCTAAGCACAGCGCTGGTGATTTTCTGTTTCGCTGCGTCAATCGGCGGGGCATTTCTGCCCGGAGAAAGAGCGGATCGCGGGCCGGTGGAAGACAGCCCCAGTAGCGGATCAGAAGCGCCGACAATAAGTTTCGTGAACGTCATTTCGGTGGACGAAGACTTTGAAACGGCTATTCGGCCTCTGCTCGTTCAATACTGTGCTGATTGTCATGCGGCCGGTGAGATGGAGGATCTCGATTTTCTCTCTGCAGTGACTACCGAAGAGGCGGAGGGGCTTCGGGATGTTTACGCAAAGGTGCTGACAACACTCGTTGAGCGTACGATGCCACCAGGTGACTTTGACCAGCCAGCTGAAGCCGAGAGGAAACTCGTCGTTGAATGGATCAGAAGTGAACTCGATCTGGCAGATGTAGCATCGCTTCCCGTTTTCGAACCGGAGGAGTATGAAGATGCGGACCACTTCGTAGAGGAAATGGACAAGAAGATTCCCGGGCTATTGCAGGACTTTTCTGTTCCCGGGACGGCTATTGCGATCATCGAGGATGGCGAAGTTATCCTGCAGAAGGGATACGGACTGTCAGACGTCGAGTCTTCAGACGAAGTTGACCTGCAAACCGGGTTTAATATCGGGTCGATCTCCAAGACCGTCGCGGCATGGGGAGTAATGAAGCTGGTTCAGGAAGGTAGGATCGATCTCGATGCTCCAGTCGAACAATACCTGACCCGATGGCATCTGCCGCCGTCAGCTTTTGATTCCAGCGAAGTTACCATCAGAAGGCTACTCAGTCATACCGCAGGCCTGTCGCTTCACGGCTATCCGGGATGGACACCAGCCGACCAGCTGCCGACAGTCGAAGAATCCTTGAATGGAGTCAACAATGGGCCGGGAAGTGTGCAGATCATTCTAGAGCCCGGAACGGAATACAAATACTCGGGCGGTGGCTACACGATTCTTCAACTGGTCATTGAAGAAGTTACCGGCCGGAAGTTTGAAGACTATATGCAATCAGAGATCCTTGACCCGCTGGGGATGACGGCAAGTAGTTACAGAATTGATGATCGGATCATGGCCTCCTCTGCATCGGAATACGATGCGTTCGGTGAGCAAACCGATTTTGAATTGTTCACGGCTCAAGCAGCCGCCGGGCTTCACACGACCATAGAAGATTTCACCCGTTTCGCGCTGGCCAACCTTCATGGCATCGAGGACTTTGAGAATTACAACTCCGTGCTGCCAGCCGTCACAGTCGAGCAGATGATGCAGCCGGTTCCGCAGGCGGCGGGAAGGTACGGATACGGTTTGGCGTATTTCACCGAATCAATTCCGGGTACAGATGTCGTCCTGAAGGGGCACCGCGGATCCAACACGGGGTGGCAAGCCATTTTCCTTGTGAATCCCGAGACCAATGATGGTTTCGTCATGGTGACCAACGGCGGCAGTGGCCAGAAAGTCTACTATCACGTCTACAGTGAATGGGTGCGCTGGAAAACGGGAGCTGTTCTTGAGGACTGGCACCGGGCAAAACCATCCATTGCCAATCGGTTGAAAGCAGCGATTGATGAAAACGGAATTGAGAATGTCGAAGCTGCCTACGCCAATCTTGTGGCAGGCAATCCTGATAGATTCGATGTCTCCGAAGACCAGCTGAACCAGCTGGGATACTACTTCCTCGGCAAAGAAGAAACTGAGGCTGCATGTTCAATCTTCGGTTTGAACGCGCGGCTGTTTCCAGACTCATTCAACGTCTATGACAGCTATGGCGAAGCACTTCTGAAACAGGGCGATAAAGCAGCGGCGATCGAGAACTACCTGAAGTCCGTACGACTTAATCCACAGAACGAAAACGGACTGGGAGTATTGAGCGAACTCGGCGTTTCAACAGCTGAGCTCATCGCTTGGGGGCCGATGCAGGCGACCGGAAAGCCTGACACGCCGATGGCTGGAGATCTTCCCACATCGTGGTGTACCGTCGAGCCGGATGCGGGACACGAGTGGCTAAGACTCACTTACGACCGTTCAGTCGATGTTTCGATGGTCCGTGTTTACGAAACGTACAACCCCGGTGCCGTCACGAGTGTTACGGCAAAGGTTGAGGATGGAGAAATCGAAATCTGGTCCGGTGAGCCGGAGGCGGGAGACGCGCCAAGATGGCTGGAACTGGCTGCAACCAATGAAGTGAAGACTCAAACAATTACCATCCATCTCGATACCACGCTGCAGGAAGGCTGGAACGAAATCGATGCGGTGGAACTGATCGGCAAAGACGGAAGCCGGCAATGGGCCACGAGCGCCGAGTCAAGCAGCTTTTTCGTTGACGGTGAACCACGCGATTTGCAGCCGGGAAGCAGCGGTCCGGGGGTCATAGCTTTACAGGAGGCGTTGAATGAATTCCTGGTTCCGGATCCTGAAATAGAGGTCGATGGAGTTTACGGAGCGGAGACAGAAGGTGCCGTAAGGCAACTTCAGTATGGCGCGGAAATTTCGGTTGACGGTATTGCTGGCCATCAAACAGTCGCAGCGCTCGTCGATCTGGGCGCAGACCTCGATCCTTACTTCAGAGAATCATCGAGAGCTTACGACGGCGCCGGTCCGCGGGTGATTACGCGCAACGTTCTGCAGGACAGCAACGGTAATTTCTGGCTTGCAACCTGGCACGGGGTTATGCGTTACGACGGAAGAACATTCACCAATGTCACCAACGAAGCGGGTTTGAAGCGTTTTCGTGCGTTCAGCCTGCTGGAGGACGATCAAAAGAACATCTGGCTGGGAACAACAGGCGCCGGCTTGTACTGTTACGACGGAGCCACGTTTACCAACTTTACAACCGAAGACGGTCTGGTCGCCGATGGTATTCTATCGATGAAACAGGACCGGGCGGGCAATCTCTGGTTCGGTGGAGCCGGCGCGACGAAGTTCGATGGAACGCGATTCACTGCCTTTGACGAGGACGACGGGTTTACCAGTGCTGACGTAGCCTCCATCTCAGAGGCGCCCGACGGAAAGATCTGGTTTGGTTCACGCGGCGCACTGTTTCATTTTGACGGTGAAACATTCGTCAACTTCACCGCGGAGCATGAACTGGACATCGACTCCAATAGCTACATTCCAACTTTGATTGATCGAAAGGGGCATCTCTGGTTCGGCGGGGTCTCGGGACTTTTTCACTACGACGGCGAACGCATTCGTCATGTTTTCGAACCGACATGTCATTCGTTGTTCGAAGACTCAAAAGGCAACATCTGGTTCACCGGCGGAACGATCAGAGGCGAGGATAAGTCCGGCGATACTGCCGGGTCCGTGCTTAACCGTTTTGATCCGGAGACGGGGCTTGAGAACATGCTTGAGATGTCCGAGCAGTTCAAAATTCAGAACGGCATGATCTTCGGCTTATCTGAGGACCGTGACGGCAATATCTGGTTTGGAACAGGCAGCGGCGTCGGGCGAATATCCGGAGGCCTGATCCAGTACTTTTAATCTCCAGCGTTATGTGAGAATCAATGACCTGCGAACGGACCGGCGAATGGCAACGGGAACCGCCCCCACAGCCCGGACTGACGATGAGAGGCCGCACCGTGGATACCCTGCTGCGTCAGGTCGAAGAGTGGCATTCAAGCCTTGGCCGAATCAAAGACCTTCCCAAAGGAGAGTATGAAGCCGCTCTAGAGCAGTACAGGAAGGCTTGGGATACCAGAGAGAAGGAACTCGGACGATGGCACCTCAAAACGCAGGAAACCAACGAACTGATAAACAAGGCGATGAAGGCAAAATGGCAGGACGCGAGTGACCACAGCAATTAGCTAACACCGCAACAGCAACTTCCCACAACCGCATGGGCATGCATGTATGTTCTTGAGTTCTTGATTTCATCAGAATGCCACGTTGCCGTGGATGGTTGTCGAGTCGCGGG
>JBCCFB010000092.1:0-21317 GCA_039029995.1 Planctomycetota bacterium
ATATGGAATGCACGGTGACGAAGCTGATCAAATCCGGAGGCAGGGTCTGCGCCGCGTTTGCTTATGAACGGGAACTCGGCAAATTCAAGCTTTTCAAAGCCAGGGCCATCGTAATGGCCACCGGTGGAATCGGACGCGCTTTCAAAATCACCAGTAACTCGTGGGAATACACCGGCGACGGACACTCGCTCGCCTACCACGCGGGTGCGGATCTGATCGACATGGAGTTTGTACAGTTCCATCCGACCGGTATGGTCTGGCCACCCAGCGTCAAAGGGATCCTTGTAACGGAGGGGGTTCGTGGTGAAGGCGGGATTCTCAAGAACAAAGACGGCAAGCGTTTTATGTTCGATGACATTCCCGATAACTACAAAAGCTCAACTGCGGACAATGAGGCTGAAGGCTGGCGGTATGTCACCAAAACAGACCGCAGCGCACGTCGCCCTCCCGAGTTGCTAACCCGTGACCATGTCGCCCGATGTATTTTACGTGAAGTCAAAGAGGGACGTGGAAGCCCTCACGGCGGAGCCTTCCTTGATATTGCCTGGATCAAAGAGAAGATTCCCAACGGCGAAGCCCACATCAAGAAAAAGCTTCCGTCGATGTATCACCAGTTCAAAGAACTGGCAGGGATCGATATTACTAAAGAACCGATGGAAGTCGGGCCGACGACTCACTATGTGATGGGCGGAATCCGGGTGGATGGTGAATCGCAAATGTCCACTATCGATGGTTTGTTTGCTGCGGGTGAATGTGCTGCCGGACTTCATGGCGCAAACCGCCTCGGTGGAAATTCGCTTTCGGATCTGATCGTTTTCGGAAAGCTGGCTGGCGAACACGCAGCAAGCTATGCCAAAGAAAAAGGTGCGGTGGAACCGTCGGCGGATGATGTAAATGCAGCTCATGCGGAAGCACTGGCGCCACTGGATGACAGCCGTGCAGAAGTTGCAGGAGGCGCCTACCAGATTCAATATGAACTTCAGGACATGATGCAGGAGAAAGTCGGCATCATCCGCAAAGAGGAAGAGCTGGTGCAGGCTGTTGAAGGCATTGAGCAGCTCAAAGAGCGCGCGAAAACCGTACATGCTCCCGGAAACCGCCAGTACAACCCCGGGTGGCACACTGCTCTCGATCTCAAGAACCTTTTGCTGTCGGCTGAGGCCGTTGCAAGGTCAGCGATCGTCCGCAAGGAAAGCCGCGGTGCACATACACGGGATGATTATCCGGAAAAGGGTGATGCCTTTGATGACGTTAACACCGTGCTGCGGATGAATGACGACGGGTCCATGTCGGTCACGCAGGAGAAGATTCCTTCTATGCCGGAGGAGTTGGCTCAGATAATCGAGGACCACAAGTAAGGCTCCGGCCGATCCCCACCGCACTGCGGCGCACGCGGATCAAAAGACCGAACCTAGAGTAGCGAACACGAGCAAGGATATCGCGCAATGGCGACAGTGACATTTAAAATCTGGCGAGGCGATAAAGAAGCCGGTGATTTCGAGTCCTACCAGACCGATGTCAGCGAAGGCATGGTTGTGCTGGACGCCGTTCATCAGATCCAGGCCGAAAGCGCTGGTGATCTGGCGGTTCGCTGGAATTGCAAAGCAGGAAAATGTGGTTCGTGCTCTGCAGAAGTCAACGGCAAGCCACGGCTGATGTGTATGACACGGTTGAGCGATCTCGATCTATCGCAGGAGGTGACCGTTGAGCCGATGCAGGCGTTCCCGGTTATGAAGGACCTCGTCACTGACGTTTCCTACAACTATCGCGTCAAGAAGAGAATCAAGCCGTTCAAGCCGCGCAAGCCGGACAATGAAGACGGCTCCTGGACCATGCATCAGAAGGATGTCGAACGAGTTCAGGAATTCCGCAAGTGTATCGAATGCTATCTCTGTCAGAACGTCTGCCACGTTCTGCGCGACCACCACAAGCATGATGAATTCATCGGACCCAGGTTTTTCGTCTACAACGCGGCACTTGAGATGCATCCGCTGGATGAAGAGGACCGGTTGGAGGATCTGCAGAAATCGCAGGGAATCGGCTATTGCAACATCACGAAGTGTTGCACCAAGGTCTGTCCTGAGCATATCACGATCACCGACAATGCAATCATTCCGCTCAAGGAACGTGTCGTCGATGAGTTCTATGATCCGGTGATGAAACTGGTACGCCTGTTCGGACCTAAGAAGAAAAAGTCGGACTAGGCCGTCAAGACCGGTTGAGAACAACTTCCAGAGCAGCTGAAACGGGAAACGCACATGTCAGACATGCCTCTTAAGCAGCTTCATGAGAATTCTCTTTCCCGCGCAATCGAAAAGGCAAAGCACTACCGGTTGCTGAACGATCCGGAAAATGCGGAGAGTATCTGCCTCGATATTCTTGATGTCGATCCCGATCACCAGGAAGCGCTGGTGACGCTCGTTCTTTCTGTGGCGGATCAGTTCGACGGCGGTTCTTCGCGGCTGAAAGAAGTCCGCGGTTACCTCGATCGATTAAAGGATGAATACGATCAGCTTTACTACGCGGGGCTGGCTTGTGAAAAGAATGCCAGAGCATCCGTTGCACGAAACAAGCCGGGCAGCAATTTTGCCGCCTACGACTGGTTTCAAGATGCGATGGAGTACTACGAGAAAGCTGACGGTCTGACTAACGACGAAAATGATGATGCGATCCTCCGCTGGAACGCATGTGTCCGGACGATCCGCAAGCGCAAGCTGAAGCCACGACCAGAGGACAACTACGTTCCATACGGCGACTAGTTCTGCCGTGGCGGTAAGATGAGTCGCATTCTGAAGAAGTCGCGTCCCGGGCTGATGTTCATGCTTCCCGAGTATGCGGGGCTCAAGGATGAGTCCGGATTCATATTTGATGTCGGCCTCGCTGAACTTCTTGATATTCTCGCTAGAGGGCGTCGTAACTTGGGTCCCAATTACATGGGAGCGCAGCTCGCCCGGAATGTGCGTGTTGAATTTGCTGACGGCAATGTCGAATTCCGACCGGGCAACAAGGATCTCGGCATCTTTTTTCATCACAAGCACGGATTCCATTTTCTGCATGACGACGGCAGGTCACGTGCGGCAGCATTTGCCGTGGAAAGACCTCCGGCGCGTCGCCCTGTAACGATGCAGTTTCAAGAGGATTCTTTTTTTCATCCGTGGTCGTTTCATCCGCTTGAAACGGCGGCGAGTGTTGTCCGGCGGTTTTGCCGTGTTGAAGGCCGTTTCGGAGGCCTTGTCTGGGTTGCGATTCCTGACGATGATCATTTCGAACGGAAAGATAACTGGAAGCGTTACGAACAACTGTTGATCGACGCCTCAAAAGCTCCGGGGAAATCCGGAAAAGGCAGCGAATCTTCCGGGTTGAATCGTTCTCCCAAAATCAGAAAAAAGAAGTAGTTGATGAACATTGTGATTCTAGGCGCCGGTCGTATCGGTTCGTCGATCGCGGAAATTCTGTGCGACGATGAGCACAACGTGACGATTGTGGACAATGATCCCGTGCACATCGCACGAGTCAACGATGAACTCGATGTACGTGCAATCCATGGAGGGGCGTCACAGTCGAGTATTCTCTTTCAATCGGGGATCAGCAATGCGGACATCTGCCTCGCAGTAACCGGCGATGACGAGACCAACATTATCGCCGCGAGTATGGCCAAGGCGATGGGCGCAAAAAAGGCGCTTGCCCGGGTCTATGCCCCCGTGTTCCGTGACCTGAGTACTTTCGATTACCAGAGCCACTTCAACATCGATCGGATGCTGAGCATCGAGCACCTCGCGGCGATGGAGCTGGCCAGCGCGATTCGGGATCCGGGTGCGGTTGTCGTTGAACACTTCGCCCGCGGTGAGCTGGAAGCGCAAATGCTTGTCGTAAAGACGGAAGGCAAAGTCACTCAAGTTCCGCTTCGCGAACTAGGACTGCCGTCAACGGTTCGTGTGGGCACGATCGCACGCGACAACGTGATGAAAATCGCTTCCGCGGAAGACCAGCTTCAGAACGGAGATGAAGTGACGGTTTTCTCGCGACCGGAAGACCGTAAGTCGGTACGCAGTCGTTTCACTGACGATCCCGGTCTCTCACGACGCGTGGTGATTGCCGGAGGTGGCGAAACCGGCTTCCATCTCGCAAGAGTGCTTGAGCGAGAAGGCTTCAAAGTGCTCATCATGGAAACCAATGCCGAACGTTGTACGGCACTGGCACATTTGCTGGAAACTACCAAGATCATCAATTGCGATGCAGCCCGCCGCGAAAACCTGGAAGAAGAACACGTCGGCAGTGCGGATGTGTTTGTCGCCTGCACAGGTAGAGATGAAGACAACCTGGTTCTCGCAGTAGCCGCGGCAGAACTGGGGACGGATCAGGTTATGACGGTGATCGGCAATCCGAACTATGCGGATTTCGTGGGCAAACTGGGAGTATCGAATACAGTTTCGAAGCGGGATGTGATGGCACGTCAGGTCGTCGCCTATCTGACTCGCGGCGACGTAATCTCTTCCACGCGGCTTCCGGGCGGACTGATTAATCTCGTTGAGATGGAGGTCGCGATAAACTCTCACGCCACGACCGGGACTCTTGCCGATCTCGATCTTCCTGATCGCTGTCTGATCGTCGCAATCATTCAGCAGGACTACGTCAGAATGCCAACCGCGGCTGACAAACTGGAAGCCGGAAACACCGTGATAGTTCTAGTCGAAGACGACGTCATGGATTCAGCGATCGGCCGCTTTACGGTGAGTGACTGAGCGAAAGAGCCTGGTCGGCAGGTTCAGTCGTCGGCATAACCGCCTAGCGGCGGATTGCCCCCCGGATCATCCCAGCGACGAATTCCCTTGCTTGAACCCGCACGGTCCATCAGCCTGCTGCCGAATAAGTTCTGAATCTGTTCATCCGGTGGTGGAGCAGTATCGTCAGATGAACCGCCCGGATCGTACCGCAGGATGTACTCGGCACTGCCGAATGAGACTCTATTTCCGGGGTCAATTCGTTTGGTCGTTCCGGCCTGAATCTGCCTGCCTTCAACCTTTACTCCGTTCTTCGAGCGAAGGTCTCGAACAAACCAATATCCCCGGTCCAATTCCAGCAGCGCGTGGTGGCCGGACAAGTTGGCGAGGTTTATGACAATGTCATTGCCTTCTCTTCTTCCGACGCGCAGCCTCTTTTTGGTCAATGGAATCGAGTCGCCGTCGGAAACCGGATCGAGAATTCCGTACATGAGCAGGCAGGCCTGAGAGCACACTGACGAAGTTTATTGCCTGTCTGCTACTAGTTCTGTCGGGTGTATGGAATCAAGCCCCGGAATGGACACTATCGAAGTTGCCATGACAAAGGTGAAAGGACACCTGGTGAGTTGACGAACTCAAGGGAGACTGCGGCCCTGGTCAGGCAGCGCGTTTTCCGGGGAACGCTGTTGTACTCTTGTCCGGATGGGACTGAGCACTCAGATGTTCGATCTCAAGTCTCCGGTAGATATTCCAGAAAGGCCAGAGATAGATGGTGTCACAGAAAAATAAGACGGCCAGGAAACCAGGTGGAAGCATTCCGTTGGCAACATAGATCAGCGAAACGGCCGGGCCGATGAGCTTGCTGAGAAAACCAAGGAACAGAACATTCCGGTTGTCTATCGGATTCCGGTCGGTCATCAGGTAGCCGATGCCGAAAATTGCAACGAGGACGCCCACCAGTTGAATCGGCATCGCGAATGCGGGTGATTCGATTCCAGTCCAAAGAAAGAACCTCTCGTAAGCCGCGATCATGCAGGCGCCTGCAACGAGGTTGTACCAACCTGCGAACCTCAGGACGAAATGCTGAAAGGAACTCAGCGGACTGGAAGACCGGGAACGCCGTCGGGTTAGCAGTTTCAGGTCGTTCATTCTCAGGCAGCAACTCGTCGTGTTCGGGAAACAGAACGATATACCTCAAGATATTTTTCCGTTTGCGCGCCGATTTCAAACTCGGATTCCATCATGGACCGCGCCGAACTACCCAGTTGTTTTCGTAACACGGGATCATCAACAAGACTCGAAATTTTGTTGGCGAGGTCGGATTCGTCGCCCGTCGCAGCCAGCAAGCCGGTCTCACCGTCACGGACATACTCCGGTATTCCACCGGCATTGAAGCCGACTACCGGAGTGCCACATGCCATCGCCTCAAGTCCGACTTGTGGCGAGTTGTCTTCACGTGAAGGAATAATAACGATGTCTGCAGCGGAATAAATCAGAGCCTGCTTTTCAATATCGCTGACAAAACCCATGTGGTGCATTGGTGGCAGTTCAGCAGATTCGGGAATGTTCCCCCCTCCGAACACGATGCATTCGACTGGATTTTCGGTGTGAACTTCCGGCAGTGAATTCAGGAGATGCGAGAACCCCTTCCGCTTGTTGCGAATATCCTCTGCACCAAAACCGATCAGGCAGGCCTCTGATTCAATTCCCAGTTTTCGCCTCGCCTCAGCCTTGTTCACGGGTTGGAATTCGTCGAGATCGAACCCGAGTCGGATGAGCTGAAAAGTGGTTTCCGGGGGAAAAACGGGCGACTGTTCAGCAAGTTCCAGCAACCACTGGCTGGGCGTAACGATATGCAGGTTTTTATTTCTAAGCGCTCGCTGTTTGACCTGAAAAGTGACCTTCGAAAGATCTGAAGGGTTGGCGTTTCGAATTTGCGGGCAACTGCCGCAACTGGAAACAAACCGGGTGCAACCATCAGAATAATGGCAGCCTCCAGTTAGCGGATTCATGTCGTGCAGCGTCCACACGATCGGAACTGAATCAGGAATAGAGCCGAAGAAAGAGGGAAAGTCAGCAAGGAACGAAATCCAGTGCAGATGGACGACATCGGCGGCATATGTTTCCCGGCAGAGTCGTGTCTGATCCGGCAGTTCCGCCAACGCGACGAGTTCGGCACCGGGATTGTGATCCTTCAAGTACGTATCGTACTGCTGGTGGATACGCTTTCGACGACGCTTTTCGAGTTTTCCTCCAGTCAGCTTGTCGAGGAAACCCGTCACCGGCGGTGCAAATTCGACCTGCGCGAATCCACTTTCGTCTGCCAGTTTTTTATCATTGATGTGGTAGAAGAACCGGCTCGATACGTTCTGCCGAAGCAGTTGACGATGCAGCCTTCTAGCTGCGGTCGCTGCGCCACCATAGGGAAACGTGTTGAACTGGTTGACGATCATCGTGCCCCGTTTCCTACGCGGCCCGTCTGGTAGAATCAAGCCGTTCTTTGGCCAGCAACATATTCTCCAGCATCGCTTTGTGGCCGCGGCGGACGAACATCGTGCGAACCCGACGCTTGATGGACGCCATTTTTGCTTGAACTGGAACGAGACCGGCGGTGCTTTTTTCCCGCGCCGACAATGGACGGACACACTCGTCGATGAACTGATTTTTCGGCTGCATGAAGCCATGCAGCAGAACTTTCTGGTTGGCCACGATGTCGCGCCGAACCGAGTCCATCGTCGCGAAGGAAATCAGATCAGTAGCCCGGACTTCTCCGATTCTGGTAGCGGCCTGATAAACCACCATGTCGAAGACTCCCGCATCGCGAAGCTCGTGGGGAACGCAGTGTGCAAAGTCAAGTGAGTAGCAAGCGCCGCCGTTGATGTGTGGATCCAGAATCTTCTTCGGCTTGCGGAAAATCCGGTGCTTGAAGACCTCTGGAACGAAGCAGCCCATCAATACCGGCTCGTTTCCATCGAACCATTCATCGGAAAGACGATCGAGCCAGTCTTCCTGAACCGGGCACATGTCAGATTCCAGCCAGAGGCTGAAGCCGCGGTATTCAGCAAAGTTGTCTGCGATGTAATCCATCGCATCCCAGTACATCGCAGTAGGACCTTCAGGATATCCGAATATCTGTGTCGGACACTTGAACTGATGAGTCGGCGCGATTGCTGAAAAGGCGTGAAACAGTTCGCTACTCAAATCAGCAAGCGGACTTGCCGCGAGCAGAAAGCTGAACGAGCACTTCGGGCGAGCCATGCCGCCGAGGTGCCTCGCAATCTTCAGATAGCGATCTATTTCGTCCTGGCAATAGTAAGGGAGAATAATGACGTGGTGTTTCTGATCAGACATCGCAGTCGCCGCAGTCCTGAATTCAAAATTTCTTTAACGCGGGTTTTTATTTGACTTTGGAAGTCGCCGTCAATTCCAGTTAGTCGAAATCCTTGTCATCGGGCTGTTTTGCGAGACTCTGAATGTCCAGCCGCGTAATGCTAGCGGTTGACTTGAGATTGACGCTTTTTCAGAACAACTAGTAGTATCCCGCCCCGCAATAACTGATCCGGCAATTCATTTTTCCATCGCTGGAGAATCATCGCTTGTCCAGTTTTTTTCTGATTGATCATTCACTCGACCGCACCGGTGGCCATCACGCTGCCTATGCGCGTTCAGTGATTGGCGCGGCTCAGGAAATGGGATTCGAAACAACGCTCGGAACCAACTGGAGACTTCCCGCTGCAGCGTTGGATTTTCCACAGACGATTGTGCGACGTAGTTTCCGCCAATCCACCTATCAGCCCTGCAGTTTGCTTTCCGGGCTGCGACAAATGAAGAGAACCGGTCAGATAAATCCGGGTGTTCCCGGTTCAGGCGGCCGGGAGCAAACATCGCGAAGCAGAAATATCGGGAAAAAGCCCGGCATGATTACAAAGCCCGGCATGATTACGAGGCTACTGAGACCACTGCGTCATTTCACTTCGGCGTCAAAGTATCGTCATTGGAAGCTCCAGTCGAAACGCAGATCATTCATCAAGAAATTCGCGATCGATTGCAACCGGTTTTTCCAGCCGGTGATCTTCACCGAATCAGATCACGTGTTCTTTGCCACTGTCACTGAGCTGGAACTGATGGGATTGGCGGCATGGCTGGCGGCTGAACCGAGAACCATTCAGGCGCACTGGCACCTGCAATTTCATTTCAATCTCTTCGACGGCCGGCCTCCCGAATACGAGCAGCAGAGCGAACTCCTGCACGTTGTTCGTGCCTGTTTCGAAGCTGCACTTTCACGCATTCCACAGCATTCGATCAACCTCTACGCGACATCGCAGACATTGGCTGAGCAGTACAATCGCCTCGGACTCTGTCCGTTTGATGTACTTGCGTATCCCATTGAGCCGGAATTCAGAACTCCGTTTACAGAAACGCAGCTTCAAAATCGCGGCCAGGTCAAGGTCTTCAATTCCGCCGAGTCCGGTTCAGATCGCGTTGACTCGAAAACGGTGTTTGACATAGGCACTGGAAATGGCGGTCCAGTACATTCGATACGCCAGCCGTCATTGTTCGACGTTGACGACCGCACCCCGGTCCATGCAGATCGGCCGATGAATCTGACGGTTGCCGGTGGCGTGAGACGTGAAAAAGGTCAGGCACGCGCACTTCAAGGGCTGGTGGACCGGATCTGGGACAAACACCTTGCTGTCGGCGATGCTCGACTGGTTGTTCAACGACCGGTTCGTCGCTGGCCTGCCCGCCAGAAAATCGAACTCAATCCACCCTCCGGATCAGGTGCCGATTTCTCGATTCAGGACACATCAGGTGAAGGGCAAATCGTCCGGGAAGCCGTTAAATTTGTCGCTCACCCGCTACCGGATCAGCAGTACGCCGACTTGATTCATGACACCGATTGCGGATTGCTGATGTATGACAACAGGGTCTATTTCAGTCGTCGGGCAGGCGTCATGTGTGAGCTCCTGTGCTCCGGCAAACCGGTTATCGTTCCGGCAGGGACATGGCTGGCCGACGAATTGCATGAACCGTGTGCCGCTCACGTGACAAACCTCGTTGAAGGCGAATTCAAATCGCGCAGCCTGACGCTGGATGATATAAGCTGGAACGGGCGCAACATTCCGTTACCTGGTGGAATCGTCTCGTTTGATCAGGAACGAATGCCGTTCGATATGGAATTTGAACGCGAAGCCGGTGAGACTGGATTCGCGTTGCGATTCGACTGGCACTGGCCTGACGCTCACGGCGTTTATGCGAGAATCGAGGCGACTCAAATCAGCGATTCCGGAAACGAGATTGTGTCCGACGTTCGCGTTATCGGGCGTTCAAGACTGACTGGTGACTCAATCGCTTTTTTCCGCCTGCATTCCGACACGGCGAAAATTCGAATCAGATTTCGAAACGCCTTTCACGATTCCAACGCGAGCGTAAAAAATCCCGTTGTAAAGACAGTCTGCTCGGGGAATGCGGAGCTGCCCGTCGGCGCGGTAGGAATGGTCGCTGCCGATGATGATGATTTCGCGCGTTGTGTGTCGGAGATTATCGAGCATCGTGAACACTATCGTTGTACTGCGGAACATTTTGCCGGATCATGGCAGCGTCTTCACGACCCGCGAAGAACGATTGCGGCTTTGATATCCAGAGAACGATTTCAAGCTCGAGTGGCGTGACAAGTTAGAAGCAACAGGAACAAGCATGAACGTCCTAGTCGTCGGTGGAGCAGGTTATATCGGTTCGCATATGGTCCGGTTGCTTGAACACAGCGGGCATAAACCGGTCGTGCTCGACAATCTGAGTACCGGATTCCGTCAGGCCGTCAAATCGTCCCGGGTCTATGTCGGAGAGATGGCTGACCGGAAGCTGGTCGAGCAGATTCTCGGTGACCACAAGATTGATTCCGTTATGCACTTTGCGGCTTGCGCTTTGGTGGGTGAGTCCTGCGTCGATCCGGCGAAATATTATGAGAACAATGTTTCGGCAACGATCTCTTTGCTGGAGTCGATGCGCCGAACCAATGTAAAGCGAATCGTATTTTCCAGTACTTGTGCCACTTATGGCGTTCCGGAAACGATTCCTATTTCTGAAGCCGAGCCGCAGGCGCCGGTAAATCCCTACGGATTTACCAAACTGGTTATTGAACGGGCACTGGCCGACTACGCGTCTGCTTATGATTTCGGCTATGCAGCTTTAAGGTATTTCAACGCCGCAGGAGCCTCACCCGACGGCGACATTGGTGAGGATCATGATCCGGAATCTCACTTGATACCAATCGTGCTTCAAGTTGCTCTTGGGCAGCGGCCGCACATTACCGTTTTTGGAGATGACTGGCCAACGCCCGATAAGACGTGTGTCAGGGACTACATCCACGTTGATGATCTCGGCGCAGCTCACCTCGCAGCACTGGAACGAATAAAAAACGGCGAAGGTATCGAGGTAAACCTGGGCACGGGGCGTGGCAACTCCGTCCGCGAGATTATTCAGTCCTGCCGTGAGGTAACCGGATGTGTGATTCCGGAAGTCATGGGCGAGAGACGACCGGGCGATCCGCCCGAGCTGGTCGCAAATGCGGCAAAAGCTAAAGAAGTTCTCGGCTGGGAACCTGAATACGTGGATGTCAAAAACACGATCGAAACCGCGTGGAACTGGCATCAAGCAAATCCAACTGGTTACGACAAATCAGAAGCCATGGAATCGGCATCTGAATCGTAGTTCGAGCGTCCGTCAATTCAGACGGACTTTTGAAGCAGCGCGAAGGCAAGCAGCAGGATGCCCATGCAGACCGCGATGACGATGACGTTCTGTATGATCCGTCGCTTCGATTTTTGATCTTCCGACAGCGAAACGAGCTGCACTTTTTCGCCGCCGTGCTCCACGCTGATAATGCGCTTGCTTACGCGCTGGATGCCGCCTTCGGCATCGGGAATAAACACGTCGTTGTCACCGGATCGCTTCTGCGCAAGATCGAGCCGGTCCGGGTCCACAACATCGAACATCGGTGGAGCAATAGCGCCGATATCCGAGGGTTCGAATTTCTGATTCGCTGACTCTTTCGTTTCAAGAGGCGTGTCATCCGCTGAATTTTCTTCGGGTTCAGTCTCTGCCGCCCCGTTTGGCTCTGCTGCGCCGTCTGGCTCTGCTGCGCCATCTGATGATTGTGGAACGACCTGGGAGATCTGAGGAATGGCCGGCAGCGCCGGAGCTTTGGCTTCTGCAGAATCGACTTGTGATGGGACGCTGGCAATCGCGCCAATCGCTGGTGGATTGGTCGTATCCGGTTCGACCTCTTCTTTGGACCGTTGTTCTGCAACAGCGCCCTTTGTTTTGCGGCTGGCGTTTCTCCCGGTTTCGAGCTGCTGTTTCTTCCTGGCAGCCGCCTGCTTTCTGTCAGGCTTTTTTCGCGGACGATCAGTGGTCGGCGGAGTATTGGTGGACGTAGCGCCCGGATCGCGTTTTTCAGCAACGTTACTTTGGGCTTCTGCTGTAGCCGATTTTTGCTTTTTGGCTTTGCGTCGTGCGGGCTTCACGTTCTCAGGCCTGGCAGCTTTGCGCGATTTTTCACCCGATACCCGTGCGGCGGGAGGTGGCGTATTGGCTGCTGGTGGTGCAGGTTCTGAGTTGGCCGCCGGTTGTTCTTCAGGAAGTTGAATTCTCGGTTTCTTTTTCTTGCGACGACGGATGCTGGGAACAGAATCAACCGGTGTTTGCGAACCAACATCGGGAACGGAATTGTCCAGTGGTTGCATACCCCGGGGCTGGACTGTTTCCGGGATCTGGACGGTTATGGAGCAATGCGGACACGCAACCTGCTGACCTGCCATGTCCGGTGTTACGCCGAATTGGCCTGAGCAGGCAGGGCATGCGAGGACTTCGGGCTGCTGAGAAGGCGGCTGCGGCGGAGTCTGAGCCTGAGGAATTTCGGCAGGGATCTGCACTTGTCCGGAACAAGACGGACAAGCAACGACCTGACCTGCCCATTCAGGCAGCACCTGAAATGGTTTGTTACAAAGAGGGCATTGGAGTACGTTGGCGCTCATGCGGTGAAGCCGGTCGCGTAATACGTCGGAAGTCGGGTGCGTCGGTCCGCTGGTCAGGGCGAAGCCTACTCTATAGTACCGCGCGAATCCTCTTTTCCGATCCGTTTACGGATGATGTTCAGATGATGTCGAAGATGACCCGCCAGAAGCCACGCAATCGCTCGAACCGTTATCTCCTTACCGTCGTTGGTACCGCGGTGGTTCCAGCTTTCCGGTGAAATCCGCTTCAACATGGCGATGTTGGCTCGTCGTACGTATTCAAATTCTGTTAACAGGTCGTCGAGCTTCAACGGCTCGTAGTGTGAATTGGCGACGTAGCTGTCCTGATCATATCCGGGTAGATCAGTCGAATCGCCCGAGGCGAAACGCAACGCCCGATATCCGAAGACCCGCTCATTGTCGATGCAGTGGCCGATGACTTCCTTAATGGACCAGGTGTAAGGAGCGTGTAGCAGATCGGCTTCGTCAGCGGTTACGTCTCCGAGAAGGCTCCAAAGCCGACCGGGCTGCGTTTCCAGCTGTTCCATCAGATCGGTCTCGGTGACCAGCTGGAGATAAGGCGCGTAGTACGAGTCGTGTTCGTCTTCCTTTGGACGATCAATCAAATTATTCATGTCGGTTCTCTACTCGCCGGTGGTGTTGAATATCCTGTCGCCTGCATCTCCAAGACCTGGAACAATGAAGTTGTGCTCGTTTAAGCCTTCATCAACGACGCAGGTATGGATCTCGACCCCGGGGCACTCTTCTTTGAATCGTTCGATTCCTTCCGGTGCAGAAATGATCGAAAGCATCTTGATGTTCGGCACCCCCCATTCTTCGAGCGCCTTGCACGCCATGATGGCCGAACCGCCCGTGGCCAGCATCGGGTCCAGGACGAATGCGACGTCCACAGGTTTTTTCTCCGGAAGTTTCGAATAGTAACGGACGGGCGTAGCCGTTTCCTCGTCGCGGTACATGCCCAGATGCCAGACTTCAGCCGATGGGATCATGTCCAGCATCACATCAACCATGCCGATGCCGGCTCGAAGAATTGGAACGAGGCCGATCCGTTTAACCAGAGTCTTGCCGACCATTTTCCGGACCGGAGTCTCGATCGGCCGATCCGATGTCTCGAGGTCGCTGGTTGCTGAAAAAGCAAGTAGCGTGGAAAGCTGGTTGATCGAATGACGGAAGGACAAAGAGCTTGCCGTTTTGTCACGCAATTCCGTCAGGTGGTAGTCAACAAGCGGATGTTGAATGATTTGATGGTTCATATGCGACTGAGTTGGATGCGTTGGTCGAGCGTGACATCATACAGGGTGAGAAACTGTGTTTGTAGCTGGCGCTCTCTGTTGTGCATCCTTTGTCACTCCTGCGTGTTTTCGATGTTACTGTTCCCCGTTCACGTTGAGTTGTTGAGTTCCCTGTCCAACTAGTTGTTGTCGGCTGAAATGGTCGGCGTCGTCATTCGATCTTCGTCACTAACTGATTTGCCAAGCGGCCGATCATCGGAACCGTTACCAAATTGTGAATGAACTGCCGCCCTCAAATTTCGAGAGAGAATGGAGTCAGGTGTCGATCGATTTCGCACCAGCGAATTTCGCCGAAACGCCCAGCCAGACAAGAAGCACAAGTAACGGGGCGATGACCGAGATTAGAAACCCGAGTCCGAACCATCCCTGCTCACCAGCAATCTGTCCCAATGCACTGTAGGCGATCGCGACGGCAAGATTGGCAATCAAGACAGGAGGCCAGAATCTGGACTGGTTCATCCGGTAAACGCCCGTTATCAGAACCGAGGCCTCAGCAAGAACAGGCAAGGCACGAAAGCCGACCAGCATCCACGGCCCGAAAGAGTCCAGGCTGGATTTCATCGAATCCAGCTCTTCTTTCGAAGACAGCTTGCTGGCGATGGGCATGCCGAACCAGCGGCCGATAAAGTGACCGAATGCGCAGGAGGCATTCAGCCCGATCCAGCTGACAAGACTTCCGGTAACAGTTCCAGCGGTTGCTCCTGCAAACGTCATGACGCCACTCGATGGAACCGGTAGCAGAATGTCCAGTGTTAGAGTAAGAATTACGGCGCCCATTGCGATTGGCGTTCCGGAAAAACTGTCGTTCTCCAGAATGTTGTCTGTTATCCACGCCTCACATTGTACGCCGAACAACAGGAATGGAATCACAGGAACCAGCAGAATGAGCGTGATTACCGCAATTGATCTGAATAGCGAATTGTTCAAAATTCTGCCCGGTGTGCGAGTGTCATTCTGCCGCAGTGAATGCGTATAGAATACAAGAACCGAACAAGAGCAGAAGGCCGCACCGGAATCCGTTTATGCAATCCCCCGTCACGCAGAGCATGCTGATTCTTGTGAGTGTATTTATTGCTGCCCTCGCTGGCTGTTCGAAAACGGATAGTGATTTGTCGCCGGCAGTCATTTCCGGTGGCTCAATGGAACCGGCGCTTCACGGCGAATGCGTCCGTTCTATCTGTAGCGATTGCGGGTTTCCCGTTTTCAGAGAACTTGAAGCCGCTCAGCGCTCGTATGTCTGCCCGAACTGTGGCAGATCACAAGATGCTCCGTCGCAGTCACAGTTGTCTGCGCAGCAGGTTCAAATTGATGCGACAGCGGAGATTCACCGGTGGCACATCGTTGCATTTGAGCGGCAGCGCGGTTCTCAGGATCCCCCTTCGACCAATGGCAACGAGGTCTCGTACAAGGGCGTCAAACGAATCGTCGGATTTGGCGACGAATCAATTTCAATTCGCGAGGGAGATGTCTTTATCAACGGCGCGAGACTGCAAAAAAGTCTTGAGCAGCAGAAAGAGATGCGCATACTCGTTTACGATTCGACATTCGTACCTGCAGACGATCGTTTACGACATCGGAATTTCAGATCGAACTCGCGCGGCTGGTCAGTGGCGGGCGACAAACGACCACCGGCAACTCTGATTGCTGAAACTATCCCTGGCATTGAGTCGGATGAGGGAGCTGAACTGGAGTATTTTCACCGGCGGAATTTTCAACATACAGGAAACGCTGACGAGGCTTATCCAGTTGAGGATTTCTACATCTTTAACCAGCTCAGCAGTCTCAGATTGAATGACGTACACGATCTTTATTTTGAACTCGAGCTTCGGCTTGGGGCGGAGACGCAGGTGCAATTGCAGATCAATACCGGTCAGCGCAGGCTCGGGCTGGATCTCAGCCGCGAAGAGAATTTTGCATCGGTATCAACCTTGAGGGGGGAAACAGGCAGAGTCGATCTTAGTGATGCCGACGACGTGTTGGTTCTGGAATTCTCAACGATCGACGCGCAGTTGATTGTTGCTGTAAACGGCATGATTGTGCTCCAGAACCCGGATTTGGATTCAGCGGTTGATGAATACGAAACGAACGAACGGGAGATTCCGGATGCTATGCTGGCTTTGTCTGCCGGCAAAGGAGCGGTTGAACTCAACTCATTGCGCATCTGGCGGGATGTTTATTACTTTGATCGAGTCGCGCGTGGTCCGACGGGGCAAGGCAGTTCCGCACCTGTGTCGGAAATTCAGCTTGAAGCCGACGAGGTATATCTGCTTGGAGACAATGTTCCCGTTTCGATCGACAGTCGTCATTTTGCCAGTCCGCTAAAACGCAAGCAGATTCTCGGCGTTGTCGAGTGGGAAAAGAGAGGGCCCTGAGCGATTGAAACCGGCCGGAGTGTTTGAAGGTAAGTTCCGTAGGAAGACAGGGCGAAAAAGCCTACAATTCCACGTTTGAAACATTACCGGACAAGATGCCGACGAGCGGAACGAGAAAGCCACGACCTATGGCCAGAAGAACGAGACGCCAGCCATTTCCAACTGACGACTACTCCAGCGAACGCGTATACGAAGGGGATCGCTCAGGAGGCGTATTCTCTTTTTTTCGTGACCATGGGGTACGTGAGACGGTTGAGTCAATCGTCGTTGCGGTGATTCTGGCTCTGCTGTTCCGCGCCTATGAAGCGGAAGCATTCATCATTCCGACCGGTTCGATGGCCCCTACTCTTCAGGGGCAGCATATGGACGTTGTATGTTCGCAGTGCGGACACCAGTACCGGACCGGCGCCCAGTATGAGAATTCAACAATTGCGTCGGGAGATCGTGATAAAGTTACACGAACCTTCTGTCCGATCTGCCAGTTCGGAATGCCGATGCGACCGGACACCGATCCGGATCATGACTCCAACAGCGGTGACCGGATTCTTGTAAACAAGTTCATTTATGATTTCAGTGAACCGAAGCGATTCGATGTGATCGTTTTCAAGAATCCGAATAACGGCAAGCAGAACTTCATCAAAAGACTCGTCGGGCTGCCCGGCGACAATCTTTTAATCGAAAACGGTGACCTGTTTGACATGCAACCCGGAGGCGATGGCTGGACCGGAAAGGACATCATTCGAAAGCCCGCTGACAAAGTTCAGCCGATGCTTCAACTGGTTGACGATACAGCCTTCATTGCAGAAAAACTGACGGAGGCCAACTGGCCTTCGCGATGGCAGCAGTGGCGGGACCAGTCTAATGAAAGCTGGCAGGAGAATATCTCCAACGGCGAAGCGCAGTATTACGTCAATGAAGTGGACGAGGAACAATGGCTGCGCTACCGGCATTTGATCCCGGATCCGGTAGACTGGACTGATATTGAGCGAGGCGAGCTTCCGGATGACGAACACTGGCGCGGCCGGCTGATTTCGGACTACTACTGTTACAACGATGTCGAAAATCGGAAACACGGACTCGAATCGTCCGTTGCGGCTCACTGGGTCGGTGACCTCGCCGTCGAATGTGACGTGGAAATCAAATCTGGAAACGGTGTTTTTGCTTTGGACCTCGTCGAAGGCGGCGCGCATTTTACTTGCAGGTTGGACGTTGGAACCGGAAATATTTCAATCGAATGTCATTCGGACGCTGTGTTCCAGACCGATGACGGAGTCGAAGTCGGGCCGGCCACAAGTGAGAACCCAGTCACCGGTTCTTCGGAAGTAAATGGACCGGGGACCTACAACATCATGTTCGCCAACGTGGATGATGAGTTGTTCCTCTGGGTGAACAGCCAGTTGATTCAACTGAGCGCCAGCAAGTACACGCGCCAGGGCGTTATTCGGCCAAGATACTCCTTCGAAGATCCCGGTGATGCAGAGCCGGTTGGTATTGGATGTCAGAATCTTGCGGTGAACGTAAACCGTTTACGAATTCTTCGGGATATCTACTATACAGCTGCAGTTGACCAGAGGACGATTGCGCAGGAATCTTCCGAACCACTGCAGGATGTGTACCGTACTTTTCGTGATCCACGGTTATGGGATTCGCCTCAGGCCACGCGGATCTTCACGGCCGGAAAAAACCGTCGCGCACCGATGTTTGAATTGCAGGAAGATCAGTTTCTGCCCATGGGTGACAACAGCCCTCGCAGTTCAGATGGACGGATCTGGCCGGGGCCGAAGTTCCTGCCGCGCGAAATGTTGATCGGTCGGGCAATGATCATTTACTGGCCACATTTCAAGAACAAGCCGATTCCCTACTACACGCCGAACTTTGAAGAGATGGGCTTTATTCGCTGATCCGAACGGGGATCATAAACGGAGTGCAAGGATGCCGATTCTAGAAGTCGAAGGACTGGTAAAGTCATATGGCCGTCGTCGTGTCGTTGACGGTGTCGAACTGGAAGTCGATCAAGGTGAGATTGTCGGCCTTCTCGGTCCCAACGGTGCCGGAAAGACGACAACCTTCAGAATGATCTGTGGTCTGGTTAAACCGGATGAAGGCCGTGTATTTCTCGGCGGCCAGGACGTCGCGAGCTGGCCGATGTACATGCGCAGCCGGACCGGTGGCATGGGCTATCTGCCACAGCAGTCCAGCGTGTTTGCAAAACTAAGCGCCCAGGACAATCTGCGTGGAATGATGCAGCTGCTTGGTTTTTCGCGCAGGCGTCAGAACGAACGTCTCGAAGAACTGCTGGAGCAATTTCAGATCACGCATATCCGCAAGACCAAGGCCGGCAAGCTGTCCGGTGGCGAACGACGACGTCTTGAGATCGCGCGATGTCTGGTTTCTGAACCGAAGATTATCATGCTGGATGAGCCGTTCGCCGGAATCGACCCGGTTACCGTGCAGAATATCCAGACGGTAATTACTGATCTGGCCGAAACTGGAATCGCGATTCTGATCACTGATCATGCAGCCCGTGAAATTCTGCAGACAACAGATAGAACGTACGTCGTGAGCGAGGGACGGATTCTATGTAGCGGAACTGCGGCAGAAATCACGGCTCATCCCCAGGTGCGTGAAAAGTATCTTGGTGAAATTGAGATGCCGGTAACCGCCGGTACCGGCTCGACCCTCCAGGTTCGCGAAGACGCCGTCGCAAGTGGTGGTGATGAAACTGCAAGGCCCAGAATCGTCTTTTCGAAGCCCCGTTCGTCCAGACCAACAATCAAGGCACCGTTTCGATCGACCGATCTCGACTGAACTTTGGCACTAAAATCGATGCCTTTTAGTGCTTTCCATAGCAATTTGATAACCATAGCTCTAAATTGTCGGGTATCACGACCTGAAGTTTATGGGAGCTAAGATGTCTACCAGTTTGCGTTGCGGTCTATTGAGACACGCACTGTGTTTTGCATTCGCAATTTCGCTTTTTTCCTTTGCGGCTTTTCCGACCTTCGCCCAGACCGGCCTCAGCGACCAGCAGAAAGCCGTGGTTGCTTTTGATCTGCGAGTTGAACGGGTTTTTGAGAGTGAGCTAGGTCAGTCGCTTCAGCTCGAAGAAGTGATTGCGGAGACGACGGCAAGCCCGAACGAACAGGAAACGATCAGGTCAATAGTCAGATTATTCGGCGCCGTCAGTGCGCCTGAAGACATGGACTCGTTGATGGGAACGATGATGGGCACGGTAGAGGACGCGCCGAAAATCGAGGTCAGGGAACCGCAGATTGAAGGCGAGTATGAGGAGGAGCCGCTGGATATTGCTGAAAGCATGGAAGACTTTCAGGCTCCGGCACTACCGCTGGAATTCTTCGTGCAAATGAAATTTGACGATGCTTCCTATGCCGAATCGATGTTCAACTCGATGCGCGAAATCGACTATGACCGGGAAATGCCTGTCAACGGCACGATGATGTACGGATCGAACTTTGCGCCCGAGAACGTCCGTATTCATATGCCGGATGAAACGACAATCGAGATCGGTACCGTCAACTATCTCGCCCTGCCTGATCGGCGTGTTTTTTCTGACGGTCTAGACACGGAGTGGTCGAAGGTTGCCGATGATGCTGTGAGACTGGCCGTAGACGTTGAAGGCGCTCGCCCGTTTATCAACGATGCCAAGGCGCAGGCTGATGGAATGATGCCGATGGAAGCCGTGGCGATTATTAATCTCGTTGACAACATCTCGTCAATGCGCGCAAGTGCTGATCTTTCCTCGGATACGATGCTGCAGATGATCTTTTCGGGAACGAATCCAGCTGCGACCGAGGAACTGCTCAGCGGAATAGAAGCATTGCTGTTCATGGGCAAAATGGCCGGTAAGAACATGGTCAACGAAATGGAGAGCGAGATTGAGGGATCTGCAGAAGTCTTCGGACCGATGGTGGATTCGCTTGCCGCTGCACAACAGGGAAATGAGATAGCTGTCACAATTACCAAGCCAGCTGGATTCGATGAGTTCGCTGTCGGCGTGGTCGAGAAAATGCGTGAACGCGCCGAAGAAGTCAATCGCATGAACCAGTTCCGGGGCGTGGCAATTGCGATTCACAATTTTCATGATACCTACCGGAGGTTACCGTTTGGAGGCATGGAGGGCTTTCACGAAGATCTCAGCTGGCGCACCAGAGTAGTTCCCTTCACATGGAGTGCGATGGACATCGCTCAGGACAAATCGGTTGACGATCCGGCTAATGCGCAGGTGCTGGAACAGATGCCGGAAGAATTTGGAGATTCAGGCGTCATGACCGAAATATGTCGAATCGTCTGGGTGGTGGTGGCGCGGACGTTGGAGCAGATATCCAATACCAACGGGACTTCGCAAACGATAATGCTCCTGCAGAACCCCGAAAAAGTTCACTGGGCTCGAAACGGAGATTTGACGGTAGCTCAGGCAATGGAGTTGTACAGCAACCTTCAAGATGGAGAGAGCCTGATTGCAGTCCGATACGACGCGTCTGTTTTTCTGGTCACCAACGAGTTTCCGGAGGGAGAATTCCGGCAGATGCTGATGTGGAAGTAATACTAACGCTGTCAGAGTATTGAAAACAAAGACGCCGGATTCTCTCCGGCGTCTTTTTTTGTTCGAAGCGCATAAGTTGGTATTCGAATCCCCGAATGAAATCGAATAAATTAGAAACAGCGATTCATCAACATTGTGAGATTCTAGAAATGAAATATCACAAGATCTTACGGCAGCAGCGCACTCGCAACAGCGGTTACGAACGACTTGAGCCGCGGCAGATGCTTGCCACATTCAACGGGACTGCGGCAAGTGATGTCGTCATCGTCTCGTTTGTAAACGGTGTACCCGCGACTGTTGAGATAAACGGGAACCTCCAGAGCAATCCGGAT
>JBCCFB010000093.1:0-21036 GCA_039029995.1 Planctomycetota bacterium
CAGAGCAGCCTCAAAATGTTCACGAGCGCCGGAAAGATCACCTTCGGAGACACAAAGATTACCTAGCCTTTCCAGCGATACCGAAAGGTCACGTTGCCACCCGGCGTTACCTGGATCAGATGCGGCCAGACGTCTGGCTACTTCCAGAGCAGCCTCAAAATGTTCACGAGCGCCGGATAGATCACCTTCGGAGACACAAAGATCACCTAGCTTATTAAGCGATACCGAAAGGTCACGTTGCCACCCGGCGTTACCTGGATCAGATGCGGCCAGACGTTCTCTAGCTTCCAGAGCAGCCTCAAAATGTTCACGAGCGCCGGAAAGATCACCTTCGGAGACACAAAGATTACCTAGCTTTTCCAGCGATACCGAAAGGTCACGTTGCCACCCGGCGTTACCTGGATCAGATGCGGCCGGACGTTCTCTAGCTTCCAGAGCAGCCTCAAAATGTTCACGAGCGCCGGAAAGATCACCTTCGGAGACACAAAGATCACCTAGATTATTGAAAACAACGGACAATTCTCGTTGCCATCGCTTTGAGTTCAATTCATCGTTTGAGATCGCCTGAATCCATGCTCGAACAGATTCCAGCACCAGTCGAACGCGTTCAAGACGACCGAGTTGATTCAGCCTGTTCCACCCATCGTATAGCAAATAGTTTGCCAGTGGCATCCAGAGTTGCTGATCATGATCGGCGCGAAGAATTGCCATGGCATGCTGCAGTTCATCAGCAAGCGTTTCTGGAGCTTCCTGACCGGCAGCGAGGGACGCTTGAAGCTGCCCATGAACCCACGCAGCGATGCCGGCGCGTAGTTCCGCGCGACTAACGGTCTCATCACGCGCGAACTGGTAACCAAGGACGTGAGTGAATTCGCGGTCACCTGAGTTATCACCCAGTCGAAGCAGGTTCCTGGATATCAAGGTCCTGATCGCGTTGCGTACGTCACCGGCATCATGTTCGGAAAATACCGACATCATCGCATCGGCGGGAAACGGAGCACGACCAAGCAGACCGGCGACGGTCAGAACATCGCGAGTCAGTTCGTTCAAGCCGCGGACGCTGCGCTCGAACAGCCACCTCAGCGTTTTTCTTGATTCTTCAGGGTCGCTGAGGTTTCTCGTTGGATCTTCCGCCCATTCCTCGGCCAACACCTCCGCATCGTCGAATTTCAGTTGACCACCTGCCCATGTCAATGCGAGCGGATGTCCATCTAGCAGGTCGAGGATCTGTTCGCGAGCCTCACCTTCCACGTTATCATCGGTGAAGGAATCCAGAAGATAACCGGCATCACGCCGATTCAGCTTCTCATCTATTTCGATCGTGCTCGTACCGGTCGCCTGTTTGATGTTTCTTGTCAGAACAAGGCGGGTATTTTCAGGCGAGAGCACTTCAAGGATCTCGGACAGCTTTGGACGGCCTTCCCGCCCATCGGCTTCCTCGCCGCCTTCGATGATGATCAGGGCACGGCGACCGCGGCAAGCGTTGATTGCCCTCACCATCGCATTGCTCCTGGCTTCAAAATGAGGGCCCGCTAAATCGTCCGCCAATTGCCCCCAGACCGCGTCCTCGTCTGCTTTGGTTTTGTAGAAGTCGATAAAGACAACACCGTGGGGATAAGGACTTTCAGCAAGCGTTTGTTCCGTCCTGCCAACGACTGATTCAACAGACTGCGAAGCCAGTGCAGTTTTTCCGAATCCTGCAGGTCCAACGACGGTGGTATCAGTCTTGGCAGCCAGATTCTCTGTCAAGCTGTTATATTGACTTACTCGACCGTAAAACTTTTTTGTCGGCGCAGGAGGTAGCTGATGAGGGGCTGTGTGTTCGCGATCGCGGGCGATTGAATCTCCGCCCTGAGAACCTGCCAGTGCGTCAACACTGGCTTTGATATCCGAAACATTCGATCGAATGTCCCCCGTATCTTCCTTTACGTCTGAAACGTTTGTTTTGATCTCACAGAGCGTGCTTTCGATTTCCGTGAGTGATGCCTGAAGCCGAGAAAAACCTGAAGCAATCTGACCCGACAGCTCGGCATGCCTCTGCTTGGCATCATTGTCCAGTCGATCGAACCACGTTTGCCCGCATTTCTTCATTTCTGCAATTGCGTCAATTACATCGGTTGAATTTCCCGGGTTGTCATTCGCAATCGTGTCAAGACGATCCAGCATCGTCTTGAAAAACATGAGCTGCAGGCCAACAAACGCTTTTTCATCAAACTTCGGCAACTCCCGAACTGCCTTTGGAAAGTTTCGATGGAGTGGGCCGCCGAGATCCTTCAAGGCGACATCACTTACAGCGACGCCACGAGTTAAATACAACCAACCCCTTGTCCATCTCGATTCACCCCGCCCCCAAACCACATCGCGCATTTCCCCGAGGACTTCCGTCCAGAGTGCCGCGTCCAAGCCAGTCTCAGTTGATTCAGAATCAAAGCTTTTCAAGAACCCCGGAATTGCGGATATATCCGCTGCCTTAAGCTGTGATCGCCAGGACGGCGTCTGCAGCATTGTTTTCCATTGTCCCGGTGCAAAAGACGCCAGCTTATTCACGCGGCGTCTTTCATTTGTCACTGCCTCTGAACCGCTCGTTTCGACTGCAAATTCGATCGCGATTTTGATGGCGAGTCCCGTCATTCTGTGCAAGTCAGCATTGCCAAGAACTTCTGAGGCTTTGAGTCGTGATTTTATGGTGGACTCCAGATCTGAAGTCACCAGGCCGGTAGCAATTCCAATGGCAGTAGGAGCAGAAGCGGCCACAAGCCCACCGCCTATACCAGCAAGCGTGGGCGCCGCAACAGCCAAGGCACCGCCTGGAACTAACGCCGCAGCTGCCGTTCCAGCAATAATCGTGCATGTACTGGCGAAGACTCTTGATTGCTTGTTTGAAAGATCGAATACCACGCCCGCTCACCCCTGCAGAAAAGTCCCAGGATGAATTGTAGCCGTTCTGCCGGGCTTTTCATCTTTTTCCCCACTAGCCACCAATCACAGACGGCGATGGATTAGCCGGTTTGGGAAGAACGGGGCAATGGCAACAGCGAAAAAGAGAAAGGCCGCGTGAATCACGCGGCTTTGTACAAGAATAGGAGCAGTTATGGGTAACGCTCAGGTGAACTTCCTAGATGACGAAACCGTCTGATCCGGCCAGATAACTGGTAGGACACTTTCCTTATGGGGACTGTATTCAACGTTTCCGGGAATAATTCATCTAAACTCGGATACTGTTATCTGCGCGCCGAACTCGATACCAGCTTAAATACCGGCGCAAAAAAAAGGCCGCGCGAGCCGCACGGCCTTTGTTGCTGCGGGCCAATTTGAGTCTATTGCTCAATCCATTCGTCGTTTTCAAGGATCAGGTCAACGACCTCGTTTTCACTCGAACCTGCTAGGTGGTTTATCGTGTAGCCGCGCGCTTCGAGAAGGATCCGGGCTTGCTGAGCGTCGAAATCATCGAGACTCGTATCGTTAAACAGTGTGCGGTCGCCGCTGCCCAGTGACTGCAGGTTGACGACCGCCTGCTCAAATCCACGAGCCTGATTGTAGTAGCTGTCGCCGTACATCCGCGATGAATGACTATCGGTCCGGAAGACATCGTCACCAGCCGAATCATTGAAGATCGCCGTGTCGTATCCGCCGTTGGAAGCGAAGGCGTACGTTCTACTGAATGCGGCGGCCGAGTTGTCGAAGTACTTTCCGAACAATCGAGCGGAATTCGCGTTCGCAACAAGTCGATCATTGCGGTCCGAATCGTACAGGTAGGCACGATCGTTGCCACCAGTTGAAATCGCGTCAACATCGTCAAAGTGACGGGCCAGCACATAGAAGCTACCATCGCCGTACATCCTCGCATTCACCGAGTTACCACGGAAGACGTCATCTCCAGCCGAATCATTCAGCGTTGCGACGTCATCCGTGCCCCGTGTTGCATAGGCATAGACTCTTTCGAACGTGTTGGCCGTGTTGTCAAATGCGTCTCCGGTAAGCACCGCTTGTTCGGTGGTGAAGGTAAAGGTGTCTGCTCCCTGCGAGTCGTACATGAAGGCCTTGTCAACACCTCCGTTGACTGCGTGGCCGGTAACTTCTTCAAAGCCGACCGCCCAGTTGTCGAATCCGTCGCCCTTCATTTTTGAGAACGTGGGACGGGCGTAATAGCTGTCATCGCCGGCTCCGTCGTAGAGATCGGCAACATCGTTTCCACCACGTCGTGCATAAGCTTTCACGCGACTGAAGTCACCAACGCGGATACTGAATCCATCGCCTGACATGGTCGCTTCATTTTCTGTCGCAGTGAACGTGTCATCGCCGACTGAGTCCCAGATGTAAGCCATGTCGGTTCCGCCATCGCCCGCGTCAACCGAGACGCTATCGAAGTTGGACATGCTGAAGTAGACATGGAAGGTAAAGAATACAGACTTGTAGCGATATCCGCGGAAAGTTTCTCTGGCACTCGTACCGTCGACCTGGGCCTCATCAAATCCGGCCGTTGCTGTTGCGTAGACGCGATGGAATCCAACCACTTCCGAATAGTGGGTACTACTGGTCATGTGAGCCAGGTCCTCGGTGACGTAGAAGTCATCGTCACCGGATGTGTCATACAGGAATGCGCGGTCTTCACCACCGTTTCCATCAACACGGATGTCGTCCACGTTGTACACCTTGACCTGATAGTTGGTACCAGTGACTTTGCCTGAGGTTTCTCGAAGCTCAGCCTGCTCGGTGTGATCAGTACCGGTAATCGTCACCGAATCCGATCCTTCACCACCCATGAAGTGAATCGACTTCCTGACGTCAGCGGAAATGATCTGCTCGACGCCATTGAGGGTAACGACATGCTGTGAGTGACCTGCAACGAAATCGAACACATCATCGCCGGCCGTTCCGTTGAAGACCACGACTTCGTCTGTAGATTGTGCGAGGATCCCGGCCAGATACCCGTCGTCGAGTTTACGGAAGTTGTACAACGAAGCGTTCACTCCGGCACCCAATTCGATTCCGGTGATCTCGTTGTCGCCGGCAACGCCCGTGCCCGCGGTATCCTGGCTGTCACCGTCGAACAAACCGACTTGCTCTTCGGCATCGGTAAGCGTCGGCACGTCAGCAGAACTGACTGTGTAAGTGCCCGACCGAAGACCCGAGAAAACGTACTTTCCGTCCGAGTCAGTCGAGGTGGTACGGCTTACTTCCGCGCCGAGGTCGTCAACGCCGGTCAACGTCACCGTTACACCGGCAAGTCCGACATCGTCATAGTCATACGACTTATCGCGATCCATGTCGGCGTAAACGAATCCTGAAATCTCGCCGCTTTCCAGCTCTGCAAAGTTGTAACCTTCGACAGCGTCACCATTGGAAAGATTGATCCCGATGAACTCACCGTTGGAGATTGTTCCTCCACCATCACCAAGTTCCAGGCCGTTTTCCAGGTGACTGCCCGGCTGGACGTGAGAGATGGAATATGAACCCTCGGTCAATCCGTCAAAGTAATATGTCCCATCCTGATCAGTCTGCTGAGTCAGGTTCACCGCGTTTCCATCAACGTCGGTTCCTGTCAAAACTACCGTGACACCTTCGATCCCGATTTCATGTTGATCGAGGACACCATCATTGTTGGTATCTTCGAATACGCTGCCGAGAATCGAAGCCTGCTCCTGTTCTGCAAAGTTGTAACCGGTCAGGAGATTCGAAGTGTCGCCGCTGATTTCGATTCCACTTACACTGCTTTCACCAGCCGTTCCATTGCCGGTCCCGATGATGACCTGACCATCGACGTACCCTTCAACGTTGGCCTGGGTCACCTGATAGTTTCCATCGGCGAGTTGCCCGAAACTGTAGCTACCTCCGACATCGGTCAAGGTTGTTCTTTCGACACTGTTTCCATCAGTATCGATTCCCGACAGTGTAACGAGAGCGTTGTGAATTCCGTGTTCGCTGGAATCCTGCACACCATCTTTGTCGAGATCTGCGAACACAGTACCTGAAACTGAATTGACGCGCAGGTTCACTTCGACTTCAGCAATTGAGCTTAGACCAGTCGAATCAGTAATCGTGTAGCTGAACGTGTCGGTTACAACATCACCATCTTCGAATGTGAAAACGTCGTTGCTGTCATAGCTGAAAGTCGCATCGGCATTTACTGTCAGCAAAGCGCCCGACCCCAGAGTAATCTGATTGCCGACGCTTAAAGTCTGCCCGTTGATTGCGGTTATCTCGAACTCATCACCGTTGCCATCGATGTCGATCCCGCTTCCGTTGTCTTCAAACAGGTTTCCGGAAACGGATGTACGCGAGGTCGCGAAGGAGTCGTTCTTCGCGAGCGGGGCGAGTGCGATTACCTGGTCAGGGTTGGAGAATCCATCGTTGCTCCCCGATGGATTCGCTTCCGCCACCTTCGTGGCGACTCCCGTTGTCGTATCCAGCTGGTAAACGAACCCGCTCTGATTGGAGATTCCGTAAACGCCTCCATTAGCATCAGAGAACATCGCCCCGAAAGTGTTGTCCTTGATTCTGGCTGTTCCAATCTGCGTGATGTTCCCGTCGAGTGAAATCGACAATAGCGCGTCTTCGCCGCCACCGGAACCACGGCGAACTGTATAGAACATGTTGTCCCGGGCATTCCAGGTGATGTCGAACACGCGACTCAAGTTGGTCGACAACTTGATTTTGTTCGTCACAGTCTGCGTTGTCACGTCGATCCCGTATAACTGACTGATGTCAGATGTCGGACGAACATACAACAGGCCGTCAGGACCGAAGTCACCTACGTAGGAACCTTTGTTCGGTGACGGCATACCATCGACGTATCCCAGGTCGATGTATTGCCCGTTCGAGCCGATCTGGACAAGCGTCTTGTCGTTCTGATTGAAGCCGTATGCATAATTATCTGCCGTATTGAGACCAACCGCGTTCAACTTGACCTTGGCCTGATACTGCGCATTTACAAGTGTCTTATTCACAGTATCGACGGTGACAAGCTGCCCCTGTGAAGAGTGAACCTGGTAGGTTGCGCCGTCGGTCGGGAATGTCGGCATCACTGCGTGGATGTTCATCGTCACGGTCACTGTCGCGCTGCCGTCTGAATCCGCAACCGTGTAGTTGAACGTGTCGGTGTCAGATTGTCCGACATCAAGAGAATCGAATGCGCCGTTCTGATCGTACGAGAAGGTACCATCTGCATTCATCGTAATGAGGGCACCCGAAGCGAGAGCCACTGTGCCGTCGTAGATTGACTGACCATCAACGTGTGTGACTTCTATGTAATCGCCTTCGGCATCGATGTCGTTAAGCAGCACAGTCCCTTCGGAAACTTCGTTCTCCGTCGTGACAATGAAACTGTCGTCAGCCGCTTGAACAACGGTTCCGGTTACTGAAGGTGTTACGACTACGCTCATGACCGCAGTGGCAACATTTCCGCTTTCCGAACTCAATCTGACCGTAAGGTTTTCAACTGATTCAGTAGCATTGTCTCCGTTTACAGAAAACTGCGTTTCACTGACCATTTTGAGGACAACACCGCTTTGAAGCGTATAGGTCCCCCCCAATGAAATGGCCTGACCGTTGATTCGATCGATGGAAACTGTATCGTTACTGAAGGGATCACTATCCACAGGATCGATCGTCACAAAAGTTGTGCGGCCTGCAGAGACACTGACCGTTGTATCCGGGATTTCAATCCCGATACTTCCATCCGGAATGCCTGCAGAAATCAGCCAGTTTGTATCGATGGTTGTCGGATCAACACCCGTCAGGACATATTCATGTTCTGAACTGAAAATCAACTTCGCGTTGCCGTTACCATCAGAGTCAATCGCGACGTCGCCAGTGGAAAAGGCCTCGCCGTAACCATTGACTAATCCTGACACGTCAAATCGATCGACTTCGCTATTAAAATTGCCAAGGATCCGGTTGGCCGGAACGCCTTCCAGGACAACGATTTTCTTTGCACGGAAATCGACCTCCGAAAGACCTGAAGTGTTCGCAAATGCGGTTGCCGGATCATCTGTGCTGCCATTGACATCACTAAAGGTTGCATCGGTCGTTGCGGCAAGTCCCGATTCAACGTTGTCCAGAATGCCGTCGTCGTCGCTGTCTGTGTCGAGGTAGTCAGCGAGCCCGTCATTATCAGAATCGACTGTGGTCAAACCACCTGTGTAAGCCGTATCGACACCGTTCGAATCGACCACTCCGTTCGGACCAATGTAGCCAGATGCAGTTTGAGCCTCGATGTTGTCGGCGATGCCATCATTGTCACTGTCGAGGTCAAAGACATTTGCAATTCCATCATTGTCGATATCATTTTTCAGGAACGCATCGTCGACCCATTCGCCGGTGAAATCGCCCACGCGAACAGACTGATCGTTGCTACGTGCTCCGGTGGCACCCGTAAATCCGAAATACACCAGGTCACTTCCGCCGAAGTAGCTGTTCACGAGGTCGCCAGTGACTGAGCCCGCGGTTGTTCCATCCAACGTAAAGCTAAGTGTTTGTGTAGACGCATCCCATGAAACTACAACGTCATGCCATTGCCCGTCTTCGAGATTCGGAAAATCGACAGAGCTGCTGAGGACGTCGCCGGCTTCTGTTCCGACGATTGCCGTGTGGTCGAATACTGACTCACCCGTGTTCTTGTGCGTGTCAAACTCGATTGAAACACCATTGGAGATTCCGGCTGCCCCGAGTCCTTGACCGCTACTTCCCGTCGCATTGCTTCCGGCCGGATCGTTGTGCAGCACGAACGTCATTCCGTCAGCACCCTGATCATTGGTTCCGAAGTATGCTTGAAACGACATCGTGAAGTCGGAACCAAGGTTGATCTGCTGCGACGACATCGCGGTTCCGAAGCTCGAAACGCCTTCAGATGTGAGGTTCAGCTCATTGCCACTTACCGCTGATGCACTGCCTCTAAAAGTCAGATATTCCGAGGCGGCTATCTCGGAGAGTTCATGATGCTCATCCGCATCCGAGATCCCGTCGTTATCGCTGTCCAGGTCGTTTGCATCACCGACACCGTCGCCATCAGTATCAGTTAACAGGACGCCATCCCACGACGCCGCACCAAGGCTCGCGTAATTGACATCGCCGACATTGACTTCCAGATCCCAGTCACCGCCAAGCTCGCTTGCCCCGGTGATGTCGTCCGATGCTGCGACGTCAGCCCCCGTTAGCATTGCTACCGACTCGATCAATGAATGTCCGAATTCGGTTTCAGCAAGATTGCATCCGTAGATCATGATGTCAGCGTCAGCCGAAATCGATGTTGACCACGACGCGATTTCACCGGCATATGACTCGATGTTGCCATGATGCAGTGTTCCAGTACCAAGTTGAATGTGTCCGTCGTCACCATGCGAGAGAATGTGGACGGCATCATAAAGCCCACCGAAGTTGTCCAGTATTTGAGAAATCTGCTCAACGCCATCACTGGCGCGGCTCAGCAAATGAACTTCGTAATTGGCTTGCGAATCAGTGATGCGAAGAATATCGATCAACTCCTCGCTGTTTTCTACAGCGGCATCGACAATTACCAACTGCCTCGGCTCGGCGGCCGGCGCCTCAGTGCCGAACGCTGCCCCGAGTACTGCCGACTCGATCTGACTCTCAAAAATCAACGATGCCTGTTCAGCAGTGATCTCTTCAAGAAACTGACTGTTTGGATCAATCATCCCGGTGTCCACGACCGGCATCGAGACAGAGAGATTTATCCTCGGCTCAAGCTCTTCGAAATTGCCGCCAAACTTGTGTCGATCATCTTGTGTTTCAGGGCTCTCACGAACCTGCTTTAGAGCAAGAAGTTCGCATAGAAGTTGCTTTGCTGATTCTGATAGGTAAGGCATGTCGTTTCCGGAAGTGTCTTAAGAGTCGGAAGGGAGCTTGGGTCAATACGGTCCCCGGGAAACTGGAGACAGTCAGATCCAGTGAGAAGAAGCAACTGATGTGCCAAGGCATTATGTCCGGCATTTAGCGAAACTTTTGTCCGCACAAACCAAAGTGCTGCAATCGTTGACCGTAAATTTTCCAGTACGACTTTGTGACACTGAAAGTATTACTGGAACGTTTCAATTGACTTAGGCTAGAGTGTCGCCCCGTTTTGCGACTAAGGCCTGCCTGATTGAATGCCGTTTCCGTTACCGAATCGGACAACGGCGACGTTTTGCAAAATCACTCCCTTTACGGGGTGCGATGAATCGCCGCGCAAGGGCAAGAAATTGGTGGGCACTGTTTGTCGCTAGACATGCGTTACAGATGCAATCTAGTATGCCGTCATTTTGCAGGAATTTATCGACTAGCCCCGAAATGGGATGAAGATTCGAACACCCTGAACTGCAAATCGTTGAAGTTGACCTCCCGATCCCATTTACCATTCAGCGCTGCAGCACCCGTCAAATCATTTGATGTTGAGATATGGGTCTCCGTTAAGAGTGCCAGTGACTCAATAAACGTTTGACCTTCGCTCGATCCAGGAAGGTCGCATCCGAAAATCATGATTTCAGCTTCAGCTGTGAACGAAGAGGCCCAGGACATAATCGCGCCGGCGTGCAAATGAAGATTTCCGTTGTTCAGCAGGCCATTTCCAAGCTGAATGTTCCCTTGGGGTCCATTTGAAAACACGTGCATCCCGTCATAAACCCTGTTTTTGTCAGCGAGAAGCCGGCAGATCTGTTCGACGCCATCGGCCCCTGCATCCAGATAACAAACTTCAAACGCAGGCTTGCTGTGGTTGATTTCAAAACTACTGAGTAGTTGCTCAATGTTCTCGATTCCAGCATCAAAAATCACCAATTGCCGCGGAGCTTCGGTTTCATTTAAGCCCCTGTCAAACAAGGTTGAATCCGGTTCAGAGAGAGAACTGTAGTCAACGTCTACTGCGCTCTTGTAGGCAGCACGAAACAGCGAATGCGGGGTCGTGCCGTTTGTTGATGGACTGGCAGTGCTGAAATCCACCGGCAGAGATGCCGACAGATTGAGGCGCGGCTCCAGTTCCTCAAATGCCCCCTCGAAGACCACCTTGTCTCTCTCATTTCTCGCGGGCCTGCGGCCGATTTCACGACACCACTTGAGAAACGAAAATTGAACAAGGAATTGCTGGGCTGAATCTGTCAGGTCGGACATAGTCGATCTCAAATGTCATCAACTTCGTTGCGCTGCACGGCAGGAAAATGCACTGCGAACTCTTGAATCAGGCGATCACGCATCACCGCGATCACGAAATGACGATTGGAATTTTAAGCACTTGCGAGCACGCGGCTGCTTCAAGATGCAATTCCGTCAACCAGGTTCCTCCAATTTCAACGCGTGAGGGAACTGCTGAAAGTGCCGGCCACGATACTGCACTCTCGAAAATAGCTTTTGATTGGCTGCGCGCCCGGCGGGTTTTCCCTTCGCCTGCGACGGCAGATGGTTCAGCAAAAAGTCAACGTCTCGTTCGCACCGCCGCATGATGTGTGCAAAAAGATGGCGCGGATATATAGACAGGTTCTGGACGGAATTCCAGCTAGACAAAGTTGCACGATGAAAGATGCACTATTCTGGCGAAGAGCTCTTTTTCAGCCGCGCTTCGAGCAGGCCGACGGCACGGGATTCTCCCCATTCCTTCAGCAGGTTGAGAATCTGCTCAAGAGATTTACCTTCGTCGGTTAACTCGTACTCGACCCTTGGCGGCACTTCCGCGTAAACGATGCGGTTGACCAGGCCGACATCTTCCAGCTCGCGCAGTTGTTTGGTCAGCATCCGTTGAGTCACGCATCCGATCGCACGCTTCAGCTCACTGAATCGCAATCGCCCGGCAAGAAGATGGTAGAGCACGATGCCTTTCCACTTGCCCCCGATTAATTCAAGTGTTGCCTCCACCGGGCAAGCCGGCGGGTCGTAACTGGTGTGCCTTGTCTTGCCGGTGGTATCCATTTTGTAACTACGTGTCCAAATTGTGCGTACTTGCCACAGATGGCTGTACTCATATTATCAGCCAAATCATAGAAGTGCAGAGCAAATCACTTCAGCAAATTGAATAAGCTCAAACCATTCCGCAATGGAGCAAACATGAGTTACGAAGGCTTTAAGACATTCAAAGCAGAAGAAGACAGCGGCATCCTGCGCGTGACTATCGACTTTCCGCCTGTGAACCTGCAAGGCCAGGAAATGCTTGCCGACTTGAATACGCTCGCTCTTCGGCTCGAACGTGACAGAAAAATCAAAGTCGTTATCTTCCAATCGGCCCATCCTGAAATCTGGGTTTGTCATTACGACACCAACCTGTTGAAGGAGATGTCAACCGAGGCCGTTTCCCGCGACGAAGCGCAACTACTGGATCTACAGTCGGTTCTCGAACGAATCAGCCGTCTACCTCAAGCTACGATTGCGAAACTTGAAGGTTTCGCGCGTGGTGGCGGTCATGAATTCGCACTTGCATGTGACATGCGTTTTGCGGCGCGAGGGAAATTCAAGTTCATGCAGATGGAAGTCGGAATGGGTATTCTACCGTGCGGTGGAGGCGCCTCGCGCATGGCGCGCCAGACCGGACTCGGGCGAGCACTCGAGATCATCCTCAGCGCTCGCGACTTCGACGCTGACGAAGCCGAAGCATATGGAACCATCAACAAAGCACTAGATCCAGATGAGATCGGCCCCTACGTTGACGAACTTGCCAGTCGAATTGCATCATTCCCCGCCGAATCGATCAATGCCTGCAAGCAGACCGTCTACGAATCGATCGACAAACCGATTGACGAAGCTTTGAAAGCCGAAGCCTACTGGCTGTACCAGGCGACGAGCAGGACGCCCGCCATCGAACGGTTTTCAATTGCCGACGAAAAGCAAATGCAAAACGATTTAGAGAATCAACGAAACTGGAACGATCTTGTTATGCAGGTGCAGGACATCGGTTAGGCACGAGGCCGCTACAGAATTTATTCAAAGGAATCTTCAGTTATGAAAGCAATGGTTATCAAGGAATACGGCGATGGTGCCGTTTTCGAAGCGGAAGAGGTGGAATTCCCCGAACTGAAACCGGGACACGTGCTTGTCAGAATTGAGGCATCCAGTGTCAACACGGTTGATACGATGATCCGGAAAATGGGCAAAGACTTGCCGTTGTCGCCGGACACGCCTGCAATTCTAGGAATGGATTTCGCTGGCACTGTCGAAAGTGTTGGAGAAGGCGTCAAAACCTATTCTGTCGGTGACGAAGTCTATGGATGCGCTGGTGGACTGGCTGACTTGCCCGGCACATTGGCTGAATACATCGTCGCCGATGCCAACCTGATCGCGCACAAACCTCGAAATCTTTCAATGCGTGAATCGGCTGCTTTGCCTTTGGTCGCGATTACTGCCTACGAAGGCCTGGCCAGGGCAGGAATTTCGGAGGGTCAGAAAGTACTTGTGCACGGTGGGTCCGGGGGAGTCGGCCACGTTGCAGTTCAATTGGCGAAACATTTCGGCGCAGAGGTTTTTTCCACGGGAGGCGGTGAAAGACAGCTTGCCATGATCGGTGAACTCGGAGCGGCAGGAATCAACTACAAGACGGAGAAAGTTGCCGAATACGTCGAGAAACACACCGGTGGCGCCGGCTTTGATGTCGTCTTCGATTCCGTCGGGGGCGCTAACATGCTCAACTCCTTCGAAGCCGCCGCATTAAACGGCCATGTGGCCTCTACCGTTTCCATGTGCGAGATCGATCTGACCCTGGTTCATTTCAAGGGTCTCTCGCTGCATGTCGTCTTCATGCTGATTCCAATGCTTCATAATTTCCGCCGCGAGCAACATGCCGAAATCCTTCGCAATCTGGCCAACATCGCCGAAGCAGGTGGTTTACGCCCGGTGCTCGACCAATCGGAATTTTCGCTTGAACAAGCAGGCGAAGCGCATTCACGACTGGAAAGCGGCCAGGCAATGGGGAAGGTTGTCATCCACAATTAGCAGATTGAGTTACATGCCAGTTATGCTGCAAAACACTGCGCATCGGTTGCAATAGTGTTCAGTTTTCCTGTTACTCTTCGAATTCAATTCGCGCAGCACACGTTCACTTGGCCCGGCTAACTCTTCAGGTACCTCTTCGCTATGAATTCTCACATCAACTTTGGTCGTTCATGCACGCGTGTTACAGCAGCTTGCCTCTTCGTTATGTTTCAACTATTTTCCGCCGCCAACGCGCAGGATGAGGCGGCGAACATTCCCGCAAACGAAGAGGCGCAAGGCAAAGTTGTTCTCGCTTCGGAACTTGCCTGGGAGCAACTGAATCCTGCTCGTGGCGATCAGAGTCCTCAAGCTGCAAACGTCTGGGGGAACCGCACTGAATCGCGCAAGACAGGCTTCCTTGTCAAGTTCGTTGATGGCTTTGAGTCGCCTCCTCACATTCATAACGTCTCTTATCGAGGTGTCGTAATTTCAGGTCTCGTTCACAATGACGATCCGGAGTCGGCTGAAATGTGGATGCCGCCTGGTTCATACTGGACGCAGCCGGCTGGTGAGGTCCACATTACATCGGCAACGGGCAGCTCGATCGTTGCCTATATCGAAATTGAAAACGGTCCGTACCGGGTAATGAGCGTGGACGAGTCGTTTGATAATGGCGAACGACCGGTCAACATTGATGCCGCCAATTTAGTCTGGCTCAACGAAGAGAATACAAACTGGATTGCGGGGAACGATTCATCCGTTTCCGCGGGCGCCGAGTTGGCGTTCCTGTGGGGCAGTCCGCAGGATGACCAACTCAATGGCACATTTGTGAAGCTACCGGCCGGCTTTTCCGGCAGTATCACGACAGAAAGCCCGGAGTTCCGTGCGGTAGTGATTTCCGGAGCTCCTCAGTTCCGCACGCGTGAGAGCGACGCTGCAGTGGCACTGGAACCGGGCAGCTACGTAAGCTCAACCGGCTCAGCGCAGCATCAATTGTCGTGCGTCGATGGGGGCTGCACCATTTATGTAAGGACAATCGGAAGATTCACCGTCAATCCAAACTGAAGTCGACGTCGATAAACCGTGGAGCCCGTTTCCGCTGATTCCGGCCGGATCAACATCCTGCTCGTTCAATGTTGCGATTGAAGGACAAACAACATCCGGGCAGATTGAAACCGAAGCGTTCGCAACTACCTGATTCGCCATTCAAATTGATCTGTGTTCGACTGGAATTGCTGCCTTTGAGTGGCTGACTGATACCGGATTCTCGCTTCAATACAACGGGTCCCCGGCTCAACGAATCGGGACAAATCTCCGGAAGCTGAAAGCGTAACGACGGAATCGGGCGAAGGAGATCTTGCCGCGTCACGTGTGTCAACAAGTTCCCAGGCCTGCAGATCGTAATCGTAAAGTTCGATCGTCTGCTCAACATTGCTCCGTGCAAACACAGAGCCCTCAAGCGTGACGTCGAAACTGGAAGGGTTAGAGCTGGGGCTGGTTGCCTTGACCTCGAGCTCGGTTCGCGACTGGAGGTCAAAGCTGGAACGTTGAATCCGGTAATCAATGTTATCGCTGCTCCCGATACTCGACACATCACCGCCCGCGTACAGCCCCTTCGTAGTCGTCACCGAATCCGGAGCAACCGGCTCAGGCTCCAGCAGGACCATTGCAAAAGCGGTCAACTCTCCGTCGAGCAAACCGCGCCCCGTTACAGTGCCGTCATCCGAAATGCTGAAAGCGCCGTTGGACGTCCCTGCTTCCAGATCCCAGCCTGCGCCTCCCTCAGTGATCAAAGTCTGGAGACGATAGGTATTATTGCCGTCCCAAAGAAACGGAACCGCGGTCGCGCCACCGCCGGTCCCCACGACCCAGCCATGGTCGTTCACTCCGCGGCCGCTGGCAGTTGATGTACCCGAGGGCAAAGGAATCTCAATCATGCCCCCGGCATCACTCCAGAAAAACGGCCGTCCATCGGCACCGCTGTTGAGCGAACTGGAACCGGTGATGAACCCTGCGCTGCAAACGTCGAACGGAATCGCGCTGTTGTGACCGCGAGAAGTAAGTGCGCCGATATCCGTCGCGGCGCTATCACCGTCATCGAGAAACCAGCCTTTGGTAACAGCGGCGTTATTCGGATCGCTTCCCTGACCGACGATCCGGCCTGAATCATTCACTCCGTAGGCTGTGATCAAGTCACCGCCATTAAATGTCTGCGTCAAAACTGTTCCGGGGCCCGAGGTTGAGAAAACGGCGGCCTGCTCCAAAGATCCACCATTAACCGAGCCAACGATCAGCTCACTGTTGTTAATCCCGTAAGCGCGGCCGAGTGTCTGACCGGAAGGCAGTTGTAATGCCGATGCTGTTCCTCCGTCCCAGATGACCGGTAGCGCGCTGGAGCCGAAGAACGTCGTCGCGCCGATGCCGACAATTGCTCCAGAGTCGTTGACTGCCCAAGGAGTGCTGAACGGGCGTGTAGCTTCAGAGGGCAGGGGAGTAACAACTCCTGTAGTGGCATCCCAGACAAAAGGATCGTTGTCGCTGAAACCGGCTACGAACATTCCACCAGAAGCTGCAGCCTGACCGCCACTGAATGATTCGCCGGCCTGCCCGAGGCTGATGATCTCATATTGTGGCTGGGCGAAGCTCTCTGTCTGACAGGCAATCAGCCAGATAGCGGTGGTAATCAGGGCTACCTTCTTCATCACAAATCGCATCGGTCTCACTTCAGTCGAGGCTGGAAACAGGGTTCACAGAGCCCTAATCATAAACTTGAAACCGTCGTGGACTTATGAACGTCCCTCAAAAAACAAGCGTTTTTGTCCGACCATTGGCTGAAATCCGTTTGGCTTGTTGATCCCAATGATATTCAACTACGGAAAAGAAATGCACTCAATAGAAGCACTCCGGTTCAGTCTTAGCCTCTCCACACCATACCGTATTCAGCCATTTCGCAGATTGTTCATCTTATTCTTCATGTCGGCATCTCTCTTTGCTGTTCAAGGCGGCTCAGAAATACAAGCAGATCTGGTCTTAGATCTTGCAGACATCGTGGGCGGTGGCGATGGAACAGGCAATGGTTCCAATCAGGGCATCAATATGCTAAATGGAAATGCTCAAGGCACTCATACCAGCAGCTCTTTCACGCCGGGCAATTCCTATATTGCCTCGTCCAACCCGTTTGTCGACGGCGTGTTCACGCCCGATGGTGGATTCGGTGGAACAAACTCAATCCAGATTTCATCGACAGGAATCTCAGTCACCGGAATTTCAGATACAAACGCGCAGACCTGGGATCACATCTGGAACGGGCTGAACGTGTTCACCAATACAGGCCTGATCTTCGACTCAATAATAGGTGCTCACGCCAGCAAAGGAATTACATTTGATCTGGATGCGATCGAATCCGCCAACCCCGGCATGTCAGTCTCTTCGTATGCGCTTGTTGCTGCCAATGGAAACCATGTGTCAGCCAACATCGACTACTACGTCTTTGGAGACGGGGCGCTGCTGAATTCGGTCAACGTGAATGGACAGGAGCAGACGTTTGATTTCGGATCAAATTCGATCGGTTCGGATACCAGATTTTTGACACTTGTTGCATCCTCAAATGGAGATCATTTTGGTGACTGGTCGAACTGGATAAACCCGACATTGACTCTTCAACCGGTTCCAGAACCGTCAGCTACCGTGTTGTTTTTGACTTCTGTCGCCGGGGTGGTTCTTCGTCGACGAAGGTCGCGTTGATTCCGTACGGCCAGGCAAAAATGTGATTCGAATAATTCGTGCCGTTGTACTAAAGTTGGACAGGTGCGCTGCTAGAATTGTTAGCAGCGCATTCGCTAATCCAACGGGCTCTAATCCAACAGGGCCCTGATGGCAAAATATCTTGTCACACGATGTAACTCATGCGCAGAACCGATTGAGGCGGCGCGACTTCGGCTGAAAACTCCCGCACATCTAGCGGCCATTGTCAACGTAGCGGCACAAGGCGGTCTCAAGATCTCGATCGAAGATGAAGTCAATCTGGGTGCAAATGCGAGCTCAATCCTGACGAAGAAACTTCGGAAGCTGAAGCCCCCGCGGAAAAGGACGCGGCTGCGGTTTCGACACCGCACCGATTCAGATGGACAATCAGGAAACTCCTCTTTTTGACTGCGGTCACCGGCGTTCTGGTGGTGGTGTTTCGCAATCCGGTCAGCCATTTGTTCGGCGTACAAATTGGCAATTGGTCAATTCGCCGTGGTTGCTCTATCGCTGGCTGTTTCCTGGTGTGCCGATGCCGTCGATTCCGAAAGCACCACCTGCGGGTGTGGATTTGTTTCTGTTTGCTGTAAATATCGTTCTTGCCGTGCTTGTCGGCCGATACGTTATTCGAACTCACTACCTGCTGATCCGCTGGGGCTGGAAGAAAGTTTCGGAGTAGATGCGTATCATGAACCTCTCTACGCTTTTTTGTGCGTCCCGATTAGAGGAAGGGTGGCAATAAGCAAGCCCTACTCCGAATGAAATCCTGTTTCGCTATTTTTGCAGGACGCCCTCAGCCATCTTTCTCTTCACGAGATTCGACAAACATCCCGGGAAACTCTATCGGTGCAACTGTGGCTTGTGCGGGCAAAGCGTTAGAAGCGAAAGACATACCGCTGCGGCCAACAGAATTGTCGAATATCGCCAAACGGATTCTCCTCGTCGTGACGCAAGTGTCACATTGATCAAGTAGGGACTATTCGAGCCTTAGTTGTGCGTTACGCATTGATCTTGCCAACGCCAGTAAATCGCTGCACAAGCAATTCGTACAAGCGAAAAAAGCCCTGCGCAGCTTCCCGTGCAGGGCTGTCGGCAGTTATTCACCTGGATTAGAAGTTGCGTCGCCGTGAACCGCTGGCAATCATCCCTGTCAGCACGAGAACGGCGAAACTTGATGGCTCCGGAATAAAGAAATTGACTCTAGCACCGTAAATATTGTCGGATGCGTTCTTGAACTCGGCTGTGGTTCCAGCACTGAATTCCACGGCAAACTCAGCCTGCCCTGGAATCAAATAGGTCGTCCCGAAAAAACTGGCCGGTCCCTGATTGAACCCGTGTTTCCATTAAAGATGCCACCCGGAAGCGTGCTGCCTTCCGGGATTCTGACAAGGTTCATCGTTCCGAACCCGAACGGATTTCCGATGCCTGCAGTACCGATCGGATTTCCTGCTGCATCTGTCATAAACCAGTTCAACGACAATCTGTCGTGCTCCTCCCAATTCTGAAACGTCATTGTGAGTCCATCCAGTACGTTTCCAGTGCCGTTAGGTACGGGGTCGTCCATCACGGTGGTCCCCGGCCCCCCGTCAATCGAACTATCACCAAGTGCGTCTGAATCACCCGGAGCATAAGGAGGACTTGGACTGGGAACGAGAAAATTTGATGCGGGCAAACCAGGACCGAGCAAATCCTGGTAGGTCAGCGAGGAGCCTTGCGACCACATGGCGGTTGATGCAGACTGACTGCTTGCATTCCAGTCATTCAGCAAGCCGTTTCGACCACTACCTCCGTGGATCGGGATTGCGTCAAACGTCCCTTGTCCAGAAGTCAGCCCGGCGCCGGTCGCGTCGATGTCACTTCCACCGATCAGCCCGCCGCGCCCATCACGGTCAACTCCTGCACCATGAATCTGCACGTTGCCGGAACAGCCGACAGTACCTGCCATTTAGAACCCGCCGGCCATGGAGTCGGACCAGTTTAGAATTTCCATAGATATCGCGAAGTCGTTCCCCGGAGTCCCATCTCCAAGGGCAACCTGTTCGACATCCGTGATGCGAAGACAAAAAACTGGCGGTGCATTGGATTGCACCGGGTCCGCCAGAAGTACGGCGTCGCATAGCAACAAAAGAACAATCTGAACGACAACTGCAGCAAGAAGTGGTTTTTTAGACATCGGGCTTCCTCAATTGAGCAGGTGATGAGAAATGCGCCTCTTTTATCCTTCTTTGCTCCCACTGATTTGTATGCAATTAGACAACAGTTGGCAAACATTCACGAAGCATCGCGCAACTACCATTAGCATTACTAATTTTTTCCCCGGCGGGTCCGCCGTGCTTGTGAACAGAAAGACTACTGTTTTGTTATGGGAAAAATCGTTCGAGTCTACCGATCGACGATTTACCGCTGATTGGTAGCATTCCCCAAGGAAACCCCGGCCGAACCAGGCATCACACCAGCAAAAGGGGAATTTCGCGATTGATTCGGCGCGATCACGGACACCTTCTGGCTTGCGGATGACTCGTAGCAATGTCTACCAACTAATTCTGAGCAAACTAATTCCGCAAAAGCGTCTTAGATATAGCCGAAGCCTGCTAAAGCGAAGGCCGATCCCCGGACTGTGCGGCCAAACAGGTAAACACAGTTGCTCAGGCAAAGTAGTCTCGCTGTGTAGTTTCCGCGTGCGCCTTCTACAACGACTGGACCAGCGAGTGCACACTGTTCATTGTCTGTCAGCGCAAAGATCACTAGGAAATTCACGCCATGGATAAACAAAAAAAGCCCTGCACAGTTTCCCGTGCAGGGCTTTTATAAATAATCCGGCGATACCTACTTTCGCACTTGCAGTACTATCATCGGCTGAAAGTGCTTAACTTCTGTGTTCGGGATGGGAACAGGTGTGACCACTTTCATATGTTCGCCGGAAGAGGGCACGTCGGCTTATTCACCCGACGTGACCTGATCCGAAGATCTATGTCTTTGACTTCAATCTGACAGAGTCAGAATTGACAACAGTGTGTATTGATGGCAAACCACTCGATTTCACGTTTGTTTAGAGCTTCGATGACCGGTCGTGAAACCGTTCATCGCTCACTTCGATGAAAGAAGCGAGAGACCTGGATATATGTGGTCAAGCATTCGTCCGTTAGTACCAGTTAGCTGAACTCATTACTGAGCTTACACATCTGGCCTATCAACCTCGTAGTCTTCGAGGGGACTTTCGTGTAAACACTTACGAATCCTTATCTCAGGGAGGGCTTCACGCTTAGATGCTTTCAGCGTTTATCCTTTCCGAAGTTAGCTATCCAGCCGTGCCACGAGCGTGACAACTGGTACACCAGAGCTTCGTCCAACCAAATCCTCTCGTACTAAAGTTGAATCTCCTCAAGTTTCGAACGCCCACGGCAGATAGGG
>JBCCFB010000094.1:0-20915 GCA_039029995.1 Planctomycetota bacterium
GAATCGGCAGGATTCCGGAGTAGTTGAGGTGCATTTTGCAGTCTGATATCTGGTGGTGAGGAAATGGCCTTCTTAAGCGGAATGTAAACCAGTTACTGAATTCAACACCGGCGGAACATTCGCCGCTCAGTAGCAAACACGCTGTTTTTCGAGAAAGAAGACAGGAATTTTTTCGATCGCCTGTGCAACTTCCGAAGGTGGGGTGAGAACGGTGGCGGAAGCCGCTAAAACTGGTCATAGAAATCCGTTTGCAATGATTTGGAACAGATCTGAAATGACATTTACAAGCCAGCATGCTCTTCAGTATCGGAAACAATATCCCGGGCTGTCGCGAACCTTGGACGGTCAGGAAGTCGTCTTTTTTGATGGTCCGGCAGGTACTCAGGTGCCGCAGTGTGTCGCCGATGCAATGAGTCACTACCTGCTTCATTTGAACGCCAACACTCACGGCGGATTCGCTACAAGCGACGAAAGCGACAGGTTGATCGAGGACGCCCGGCAGGCAATGGCGGACTTCGTTGGTGCAACCGACAGGCGCGAAATCGTCTTCGGACAGAATATGACTTCGCTGACGTTTGCATTCTCACGAGCGCTGGCCCGGACATGGTCTGCGGGAGACGAGATCATCGTTACCGCACTCGATCACGATGCAAATATTGCGCCCTGGATGCTCGCCGCCGAAGACAGTGGTGTCAAAGTTCATCGCATCCGTTTTCGAGATGATGACTTTGCTCTCGATATGGATGAGTTCCGGTCAAGGCTGAATGATCGGACACAGTTAGTCGCAGTCGGCTGTGCATCAAATGCATCCGGAGGCGTGAATCCGGTCAAAGAAACCTGTTCGCTTGCCCGTGAAGTCGGCGCCAAAACGTTTCTCGATGCGGTTCATTACGGACCGCATGGACTGATTGACGTCACCGACTGGGGTTGTGATTTTCTTTGTTGCTCGACATATAAGTTTTTCGGGCCGCATCTTGGCGTGATGTGGGGCAGGGCGGAGCATCTCGAAAATCTGACACCCTACAAAGTCAGGCCGTCATCAGACGAAATCCCTGATCGCTGGATGACAGGAACCCAGTCTCACGAATCAATCGCCGGTGCGCTTGCATGTGTTGACTATCTGGCGGACATCGGACGTGAACTGTCAGGCGACCGGGATCTTGAACGCCGTAGTGCGCTGGTTGCGGCCTTTGAGGGCATTCGCGACTATGAACAGCAATTGTCGCTACGCTTGATCGAGGGGCTCAAGGCAATTGATGGAATTACCATCTACGGAATCGATGACGCGAGCCGGTTGTCCGAGCGGTTTCCGACAATTTCGATTACCCATCGGGATGTGCCGTCTTCGCGTCTCGCTGCAGAGTTGGCTCAGCGAGGAATCTTCGTCTGGTCAGGCAACTACTACGCCCTCCAGTTCACGACGGATCTCGGACTCGAACCCGAGGGCATGGTTCGTATCGGACTTGTCCACTACAACACAGACGATGAGATTGATCGCCTTATGTCGGCGATCCGTGAAATCGCCGCCAGTGGTGCTGCCGTCGGTTAAAGCGTTGCTGCCGTCGGATAGAGAGGTGCTGCCGTCGGTTAGAATGGTGCTGCAGTCGGTTAGTTAGTGGTGGATTCAAAGTTCCGGTCATGATCCAGAAAGTTGCGCGCGTAATGACTGATCAGTTTTTACCTGTTCGAATCGAAAAGACTCCCGATCGTGAAATTCTGATTGAGTGGAGCGATGGCGTTAGTCAGAAGATCAAATACAAATCGTTGCGTGACGGTTGCCAGTGTGCGACATGCTCTGAAGAACGCTTGAATCCTGAACCTGCAAAGGCAGGTCAGCTTCCAGTACTGTCTGACGCCCAGGCGCAGCCGCTGGACGTTGTTGAAATGAGGCCCGTCGGGAATTACGCCTACAACATCCGCTTCAGTGACGGGCACACCACCGGGATCTTTACCTTTGATCTACTTCGTTCTTTGCCTTGACACCGTTGGTTTCGCCCGGCTCCCCGTATCACTGCCACGATCCGTTTGAGAATCAAACGAGTGAGATACTGCGAATAGAGTTCCGGGTTCGCCCGAAGGCCGGTTGTGAACTTCGGTGGGCTCGACTGAGTTTCTCAACATCAGCGCCTGCTCCAGCAGGAACGTTACCACAGGATCGTCTGATTCAAGTTGCAACTGAGTCAGGATGCCGATCGCATCAGAACTGGCGCCGGATTCGTACGCCATGAGAGCTTCGTCATATCGTTTCCAGTGTTCGTAGGTCTTGAGGTCAACTCCCGGCGGTCGCAACTCAAAGATCGCAGTTGGAGTCCTGATGCCTTTGAGACTTGAGTTGCAGACGCGTCGCAGGCTGAATTGACTGCCGACAATTGCAGCCGTCTCTCCGGAGACGACGATAGGCAGACCGGTCAGCTTGCAGGAATTCTCCAGGCGACTCGCGATATTGACCGTGTTGCCTCTTGGACCGTACTTCAATCTGGTTGAACTGCCGCTGTTTCCAACCCTCGCAACTCCCGTATGAACGCCGACCCCGACACGCAGGTCCTGATTCAAACGCGTTGCCCACATCTCATTGAGTTCCGGTAGCGTTGAAACGATGTCCAATGCGGCCTGACAAGCGAGGTGGGCATGGGCGGGTTGTTCAATCGGTGCATTCCAGAATGCTGACAGCCCGTCGCCATAGAAGTCGATGATCACACCGTCGTGGTCAGTAATAACACGACTCAAACGATCCATCAGGTCCGTCAGGAGTCGATACGTGTCGCGCGTGCCGATTCGTTCTGCGATCGTAGAGTAGCCGCGCAGGTCGGCGAACAGTACTGAAACGGTTCTGTCACCCCCGGCAAGGATATCCTGATTGGATTCCAGCAACCTCGCGACCTTCGGGGCAAAGGCCTGTTCAAGAAGCACACGCGTGCGGGCTGCATCGGCTTCGCTTTGCATCCTGATGGTCGCCGCCGAAATGGCTCCTGCGACCAGCTGGATAAACTGCGCTTCCAGTTTGCGGATGCCCCTGCGATTGTTGGTCCGGTGCTGGCTGCGGAATCCGTAGACGACGGCGACCACATTGTTCTGCTGGTCGAAAACGGGGCAGGCGATACACGAATGCAGGTCTTTGCTGAACATTCTCTGATCCATCTGCCCCGCATCATGAAAGACAGCGCGCCCCGAGGCGGCGACATTGTTGACAATGTCATTCCGGAACTGGAATCCATACTCCGGGTACGGGATATAGCTGGCGACTACCTTCCATTCAGAATCTGAAGCATCTGACTTCTTCAGAATCATTCCGCCATCCAGGCCACCCGGGTTGTAAATCGACCGTGCTGCCTGCTCAAAAAATTCGCGGCTTCCGGCGACAGACTTCTGCAGACCATCAAGAGCATCAAACCATGAAGCCAGCGTTTGCGGCGCCGGCGAAGTCGCGGTGCCCTGTTCGCCCGCGAGCGAAGGTGCGAATCCCGATTCGAGAGTCGTCAGCGTCTCGTCGAGTTCATGCTCAAGCGCGGGATTGAGAAACTGAACCTGGGTATTGCCGGCGCAAAGGAACAAAGGAAGTTTTAGCTTGACCTCGCGACCACGATGGATTCGGGGACCTGAGTGCAGTGCAATGGAATGACCGAAATTGGTCAGCTGGATTTCGTCCGGTCTCTCCGGTTCAAATCTAACGAGGCACTGTGGTGAGGAAACGTAACTGTCATCGATATGCAGGATTTCGGGTGAATTCTCCAGATCAAAATCAGCATCTTTCGGAGGCTCTGTCTGCGCACCCCCGATCAGTAGCGATCCGCTTGTGAATGATCGCTGTACATGCTGTTTCGAATTGACAAATACGATTTCAATCATTGTCGAAAAACCTTATCTGTTTTTTCGGCCGAAAATGCCCTCGGAGTTGCATCAAACAGTCGCGGTAGATGGTTAGCCTGTTTGAACGATTGAATACCCCCCTGAATTCGGCTTCAAAACGGCAGGCTATACGGCCCATGGTCGAAAATCTCAAGCTATATATGTTCGCCCGTCGATCCACAGAGCGTTGATCTATACCTCAATAGCATCTGGTCGTGACGATCAGGTAAGCCTTGCGGATCGGGCGGAATTTCGGGGTGGCAGTTCACACCCGAAACGGGAAACAGAAAAAGACGGAAACATTCATGCTGGAAAGTCTGCTACCACTGATCGGAATCGCGCTTTGCGCGTTCGCCCTTCTGCAGATGGGCCTGTGGACAACGCAGTCATTGCGCCAGATGTCGAACAGCCGGCAGCAGTTTGAACTGTCCCGCAAAGCGATGCGGGAACAGATTGAACAGTTTGCTTCTGAAATAAAAGCAAAACACGATCCGGCCACTCAGGCTGCAACGTGGAATGGCTATCGGCCATTTCGCGTTCAAAAGCTGGAACGTGAAACCGGTTTGTGTACGTCAGTCTATTTACGGCCGGAGGATGACAAGCCGATTCCCGGTTTCAAAGCAGGCCAGCATCTGACGTTGAAATTTGACGTTCCTGGATTCTCGACGCCTGTCGTACGCTGCTATTCATTGTCTGATGCACCGGAAAACGGCTACTACCGTATTTCCGTCAAGAAAGTACTTCCGCCGCGAGACAAGCCGGAGCTTCCCTCCGGATGTGTCAGCACGTTCATCAACGAGTCGTTGATGGCAGGTGACCGGATACTCGCCAAAGCGCCGTCCGGCTCGTTCTATCTTGATGAGTCGGTGAACGTTCCCGTGGTGCTTCTGGCTGGCGGGATCGGAATTACTCCGATGTTGAGCATGCTCAATCGGATCGTCTGCTCAGGATCCGATCGGCCTGCCATTCTGATCTACGGTTCGCGCCATGGTGCCGATCACGCATTCAAAGACTTCCTGAACGGCCTTGCCGCCAAACACGAGAACATCCACGTCTTCAACGTCTATTCCTCTCCACAGGAATCAGACGTAAAGGGCAGGGACTTTGACATGGAAGGGTTCGTGTCAGCTGAGTTGTTACAGAACCTGCTACCTCACAACAAGTTCCAGTTCTATATGTGCGGACCACCGCCGTTCATGGATTCAATCTACAACGGACTGGCGGACTGGGGTGTTCCCGAGGGACGGATCAATTTTGAAGCGTTTGGCCCGGCATCAGTCGGTCGCAAGAAGAAAACTTCGACAGAGGAGCAGAAGAACGTACCGGCTTCCTCAGTCAAATTCTCCATCTCCGGATCATCGGTGACGTGGGACGGTCAGCACGAAAACCTTCTGGATTTTGCCGAAGCAAATGGCGTCCAGATCGAGTCCGGGTGTCGCGCAGGAAGCTGTGGTACGTGCCAGACCGGAATTGTCAGTGGCAAGGTTTGCTACCCCGACGGTGAACCCGGCGACTCCGAGCCCGGCAAGTGCCTTGTTTGTATTGCACGGCCGGAAGGTGAACTGGAGCTGGAAGCTTAAGAGGATGCAGATAATGGGAATTCGTAAAACCGTTCTGATTGCAGTTGCTTTTGCACTGGTCGCTTCGGGCAGCGTTCAACTAAGCGCACAGCCGGAACAGTGCGATCCAACAAAAGTATTGACCTACGAATCCTGCGCCAGATGCCACGCGAATGAGATTCGAGTCTGGCAGCAGACACCGCATTTTCAGACGTTTGAGCAACTCAGTCGCAACCCGGCGGCGAGAGAAATCTGCAGAAAGTTGGAGCTTCGCTCACCCAAACGCAGCGACGTCTGTATCAACTGTCACTACACCCTTCAAGGAACCGCTGACAGCCCGAAGCCGATTTCAGGAATATCCTGCGAGTCCTGCCACGGTGCTGCGAGAGACTGGCTCGAGTTGCACAACGACTATGGCGGACCAACGGTCACCCGCGAATCAGAAACGGCCGCTCATCGCCAACAAAGACTTGCCGACTCGGCCAATGCCGGAATGCGGAATACCAGAAATGTCTATTCAATTGCGCGCAGCTGCTACGGTTGTCATACCGTCCCGAATGAAAAGCTCGTAAACGTCGGTGGTCATAATGCTGGAAGTATGGACTTTGAACTCGTTGCGTGGTCGCAAGGAATGGTTCGTCATAATTTCCTGCGTAGCGGCGGGACCAGAAATGAACCGTCTACTCGCGAGAGACTGAGGGTGATGTACGTTGCAGGTCTGATTGCCGATCTCGAATTCAGCACGAGAGCGACGGCGGTTGCGACGGAGAAATCGGCATATGGAATCGCTGTTGCAAACCGTGCTGCTCGTACGGCGTTGAAGCTGTGGGAATTGCAGCAGGAGATGAACGACCCCAATGTTCAGCTAGTGCTGGAGTCTTTCGCTGTGGCTGATCTGACGGTAAACAACAATCAGCAACTCGTTGGCATTGCAGATGAGATCAAGGCTCACGGGCTCACCTTCGCCGAATGTACCGAAGGAATAAACCTTCTCATGGTGGATCCATATCTGCCTGATCCGACGGAATACAAACAATAGAGGCGATCGAGCACCGGCAGCACGGATTGCTGCCAGCAAAACGCAATCCGAAAAACTAAATCAGTCATGGCCCGTTAGTGGTCATCTCGCAAAAGTGCAGGCAGGGAGGCCGGCGCAACCGTGAACGCAATCGGATCACAAATTAAAAGACCGGGTCGTTGGGACGAGCCGTTCGACGAGACGATCAGCGACGAAGACGTATTCCGTCTGAAGCAGCTTGATCCATTCCGGCAGATGGACCCGGATGCATTCTCTCGCGCTGTCCCGCTGGAAGGCATTCTCAAGAACGACTGCCGGCTCCTCGATCTTGAAAAGGGCGACATCATTGTCCGCGAAGGCGACTACGGTAACAGCGCCTTTCTGATTCTTGATGGAAACGCGATCGTTTCGCTGGTCAGTCTTCCGGCAGAGGTTCTTGGTCGTAAGGAAAGCCGGCGCCTGGGATGGCTGGAGTCGATTGCAAAGTTGTGGAAGAATTCGCCCCATCGCGAATCCCGGGACTACGCAGTCCAACTCGAAGAGCTCTCGTACGTCGGGGCTCGCGAGGACGAGCAGGGAACGCGGATCTTTCTCCACGACATTCCCCGTGTCATTCCGCAGGGACGCAGCGTCGAGCTGCACCCCGGCGAAATCTTCGGTGAGATCTCGGCATTAACACGCACCCCGCGCAGCGCAACGGTTGTCGCCGGGTCGAAGATGCTGCTTCTGGAAATCCGCTGGCAGGGATTCCGTGACCTGCTGAACCGTCAGCCGACGTTGCGCAAGCACGTTGAAACGCTCTACCGCGAAAACAGTTTGCGGTCGCACCTCCGCGAAATCGAGCTTCTCAAGTATCTCACCAAAGAAGACATCGAAGCGCTGGCAGAAGAAACGGTTTTTGAATCCTACGGAGACTTCCGCTGGAACAAGGATTTCAAATCGATCAGCCGGAAGGACATCTCCGAACGGATTCTATCCGAGCCTGTGATTGCCGCAGAGGGCGATTACGTCAACGGGCTTCTGTTGATCAGGAACGGTTTTGCACGACTCAGTCGCGAACATGGAGACGGGCATCAAACGATTGCCTATCTCGGTAAAGGCGAAGTCTATGGATTGCGCGAGTTAGTCGCCAATTCGGCTTCAGAGGAACAACAGCCGTATATGCTTTCACTGCGAGCCCTGGGATACGTCGATATTCTCAGGATCCCGACACCCGTATTCGAGCGGCTCGTACTGCCGAAAATACCGGCTGAAAAGATGCCGCCGGTCAGGACCAGGACGGCGGACAGCAAACAGCGACGAGCTGCCAGTCGCGGAAAGTCGATGGACGCAGGCTTGATGGAGTTTCTCGTAGAGAACCGCTTCATCAATGGAACGATGGGAATGATGATCGACCTCAATCGTTGTACCCGCTGCGACGATTGTGTCCGCGCATGTGCCGCTACCCACAACAACAATCCACGCTTTGTCCGGCAGGGGAAAAAGCATGACAACTGGATGATTGCCAACGCCTGCATGCACTGTCTGGATCCGGTCTGCATGATCGGTTGTCCGACAGGCGCAATTCATCGTGACTCACACAACGGTCTGGTTGTCATCAACGACAAGACCTGCATCGGCTGCGGAACATGCTCCGCGAGCTGCCCATACACAAATATACAGATGGTTGAAATCAGCGATCGCAAGGGGAAACCGTTTACCGACGGATACGGTAAGCCGATTGTCAAAGCGACCAAATGTGATTTGTGCTCTGAACACGCCGGTGGTCCCGCCTGCCAGCGCGCCTGCCCCCATGATGCTCTGCTAAGAGTTGACCTTTCCACGGCATCCACCGTGACCTCCATCACGACTCGAACCTAGATCCAATGAAACCGCCGAGAACCAGTCCGAATTTCACGTTCAGCCGACGACGGTTGAAGTATGCCATGATTGCGATCATTTCGGTCGCCGTCATCGGTTTACTGGTATGGCTGCAAAACAGAAACCTCCGCCACAGCACGTTTTTCACCGGCTACTTGTTGATGGGCAGTATTCTGTTTCTGACGGCATTCAACCTGCGAAAGAAAATACCTGTGCTTCCCGCATTCGGCAGTGCCACAATGTGGATGCAGCTGCACATCTACGTTGGTTTGAGCACGTTTGCCGTTTTCGGATTCCACATTGCCTGGAGAATCCCCAATGGGATGTTCGAAGGCCTTCTCGCATTCCTTTACCTCGCTGTTGCATTGAGTGGCGTCTACGGGCTGTACGCGACCCGAATCATGCCGCGCCGACTGGCCGCGCTTAAGGAAGAAGTTATCTACGAACGGATTCCGGCGCTGCAACGTCAACTCGCCACCTCAGCAAAACGCCTCGTGCTTGAGGCCTGCGAGTCAACAGACGTACTCGCCAGATTCTATGTCAACAAACTCGCTACGTTCTTTGAGCGGCCCCGATCGCTGGCTTACATGATCAATCCGTCTGGAAGGCGTCGAAAGCAACTGCTTGACGAGATCACCGACCTCAACCGGTATCTAGGAGAGCAGCAACGACCTGTCGGCGCACAGCTGAGCGAGATGGTTCAGCAGAAAGACGATCTTGATTACCACCGCGTGGTACAGGGAAGACTGAAACTCTGGCTCTTTGTTCATATCGGTATGACATACAGCCTGTTGATCATTTCGATCATTCACGGAATCATGGCGCATGCGTTTGCAGGAGGTCTTCGATGAACCGGCCTCTACCAGGAATGAAAACAGACTCGTATGAGCGTCCGAATGAAAAGTGGACGGAGACCGTTCTCGTCGCGAGCGAAGACGGTGCAGAAGTCACAACTACCCAGCGATCTCTGCGCAATAAGCGGGCAGTGTTTACACTGGCGGTGACTTCGTTCATCGTCGGGACCACCTTGATTCTGTTCAATTCGCCGTATCGGAACGAGTTCCTCGCTCCCGGGCCTCTCTGCTCAAGCCACGCACAAATTCTCGCAGGGCAGGGCGCTGATCGATGCGCCGCCTGTCACGGAGCTGGCGACAAATCATTTGCGCAGTGGTTTTCAGATGCGATTTCCGGTGGGCGGTCAATCGGGGCCTGCCAGTCCGATCTGTGCATGGAATGTCATAAGAATTCGCTGAACGCTGACTATGCGCTGGTTGCCCACAACGTTGATCCGGCTGTCCTGGCCGAAATGACAGCGGAAAAACAACGCTCCGGTCAGTTCAGCCTTGCATCGTATGCAAACGTTCCCGGTCCTCCAGTGAATCCGTTGGGCGAGCTCGCTTGCAGTACGTGTCACCGCGAACATCACGGTAGCGAAAGCCTTTCAGCATTGACGGACGCCCAGTGTCAGATCTGTCATAGTGATCAGATACATAGTTTCGAGAAGGACCATCCTGAGTTCACATCGACCCCTTTCAACAGAAGGTCTCGGATTGCGTTTGACCATACGACGCACGGCCTGAAACACTTTGCCCAGTCAGGCATGGAGTTCGACTGTGCCCAATGTCATATCGATGATGAGCGATATGATACGAAGGTACTCGCGCCGTTCGAACAGTCCTGCGCGATGTGTCATGAAGATGAGATCATCGACAGCACATCACGGGATACTCTGGCAATGATTTCTCTGCCGATGCTGGACCTCGACGCCATCAGCGATGCCGGAGGAGACATCGGTCAATGGCCTGAAATGGCAACGGGTGATTTCGACGGTCCATTGCCGGGAATCATGCGATTGCTGCTGACCGCTGATGATGAAGCAGCGGCGATTCTTGCCACACTCGACAGGAATTTCGAATTCGGTGACGTTGACCCCTACGAAACTGACCAGGTACTGCAGGCCTGCGATCTTGTCTGGTCGATCAAACGGCTTATGCATGAGCTTTCTGTCGAGGGAAGCGAAGCGATCAAAAGACGGCTCGAGATCGTGCTTGAGCGCTCAATCAGCGATGATGAACTGGTCGCTTTGACTGATGGACTGGAAGCTCCGGTGTTTCAGGAAGCAACGCGTCGCTGGTTGCCTGAACTGACAACAGAACTAGCCGTCAGGACGCCGGGACTTCAGCAATACTCCTTGTCACAGTTTGGCGACGGCGAGGTTCTTTTCCACTATCGGCCCCGGTCCAGCGAGGACACGCTGGCAGAGAACCCGCTCAAGGAGCTTATGAGCGCAAACGTGTCCGCAGACCAGCCGGCCCCGTCAACACCCGATCCTGCACCGGAAACGGTCGCGCCTCAACAGGAACTAGCCGTTGTTTCTACAACTCCGGATCCACGAGATACTTCGACACCACCTGCCGCATCTCAAGTCATCGTAAACAACGAAAGAGGGGACGGCGGGGATGAAGGTGGCGTCGTCAGGAACCAGACGCTACGCGAAACGCCGCCAGTGGAGATACCGGCAGAGCAGTTGCTTGTCGAGAACCCGTTGAAGGAGCGTGTCGAACAAACCCCGGGCAACACGGGTGCGCCTGTTCAGGTTCCTCCAGTGGCAGCAAATGCAGGGCAGGACGATGCACCACTTGCAATCGTCAATACACAATCCGGGTCCGAAAGACAGATCGTCAACCAGAGCAGTTCGCCAACTGCAGCTGAGCCCTCAATGCCCGTCGCCGGCAATCGCCAGCCGACGGGAGAGGTCCTTGCTGCCAATCCTCTCAAAGAAAGATTTGGCGCGCCGCCTGTCGTACCCGCGGATCCAGCAGTCAACCTGCCGGTAGTAAATGCACCGGATGTGGCTCAGACAGTTGAGCCAATGGAAGACGAAGTTGCAGTGATTCCGAATCCGCACATGGAAACGGGCATCAATCTGCCGGCTGTTGCCGATTCCGCGCCCGTTAGTGTTCCCGTAAGCGATCCACCGGGCGAGGTTGCTGTCGTAGCACGGGGGGCATGGATCCGGAACGATCTTATCCTTCAGATCGGATATCGTCCCGAAGGGCACGCTGATTCGACGCTCAGCGAATGGGCCGACATGATTACGTCTGTTGAAAACGCGGATGTCCGTTTTGAGACGTCTGCACTCTTTGAAGAATTAACGAGGCAGAACAGTATCGGTACCTGCCGCAATTGTCATACGGTGGACCGCAACGAAAACGCCTTTGTTGTGAACTGGAACGGTGAAAACCATACTTCGGCATTACGAGAGTTCACAAAATTCGTCCACGGGCCGCACCTGATTCAACCGCATCTGCAGGATTGTTCATACTGCCACACGCTTGATCCCGAATCCAATTCAGTGGCCAGTTTCGAAGGTTTCGACTCCACAGTTTCGATCAGCAACTTCGAGCCGATCGTTAAGGACAACTGCGCCAGTTGTCATCGCGAAGGACAAACAGACAGCGGCTGCACCCAGTGCCACAACTACCATGTAGGCAGCCGTCGAATCGGCGACTGATCGACGTTGATCAGTAAGCGCTGAACGATCAACGCTGATCAATCCACTATGATTTCAATCTACAACGTGCAGTGAATTCCAGTCCGGATCGCGCTTTTCGAGGAAGGCGTTGATACCCTCCAGTGCGGCCGGAGTCGTTCGTGCGGCTGCCATACTTGCGGCGCCCACTTTCAGTCGGGTGATCAAGCCTTCACCGACCGTTTGATTCAACATCTGTTTCGTGGACTGGTGCGATTCGCGAGCTCCCAGCGCGAGTTGAGCCGCCAGTTCGTTACAGCGTGCCCAGACGAAATCATCTCCGGTCAGCTCATGAAACAGCCCCAGTCGTTTTGCCTCTTCTGCATCGCACGGGTTTCCGGCAAGCAGGATGTTTGAGGTAGCTCCCGTTCCGATCCGGAAACTCAATAGCGGGGCCGTCAGTGCAGGGCTGAGTCCGCGCAATGCTTCAGGCATACACAGCCCGGCGCTTGTGGCGGCAACCACGATGTCACACGCGAGCATCAAAGCAGCGCCGGTGCCGATCACCTGTCCGTTGACTGCAGCGAGCAGCGGTTTCGGATAGTGCAGCATGTATTCGATCAGCCCGACCATCTTGATCGCGTCTTCATGCCACGTTTCCATGGCATTTTTCCCCTCAGCGGTCTCTTTGAGCTGATGCAGATCGGTGCCTGAACAGAAGTTGGATCCTGTGCCTGTCAGAATCACGGCCCGTACCGAGCCTTCGAGGAGGAAGTCCTCCAGCGCGCTGTGAATCGCACTGACGATTTCACGTGAAAGAGCGTTTGACCGATCAGGACGGTTGATCATGATCGTCCCGCTCGGTGCGTCTTTTCTCAGTTGAACGATATCAGAGATGGCAATCATGGCTCCGTGAGGGCGGTTGGCTGAGCAGTTATTGGCAACAAACGAGTTTACGATTTCGGCATCCGCGAGAACGCAACTGTAGCACGCAGAAAAAACTAACGGCTGCAAACCGGATCAAGTCGCAGTTCGTGAACCATTAGCTTCTGATTGTTATGTATTCCGCACCCGCGCAATCGACCGATTCAAAGTGGATTGCGCGGATCGGCCTCCGGCTAGGCGCCCATGGCATCTTCAAAAGAGCCTTCAGCGACCGGGAAGCAGAGGTTGTCACGCACCCAGGCGATTCCATCGGCACTTGTGGCGTCGCCATCCCGGTAGTTGCTTTCCGCTTCAACAACCAGCGGAGCTGTCGCGCTGCCGGTAAGCTCGCAGTACCGCTGCGGATAGCCGATGTGCATCATGAGTTCCGCGTATCGCGTCATGTTGAGATCTCCAGTTCCGAGATCTGTGAACTGCATCGCCCGTCTTTTCCAGTCACCCTGCATCATGCGCAAAGGAATATTCCTGCGGACGACAAAATTCTTGACATGACAACCGTAAACACGTGAGCCGACTTTCAGGAATCGAGTTTCCCAGTCTTCACCTTCCCAGCAGTGAGACGGGTCAGCGTTAACTCCGAGACACGCATCGCCGTCACAAATGTCCACGAGCATATTGAATTCATCGGCGCAGCATGCGGCCGTTCCCGGATGGATTTCATGCGCGAGATAGATGCCGAGACTGTTTGCATGAGCGCGGAGTTTCGCGGTCTTGTTTACAAATCTCTCCTGACCTTCCTTCATCAGGTCAAATCCCGGACCATTCCAGAATCCCCACGGGTATCCTGTCGCCAGTTCCCAGCCGAAAGCGACTCCCCAGAACATCGGCAGTATTTTGACGCCAAGCTCGGCGCAGAGATCCATAAGTCTCAACAGGTAGTCTTCGTAAAAACTCTCCAGCTCCGAAGGCGACATGTTGTGGTTGGGCTCGTGGACAAACGGATGGCCCGATCTGGTGCCGGTCCACGCACTGGTATGCACCCAGAATGGGCAGTGGGCTGAAATACCATCGATATTCAGGCCGTTTTTCTCGAACTCGTCCCGGATTTCCTGAGCGGATTTGAACGACTTTCCATCGTCGCCGCTCTCAAGCAGATAATTCGAAGGCTGGGCACCCTGAGCGCCGGACTCTTTTGCAAAGGCGAGAAAAACATCAAGGCCTTTGCCGCTGTGCTGGGCGCCTTCAATGCTGGAATGGTAGATCGGTTTTGCCATGTGAAATCAGATTGGTTATGTGTTAGTCGTTTTGTTGATTGTGAAATGTGCGGCTCCGGGCGGCGAACCGCAGTCGCGTATTTTGTCGCCGGGATCATTTGAACGCAAGAAATTTGACGGAGAGCTCGAAGTCAAATCGTCCAGCAAGGCAGTTTGAAACGAAAACGTAATCTGTGTCGCGGACAGCTCCGGGCGCAGATCAGTAAATGAGCTCGAAAACCAGCGGCGGGAAGCAAAGCACTGGAATTGAAAGTGAAGCCAGACCAAGTAGCCAGCGAAACGGTCCAAGTGGAACCGAGTCGTCACGAGTCGGAGGATGCGATGTTCCCACGAGCAGGACGAGAACAACCATGATGATGAGAATGTAGCTCTGATGGTAAACCATAAACGCAATCGCCAGCATTATTGTCAGTCGTGCGATCCAGTGAGCTGCTTTGCCGAACAACGTGTAAGTCACGTGACCTCCGTCAAGCTGTCCGACCGGCATCATATTCAGACCTGTAATCAATAGTCCCACCCAGGCGGCGATGAAGATGGGATTGAGTTGATTGATCCAGACCGGTTCACCGGGTACATAACCTTCTATCTGCATCCATGACGCAATTAAATGCATCAGTAACGGCATACGAATGCCAATTCCACTGAGTGGTTGTGTCGTCAGATCAAGTTGTGCAATTCCGACAAATGTCAGCGGAACGGCGGCGACCAGACCGGCAAGCGGCCCGGCGATTCCGATGTCGAAAATCTGCTTTCGATCTGCCAGGTTTCCGTGCATTCCGATAACCGCCCCGAGCGTCCCGATAGGGTTGAACGGGAACGGAAGGAAAAACGGAAAAGATGCAGGAACGCGATAGTAAATCGTGGCAATGAAATGCCCCATTTCGTGCAACATCAGAATGGTGAGCACGGCAAGCATGTAAACCAGGCCTTCAGGCCAGTGCGCAATGATTGCCTGCCGCACACTCATGAAGTTGCCGGCCACAGCCGCCGATTCCAGCGACTGCGTGGGTAACCACAGATTGGCTCCAACCCAGAAGGTTGAAAGGCACGTGAGAAAAAACAGGATGATCGGCAACAAAACCCGTCGACGAGGCGGCCAGCGGACTTCCGCCAACCGGCGCCGCGGTAAGGTCTGTTGCTGAGCGTCTGCCGATGAGGGCGTTGACGTACTTTCATCATGGTTTGACGACATGTTGAAAGGATACACAAACGCCGTGAAACCGGCCATGGCCGTTACCGCACTGTGAAGGGCTCCGCTAAATCAATGGACACCCGTCAATAAGTGCAAACGTTGACATCTGTTTTTCTGCAGTGAATTTCAGCCGTATTCAGCTCCAACCGATTCCGCGCACAGTCATGGCGCAGGAATCCGGGTTGGCTGAAGGTGGATCAATCGCGGATTGATTTCATGAGATCCGGATGAGGATCAGCCGCAATTTACTTGTTCGTCGTCATTGCCTGACCAGTGAAAACTGACCGATTAATATCCAGGCTGAAATAAAGCCAAAGGCAATCGCGGGGTTCAGAAGTTCGATAGACATGGATCTTCATTCCTCAATGAGGTTCTGAAAACGATCCATCCGTGTTTAGAAGCGCATTCGTCCGTGCAGAGATTGTTTATCGGCGCGGGCTTGAAAAATTTACAATGAAAATCCTGAGCGCGCTCAAGCCTGGCCAGTCGTGATGCTCTGCAAAAAGGGTAAGGTTTCGTCAGTGAGTATGGCTTAACAGGCAACCTCATCGTGGGCCGCATATTGCCTCACATAGTGGGCGGCTGATCAGGACAATCGGCAAACTCTAGTGTTCCTGTGCCTCACCTGAATTGTGCGGGTTGCGAACGCTGTAGACCAGATCAACCACTTCCTGCGGCGGCGGACTGGTCACGGATGACACCGCGATCGTTACCACGAAATTCAGCAGCATTCCGATCGTACCGATGCCCTGCGGCGAGATACCGAACCACCAGTCTTCGGGAGTCAGATAAGGTTTATCGAACAACATCGGCAGTACTTTATCAGCGGTGCACATGGTGATGTAGGTAAACGTAAACGAAAGGCCGACGATCATTCCCGTTACCGCTCCAGCCCGATTGATCCGGGTCGAGAAGATGCCCAGGAAAATCGCAGGGAAAAAGCTCGCCGCCGCCAGCCCGAACGCAAACGCGACGACTTCACCTACAAATCCGGGAGGATTGATACCGAAATATCCGGCGACAAGAATGCCGACGATGATCGCGCGGCGGCCGATGTTTACTTTTCTGGCTTCTGATGCATCAGGCGCAAGGTATCTGACGTACAGGTCATGCGCCAGAGACGAACTGATGACCAGCAACAGACCGGCAGCCGTCGAAAGAGCGGCAGCCAGACCGCCTGCGGCAACCAGAGCAATGACCCATGGAGGCAGGCCGGCGACTTCCGGCGTGGAGAGGACGATGATGTCCCGGTCGATTTTCAAATTCTCACTGGTGGCGGGAGTCTCAGGGTTACCGTCATGATCAGTCAGCTTCAAGCTGATCGTGCCATCACCACTGAAGTCGTCAAAGGCGAGCAGCCCCGTCCGTTGCCATCGGGTTGCCCAGTCAAGCGGCTTTCCTTCTGCCGAAACGAGATCGTATACCAGCGAGTATGACGGGTCACTGTCACCATCGGCCTCTTTCGCGGATGCGACAGCTTCTACGGCCGCATCGCGTTGATCGGGAAAGCTGAATTCGAGATCGGATTTCTCCGCGTCCGTGAAGTCGATGGTCAGTTTTTCAATTCGCGATTGATCGAGAGTCTGAATCAGGTTGTATCTTGCAAACATCCCGAGGGCCGGAGCCGTCGTGTAAAGGATTGCGATAAACAGGATCGCCCATACGGCCGAGTACCGCGCCGCACGGACATCCTTGACCGTGTAAAAGCGCACGATCACATGAGGAAGCCCGGCAGTGCCGAACATCAGCGCAGCAGTTATCAGGAAGACATTTAGCTGCGAGAATTTTCCGAACGGTGTCGTGTAGCCGACCTCATTGCCAAGATCAATCAGCACCTGATCGAGCTTCTGCGGAATCTCACTGGTTACAAAAGCAGATTGTGGCATCCACGATCCGGTCAGTTCATTGGAAATGGCCGCTGCTGGAATCAGGAATGCGATGATCAAAACCGCGTATTGGGCAACCTGCGTCCACGTGATCCCTTTCATTCCCCCGAGGACAGCGAAAAAACCGACAATCGCCATCCCGATGATGACGCCGAACGTCAGATCAACTTCCAGGAAACGAGAGAATACAACGCCTACGCCTTTCATCTGTCCGGCAACGTAGGTCAGAGACACAAAGATCGCGCAGATTGCGGCCACAACGCGCGCAGTCTCGCTGTAGTATCGGGCGCCGATGAAATCGGGGACGGTGTAGTGGCCGAATTTGCGGAGATACGGCGCCAGCAGAAGCGCCAGCAACACATAGCCTCCCGTCCAGCCCATCAGGTAGACCGAGCCATCACTTCCTGAAAAGCTGATCAGTCCGGCCATACTGATGAAAGACGCAGCGCTCATCCAGTCGGCGGCCGTGGCTGCGCCGTTCGCGATGGCTGGTACACCCTGTCCGGCGACGTAAAAACCCGCAGTCTCTCGAACACGGCTTCGCCAACCGATGTACAAATAAAGCGCGAAGGTCAGACCTACGAAAGTCCAGGTCCATGGACGCGCCGGATCAGTCTCGGCGAGAATCAGCGTGAAGCTGTTCAGTTGATCAGTCATCAGCTCCCTCCGCACTTCGATCAATGCGATCCATCAGGAGAGCGTAAACGAGCACTAGTACGACGAAAATATAAATCGAACCCTGCTGCGCCATCCAGAAACCGAGACCGACGTTTCCGATCTTTATTCCGTTGAGCACGTCAATAAAGAAAATGCTCAGGACAAAACCGGCGACAAACCAGATGGCGAGCAAAATGGAAACCAGCCGGATATTTTTCAGCCAGTAGATGTTCTCCGTTGTCCTTTCGCCGGGCGGGACAGGTTTGTCAGGCATTGTCAGGCTCGAATCGGTAGCAGGCGGGTAATTCAAGCCGGTTAATGTAGCACGCCGCGCTGCGCGTTGCACGAATCACGAGCAAACACAGGATATCATGGTTGAATTTATTCGATTCGAAGCAGCGCGAATTTACATTGCCCGTTGAGCCGGTCGCGCGATGTTGGTGGAAGTATCTTTCGGATCAACCATGAGATCTTTGCCCGAACGTAATTAACGCGGGTGACTCTATCGTGCAGCAGTTTCGTCAGGAGCGCTGGCCGGGGCCGAAGCAAGGTTCGTGAACGCATCGCAATTGGTTCGAAGAGAGCAATCGCACTGCTTGCGCGCATTGGAAAGATGCGGGGCACGAGTCAGTTTCGCGCCGCATTTAATTGGCTGAATTTCAACAGGTGACTATTGAAATTGCACGTGTCAGCTGTATATGCTCTTTAATGATTGGACTGATTCCAATGTCCAATTATTTGAATTGTCGATAGACCAATTTGGGCGGCAAAACGCGGTCCAATTTAAAGCTGATTTCTTAATTACCGGATGGTGACAAGTACTGTCCGATAAATGAAACAAGGAGTAGGCAAATGGCGGGCACCACTTCGTTTCTGGAGCTGGGATTTATCAGGCTGGATCGACGGAAAAAGGAATCGCTCGTACAGCAGTTGTATGACGCAATTCGTATTGCGATTCTCAGCGGGCAGCTCGCAAAGGGGCATCGCCTGCCGTCCACACGTAGCTTTGCGTCTGATCTCGGCGTCTCGCGAATGACCGTCGTCAACGCTTTTGACCAGTTGACCGTGGAAGGTTATTTGAAGGGCAGTGTCGGTCGCGGTACGTACGTCAGCGAACAACTGCCCGAGGAGCGGCAGCTGGTCAAATTCAAGCCGGGTGAAAGTTTCGAGCCCGTCGAGTCGGCGTCGCCGCGCAGGTTGTTTTCACGACGGTCAAAAGAATTTGAGCGCGCGTATCCCGGCAATCCCGGCAGCGGTGTTACGCTCAGGCCGTTTCGCGCAGGCGTTCCGGCACTTGATGAATTTCCAATCGACATCTGGACCAGGCTCAGTCGCAGGCGGTGGAAGCAGATAACTCCTGACGATCTGACTTATGGAGATCCGGCAGGCTATCTGCCATTGCGCAAAGCGATCACATCCTACGTCCGTGCCTTTCGCGGCGTTCGTTGCGACGAAAGTCAGGTGATGATTGTCAGCGGCACCCAGCAGGCGGTGGACGTCGTCGCCAGAATTTCAACGGACGAAGGCGATGGAGTGCTCTTCGAGGATCCCGGCTACCTGCGGGCAAGAGCAGGTTTTCGCGCCGCTGGAGCCAGGATCATTCCGATTCCAGTGGACAACAACGGAATGAGGGTTGAGCTGGCTGTCGACAAATTTCCCGGAGCCCGCATCGCCTATGTGACTCCTTCGCATCAATATCCGATGGGAGTTGCACTGTCGATCGAAAGAAGGATGCATTTGATCGAATGGGCCAACAGAACCGGCGGGCTCATTTTCGAAGATGACTATGACAGTGAATATCGCTATGCCCAACGACCGATTCCGGCGATGCAGGGACTCGATAAAGGGAACCGCACAATCTACGTCGGTAGTTTCAGTAAAGTGATCTTTCCGTCACTGAGTATCGGCTATGCAATCGTTCCACCTGGAATGGCAAAAGTATTCCGTAAGGCGATGTCTCTTGTGGGAAGGCCGCCATCAAGACTGGATCAGCTGGTGCTGACCGACTTCATCGAACAGGGTTACTTTGCGCGGCATTTGCGTCGAATGAGGACAATTCATGAGCAGCGCCGCACCGCGCTGGTCAAAAGCATCGAGCAGAATTTGAGTGATATTCTTCAAATTGAAGGCGCTGATGCCGGGTTGCACTGCACGGCATTGTTCCGCGACAACCGCCCCGACGTCCCGGTTGTCGAGGCAGCAGCCGAGAATGGAATCATGCTCAAAGCGGTCTCGACGTATTACTACCAGGGTGCCGGCGCGCGGCAGAGAAACGGTCTCGTTTTCGGGTTTGCATCAGCAACACCGGGGCAGATCAAATCAGCGATCCGCCGGTTAGCGAGCGTCATTGATGCAATGCGATAGTGGAAGCCGGAAATGGAGGTGCCGACATCACGGTTAAGCGTCGGCAATGACGTCCTCAGGCAGCTCGAGAATCCCGGCCAGATCGATCATCGCTGCCCGGGCTTCTTCATAAAGCGAAATATCCCCAAGGTCAGCGGGAGCAATCTGTTCCCGATAGTGGGTCTTTACCCATTGAACCAGTCTTTCATGTAGCGAGTCGGTGAAAACAACTCCCGCGTGTAGAGCCTGTTCCTGTTCACTGGTCAATACGACTCGCAACCGGAGGCAGGCAGGGCCGCCACCATTGTTCATGCTCTGGCGAAGGTCGAGAAACTCCACCGCATCAACCGGATTTTCCTCTGCCAGCAGTCGCTGAGTGCAGGCGAATGCAGTTGGCGTCTCTTTGCAGTCCAGTGGGCAGACCAGTGTCATTCCGCCCTCCTTGCGCGACAGGAGCTGGCTGTTGAACAGATAGCTCGTGACTGCGTCAGCCAGTGGGATTTCATTTTCCCCGAATTCGATAACAAACAGTTCGCTACCGAATAATTCTGAAAAACGATCTTTCAATGAGGCCACGACTTCGGCCTGAGCAACAAACGCTTTCTCGTGACAAAGTAGAACGTTTGCATTTCCAACTGAGATGACGTCGTTGTGAAAGACACCGGCGTCGATCGCTTCAGGAGTCTGCTGGATGAAAAAAGTGTTTACGCCGGACAGGCCGTGTCTGCGCGCGATGGCTTTACAGGATTCCAGAGTCTGTCGCGCCGGAAACTTGCGCGGGCCGGTAGTGCCTTTTTGCATTACAGCACGGCCATAGACAAACGTTTCGATTCCGATGCCGTCGTGTTCAGGCGCCAGCCTTGTGTGATTGGCAGCGCCCTCATCGGCTAGTGCAGTCGTTGCAAGCAACGGATCGTGAACGA
>JBCCFB010000095.1:0-20840 GCA_039029995.1 Planctomycetota bacterium
GCCGGATGGACAGATTGAACATCACTTCTCCGAAGCCGACCAGAAGCAATGCTTCGCGGGGGAACCGGAGTTTTCGAACCATGTTTGTGTTCTTCTGTACCGCAAGAATCGGCATATTGAATGCTTCGATGAATGCCTGCCAGAGAATCATTCCCGTCAGAATGTAGACCGTCGCGTGAACTCCGGTGTCCTTCATCGTGAAAGCTCCCTGGTTTTTCAAGAAGATCCACATTGCTGTGTTGGCAATTGGCGGAAGAAACGCCCAGAAGAATCCGAATAATGTCTGCCGATAAAGGCCGCGCAGATTGCGCTGAAACAATCGCCATGCCAGTTCGCGACCGCGATAGACGTCTCTGGCGATGTCGCTCAATAGTGTCAGCGGCGAACGAAGCTCTGATTTCGAACTGTAAACGACTTCTTCCATAGGAGGGCCGGTGAACTCCTCCCCGATAGTGGTCTCGATTGCAGTGTTGCCTGCGCGCAGGTTCGAATGCCCCTCGGAATTCGGGTCCTGTAGTTCAGTCGGGTTTTCTGAAGTTTCGCTCAACGGGTCTTCCCGGTCATTCACGAAGGCGGCTGCTGGGGCAGGTTCAAGCTATTCCGGCACGCAATAGATCGTGCAAATGAATAATTCCCGCGGCGCGGTTTGATTCGGCTGTTTCCAGTACAGGAAGAACCGTGATCGACTTTTCTTCCATCAGTCTCAAGGCCGTCGCCGCGAGGTCGTCAGCCAGAACACGTACCGGATTGGTTGTCATCGCATCACCGACAGCTTGCGAAAGCGGATTGTCGCTGCCTTGGAAGGCGCGCCGGAGATCTCCATCGGTCAGAATGCCGGACATTGCTCCATTTGCATCCAGCACCAGCGCCGCGCCGAGTCTTTTCTGTGAGATTTCAAATATCGCATCCTGTAGTGACTGATCGCTTCTGACAACCGGAACCTCGTCATCGACATGCATCAGGTCACGTACCGTCAGCAGCAGTTTTTTTCCCAGGCTCCCGCCGGGATGGAAGATTGCAAACTGCTCGGGGGTCAGACCTTTCTGTTGCATTAGACATACCGCGAGTGCGTCGCAGACGGCCAGTGCAACCGTGGTGCTGCTGGTCGGTGCAAGTGAATGCGGGCCTGCTTCTTCGTGGCTGCAAATATCAATTGCTGTCGTGGATCTTGCTGCGAGCGAACTGGAGGGGTTACCGGTAATCGCGATGACAGGAACTGAAAACCGGTGCATGTACGGCAGCAGCGCTAGAACTTCAGCTGTTTCGCCGCTGTTGGAAAGTGCGACCAGCACATCGTCACCGGTTACCGCTCCGAGGTCACCGTGGACGGCTTCTCCGGGATGCAGAAACACCGATGGCGAGCCGGTGCTGCTGAACGTCGCCGAAGCTTTGCGGGCAATGCACCCCATCTTTCCCATGCCTGTGAAGATGATTCGGCCGCCGCACCCGATCAGCAGCGCAAGCGTGGCCTCAATCGAGTCATCGAGGCTTTGCGACGCCCGCTCGATAGCGCGCGCTTCGTGGAGCATTACCGAGCGTACCGCTTCGATATTCGAAACCGCACCGGCGCTGCCAGGCGGCCGCTCTTCAGCAACGTCGCTGACGTCTGCCTTGTCTTCTTGTTCGGGTGGGATGTTCATTCAGTCGTTTCAGGGCTCACGGTAAACCGCGCAGCAGAAATACACACAGAATTATAGCCTCACGGCCAATTCCGGCTTAGAGCAATCAAGTCGCACATCCGGGCGGAGCAAGTCCCTGGTACGATCGTGACGATTGATCAGGTGGGCGTGATTGACCGTCAGGCCATGGACGAAGGCTGAGATACGCCGTCAAACAGACTCATCGAGAAGCGTACCCGGACGAAAAACGGTTCCCCAATTCCGCCGGCCCAACTACCAATATTCGCGTGCGACAATCGAATATACTGATTCGAAACGAAGTTTAGATCACCAACAGGTTTTGTCTGCATGCTGCTGATTCCATACGGAACTGATGCGCCGGTCTACCACATGCCGATCGCCACCGGCGTGACTATTGGAATCAACGTTGTCGTATTCATTCTGCAGTGCGTCATTCAGGGAGACACCTACGAGCTGACCGACATGCTCGTGATGAACTTTGGCGAGCTGAACCCGATCAGGTGGTTTACCTGCGTTTACGCACACGGCGGGGTTATGCACCTGCTCGGCAATATGTCGTTTCTGTTCATCTTCGGAATTATTGTCGAAGGCAAGATCGGCTGGTGGCGTTTCGTGTTGCTCTACAACGCTCTCGGATACATCGCGTCGGTCCTGATCGCCATCGTGATGATCTGGTCTTCGGGTGGCAGTGCTCTTGGGGCAACTTGTGCGATCTTCGGACTGATGGCGGTGGCGATGGTCTGGGCACCTGAGAACGAAATCCAGATGATGTTCTTCACGGTGTTTTTTCTTCGACCCATCTACCTCACGCTCGAAGTTTCAGTGCTTGCGCTTGCGTTCTTTTTTATCGCGTTGAATCTGGTCATCGCATTTTTCAGCGAGTTTGAAATGTCCTCGGAAACAGCTCACCTGCTGGGGGTTGTTCCCGGACTGGTCGCGGGCTGCGCATTTGTGGTGCTGAGGCAGGTTGACTGTGACGGCTACGATCTGATCGCAATTCTACGCGGCAAACGTGGTGAGCGTGTGAAGACGATTCAGCAGGAGCAGGAGGAAGCGGCTGAAGCGGAAGAAGAAGAACGTCGTGAAAAGGAGGAATTTGATAATGGCTGGAAAACGATTCAGCGTTATTTGAATGACGGGCATTTCGATATGGCCACCAAACGCTTTGAAATGCTCAAACGCAAGAATCCCGGGCTCGTCATGCCTGAGCAGTGGTATGTTCAGCTGATCCGTGGTCATTCCACCGATGGATTGCATAACGAAAAATCGGCACGGTTGATGGAAGAGTACCTCCAAAACTATGAGACATTGAAAGTCCCCGTGACGTTGAATCTCGCACGTTTCTACATTGTGGAGCAGGAACGGCCGAGAAAGGGAATTGGTTTTTTGAAGGGAATCAAGGCTTCTGCATTGGATCAGCGTCAGGCAAAAACGTTCAATGCACTGGCCAAACATGCAAAAAGGCTGATTGCTGATGGAGTCATCGAACTGGACGACTAGATCGGGGAAACACTTTGCAGGGGAAACAACCAGGCGGGGAACAGTGGACGGACTACGACGTTTTCCGGTTACTCCTTTTGGCACAGCCTTGATCAATCCCGGAAATCAATCCTGAACAATGGACGATTCAAGCAATTCAGATCACGAACTTGCACAAAAGGCCCGCGACGGTGACCGCGAAGCTGCTTCTCAGCTGGTCGCTCGATATCGTGACAGGCTGGTCAAAATGGTCCGTTTGCGGATGGATCGTCGGCTCAGTAAACGGGTTGACGCATCTGATATTGTGCAGGAAGCGACGCTTGATGCGGTGCAGCGGTTTGAACAGTATTTGAAAAAACCGGATGTTGATCTATTCGTCTGGCTCCGTTGGATCGCCAATGACAAACTGATTGACGCACACCGATTTCATCTGGGCACCCAAAAGCGACAGTTGGGACAGGAGGTCTCGATTTTTGCGCGACCGGTCGCCGAAGCGACATCATTTGCTCTGGCGGAACATCTGCTTGGCCGGCTGACCAGTCCGACGGCAGCACTGCGTGCAATCGAAACCCGATCAGAACTGGAAAACGCACTCAACCAGTTGGAACCGGTTGATCGCGAGGTGCTGGTCCTGCGCCATTTTGAACATCTGTCCAACAAAGAGACTGCCGAAGTGCTTGGGCTGAAGAAGTCGGGTGCCAGCCGGCGCTACGTCGAGGCGTTGAAACGGCTGAAGGAACTCCTCAAGGACGTTCCAGCGTTCGAAGAATTCTTCGGCGCTTCTTAGTCGAATCGGGTGAGTCGAAACCAGGACAGTTCAGGGCCGGGGAAATTCTTCGCCCACAGTTTCATGGCCCGCTGGCCGTTTGAGTACGCTGGTCTTTGTGAGAACGCGGCAAACCGTTTAATTGGTCATCGTTTTTCTAGTCACCGTTTTTCTAGTCATCGAGTCCCGCAAGGACTTCTTTGACGCGTGCGTAAAAAGTGAATTCCTCTGGAATCGTTCCATTTTCAACCAGACGTTCGCCGATTTCGCGTGCGCTTTCCCAGGCGCTGCGTCGGGCGTCTCCAGCCTGAACAACCCCCAGTTGATACCACGTAACCATTTCATCGACCTGAAGGCCGCCGTCGTCGGGAATGCGTGCGATTTGAGCCTGAAGAATGGATAGGCACTTGTTCAGGTATTCGACTGCTTTTTCGGTGTCACCGGTAGAGTGGACGTGCAGCGCAGTGCGACCCCATGAGATGGCAAGGTCCCTCTGGAAATTCCGATCCATGGCAAGTTTCGGTGCGAGTCGTTCATTGATGTCATTTGATTTCATGTAGTACTCGAACGCCTCGTCGCCTTCGCACGTGTCCGCATACCTTTCGTACAAAGAAGCCAGGGTGCGCAGGCACTGAGTGTCTTCTTCCGGATTCTCTTCAACGAGCTCCTCACAAATGCTGATTGCCTGGTCAAACCATCCCGAAGCCGACGTCAGTTCGAACTCCGCATCCGGCGAGCCTTGCTGGAACGTGCCTGCGCGACCGTAATACATGTCTCCGAGTTTGATGTGAGACGAAACAAGCGAATAGACGAGTTCAAAACTCTCGTCGCCGGCCCTACGCAACTTGCGGCGGATATTGAACGCTTCCTGGTGGAAACGTTCAGCCGCATCCCAGTTCCGTTCGTCAAGAAGTACGTAGGTGTCACCGAGGTCGTCGGCCGCATTGGCAAGAATCTGTTTAGCTCTGGGATTGTCCGGAAATTCATCCACCCAGCTGCTGCAGATTTCATAGGCGTTCTGATATCGGGTTCGTGCAGCATCCTGATCATGTTTTTCAAAAGCCATCCAACCCAGTCCGAGATTTATCTCAGCTCCCCACATGTACAACTCATCCTGTTTGATTTCGCCTTCCCGGATGCCGTCGATCAGGTCGAGAGAATCGTTGAAGTATTTGTCACATTCCGCGTAGTTTCCGACTTCGTAGTTGAGTTGCGCCAGAGCATTGAAGGCTCGGATTTTCAATGAAGTAACTTTCGGTGAGTCGTCTTCGATAGATCCGATCCGCGCGAGTTTGTCCTCTGCATTGGCCAGAATCCGCTTCTTAAGCGAAAGCAATTCCGGGAAATTCCTCAGCTCTGATGCCACCGTTTCGACCAGGCCGGTCATTGCTTCAATCGTGATGTCGGCTGAACCGTTGGCTCTTTCCGCCTCGTCGTCAGCACGTTCGGTTTCTTTTTTTGCGAGCCGTTCGTTTCTTTCGGCGATTTCGCGTTGTTTTTCAATCAGGATTGTGCCGGCGATCAGAGCGGCAATTGCAACGGCCATCGAAATCATTGCCGCAGTTTGGGCTTTGTGTTTCCGGGTCCACCTCGCAATGCGTTCGACGAGAGATGGTCGCCTCGCTTTGATTGGCTGATCGTCAAGAAAACGGCGAAGATCTTCGGCCATTTCCGCCGCGTCCTGATACCTTCGCCGCGGTTCCTTGTCCATTGCTTTGAGAATGATCGTCTCAAAATCCAGAGGGATGCTGCGATTGATCTCGCGCGGCCTGACAGGTTCTCTGGAGGCAATCTGTTCGATGACCCGCATCCGGTCTTCGCCGCTGAAGGCTTTTCTCAGTGTCGCCAGTTCGTAGAGTGTTACGCCAAGTGCGTAGATATCACCGCGGTGGTCGCCTTTGCCTTTGAATCTTTCCGGAGACATGTAGCGAATGGTTCCTAGAATATCTCCGGTACCAGTCAACTCACTGTCATCTGTCCTGGCTAGTCCGAAGTCTGCCAGCCAGACGACCCCGTCGGTATCGAGAATAAGATTGGATGGTTTGATGTCCCGATGAATGATCGATCGCTCATGCGCGTATCCGAGAGCATCCGCAACCGAGGCACCGATTCTCGCAATCGACTTGAAATAGGCCAGTCTTCTTCGCGTCGATGAAGAAGCCGCAGATGAGTCCTCTTCGGCAATGAGTCTGGAGATAGAGCTTTTCGTGACCGACGAGTTGTCCTCGTTCAGACGAATGACTTCTCTTTGAACGTCGTCCAGCCCCTGCCCTTCGATAAACTGCATTGCATAGTAGAACGTGTCTCCATCACGCCCGACGTCATAGACGGGAACAATGTTGGTGTGGTGGAGCTTGCCGGCAGCGCGGGCTTCGCGACGGAACCTTTCAATGAACTTTTCGTTCCGGGCGATGTGTCCGGGCAGAACCTTCAGGGCGACGCGCCGGTTGAGCGATTCCTGTTGAGCTTCATAGACGACGCCCATGCCCCCCTGCCCGACTTTGCGAATGATACGAAAATCACCGATCTGGTCGGAATACGTCTGCGTATCAACTGTGGTTTCGGAGAGTGTAAATTCGGATTTCGCATCTGCCTGACCCATGATGACCAGAGCGGGAAAAACGTCGCGAATTTCGTCTGCAATCTCCGGATGCCGGGCTGCATATTCCTCGATCGACGGTTTTTCGCCCGAGCGCAGGCGGTTTGCAAATTCCTCCGCAAGCACGTCGATCAGTTGCCGCGCAGAACTTGACCCTGAGTCTCTTGTTTCGTCCAACATGGCCCGCCTCGGCCCTTACAAAAGAGGTTTACACGAATACCTCTGTCCCTAACCGGAAAACTTCGCCTCGCGTCCATTGTTGTTCACCGGGAATCCTGTGACCAGTATTTACGAAATCTGATTCGAGCAATCTTCCGGTTTTCGGGCGGACGAATCGCTGAGTTTTGCCGTGTGCACGTTTTGCCGTGTACACCGGGCGTGCTCGTAATTCGCCTGGCAACGCTGACATTGGACGAGACCGGAAGGGGTTATTCACAACGCCGGGTTTATTCGCATGCCGCGTTATTCACAATGCCCCCAGCATGACAGCGCATAAGAAAACACGGCCGGCACTCAGTTGATGGCCGAACCGTGTTGAAGTGCAATTTACGGACGAGCCGCAATGTCGCACGAAACTATTTCATTATTCCGCTGTTCGTTTTTACGCTTTGAGCAAAGCGGTGAAACCAATCATCGGCACTAGCGGCGCGGACCTTGAATCTGAGGTCCGGTAACCGGTGGGGCTGATGAGGGAGTCTGGTAGGTTGACGGAGGTCTGACTTCCTGACCACGACGCTGTGAGGAGAAATTTGACTGGCTTACACGCAGTTGGCTGATTTCCCTTTCGAGCCGATCGATGGTCTGCTGCTGATCACGGATCGTCTGACGAAGCTGACGCACTTCAGAAGTCTGTGATGGTTGCGGTGAATATCGCATTGATGCTTCGTTGCCTGAATTCAATACCGAACGCATTCCGGCCTGGTTGCGAGCGGAGTCTGAAGGTGCGGATTCATCTTCGTATTCTTCCGGATCCGGTGTTGTTCCCCATTGAACGAGAACCTTGTCCTCTTTACCGCGACGGGAGAACTCGAACTCCATCTGATCGCCCTGTCGCATGTCGGACGTGATCTCGTCAAACTCGCGCGCCGAACCGACCTCGACTCCGCCCACGGAGAGAATGACATCTCCGTTCTTGAGACCCGCTTCATCGGCGTTCGCGCCCCGTCTGATGCGTGTGACGATGACCTTGTCATCGCGATCCTCGACCTCGAATCCGAAGTCGGTGCCGAATCCGATCGGACCGCTGCTTTCGGGCAATGTTGAAGGGGCAGATTGCTGGCCGGCATACGGGCTGCGACCCTGCGGGTTCTGCCGTTGCTGCTGTTGCGGTGGAACAAAACTGTTAGACCGTTGCTGCTGTTGACGGTACTGCGACGGATTGTATTGCCCGCGCTGATTCTGATTAGCAGGAGTCGGCGTGCGAAGCTGCTGCTGATTGGCCGGTGTCGGCGTCCGCTGCTGTTGCTGGCGTTGTTGTTGCTGACGCTGTTGCTGTTGTTGCTGACGCTGCTGTTCCTCTTCCTGCTGTCCTCCGCCGAAGATCTGGCGCAACAGGCGTCCTCGTCCGATTTCCTGAGCCTCAGCCTGCAGACTGACAGATGAGAGTCCGGCAACAAGCGCGAGAATAAAAAGGCGTTTCATTCGTTTCCCCGAAGGAGTCAGATCATCTCTGGGTCGTTGATCGCCGCATTGGTGAACTCGCGGCGCGGGCCGGTTTTGACACTAGTCCGGCATGCATTTAGTTTCGACCCACTTAACCCTGCAATTCAGATGTTGCCGGTGCTTGCATGATCTCTTCCGGAACTAGCAGGACGGTTGCAGTCAGAATTACCGGAATCTGAAGGGAGCAACATTGCCTATGCGGACCGGTTTTAGCGGCCAGCACGATTGTCCGGCAGGTGGTTGCCGTGATGACAACAGTCCTGGTTTTCCGCTAACTATCTATCTATCTATCTATCGCGGATGTTCTTCTAGCGTGGTTGTTCCTCGGGGATCTCATACCCGACAGGCGAAACGCGTTGCAGCTGAAACTCTTTGCGGCTGAGCGAAACATAGTTCGTGCCGATTTCAATCTGCTCGCCTTCCCATACACGATTTCCGTCTTTATCCAGCCGCGCGTTCATCGTCGCTTTCCGGCCGGTATGGCAGATCGTCTTAATCTCGACCATTTCATCAGCCCATGCGAGCAGGTATTTGCTTCCTTCAAACGGCTCGCCACGAAAGTCAGTTCGAAGACCGTAGCACAGAACCGGAACGCCGAGCCGGTCGCACACCAGGGTCAGCTGAAGTACCTGGGCCGGAGAAAGAAACTGGGCTTCATCAACAAGAATGCAACTGATCTTTTCCTTCTCAAGATGATCACGAATGTAGACAAAAAGATCTTCTTCATTCGAGAACGCAATCGCTTCACGCTCCAGTCCGATTCGTGATGCAATTCTGCCGATGCCTGCACGATCATCGAGAGCAGGGGTGAACATCAGCACGTTCATTCCCCGTTCCTCATAGTTGTGGGCGGACTGCAGAAGCGTAGTGCTTTTTCCGGCGTTCATCGCCGAGTAGTAGAAGTAGAGTTTTGCCATCTTGGAAATCGTTTGACCGGACGGCCGCAATCCGGTTGCTGGCGCCGTCGATTAAGAAAGACATTCCGGAGTGAACAGTGTCCGCTTCGGGTCGTTGTGTTTTCGAGTCGTTATGTTCGGGCGTGTTTACGTTGAGCGGACATACCGTAACGTTTTCAACTTGAAAAAGAAACGGTTGCAGTGCCGACGCATCAGTCTTTGTTGCGGTTAGGGGGCGTTGCGGAACGGGGTTACGGAACCGGGCGTTGGTCGATTCAGGTACGTGCCTCGCTAGGCAGGATCCTGCTGAAGCAACCACCATTGGTTGATGAAGTCGTTAATTGAAATGATGGAAAGAATCGAGCCGACAAAGCAGAGGATCAAACCGATCCATGCGAGTCTGCGTCTTCGCGAGGACAGGCCCCAGAGTCCGAGCATGATGCCCATGATTCCATTGATGATGCTCCAGTTGGTTACAAAGGAGCCACCAACGGTGAGCAGGCCGAGGACCGTGGCAGCAACCGCGCCTCCGCCGGCGGCGATTGCCTCCAGATCAGCCGAGATGTCGGGAGCTTCCAGCGGCGGGTTGATACAGATCTGTTCAGGTTCAACGACGGCTTCTCCTGGATTGTAGACAATCTCCGGGGCCGGTCCATTTTCGTTGTCAGCGATCGGCGCCGAGGATTCGCCGGTGCCCGGTTCATTTGCATCCTCTTCGCGGACAGGAGTTTGCACCTCTGCCTGGCTGGCGGGCGGTTCAGCGCTGACAGGGGGCTCGGCTTGCCCTGCGTCCGGCTGATGTGGCGCCTCAGGTTGTTCGTGCGGTTGACCGCCGGAAGGTTCTTGGTTCTCTTCCATCGTTATGCCTGTTTCCTGTCGTAATAATTGCTTTTTTGCAGGACAGAGTATCTGAACAAAAAAGGATATATCTGTAGAATACCCGCTTACAGAATTGTCAGCCGAAACTCAGGAACAGTCAACGATTCCTGACCCGCCGGATTTCTTCCGCGACCAGTATTCCGCGAAATCAAACCTGCGAACACAAGGCAACGATCAGACAAAGGCAACGATCAGACAAATCAGGGAATGGATTGCCGGTTAGCCGCGCAAATTCGATCAGGACAAGGACAAACAGGCCCGGGACACCCGGGACCGGGATAAACGGGACGGAAGTCTGGAAACGCCATGCGCTACATCACTCACTTTGAAAGTGCCATCGACGGCACGAAGCTTCCTGCAGACCGACTTCAAACCATGCACGCCGACCGGCCGCTCTGGTCAAGATACGACCTTGAAGCCGTGGCAGGCGTGATGACCAAGGAGGTTCTCAAGACGCGTCGCCCTGATATGTGGCGTTATCGGGAACTGCTCCCGGTGGGCGACGAAATCGAGCCGGTTTCTCTCAACAAGTGGATGAGTCCTGTCATTCATTGCCCGACCCTTGCGGAGCAGCTGAATATTCAGCACCTTTGGATCAAAGACGAATCCCAGCTGCCAAGTTGCAGCTTTAAGTCGCGTGGAATGTCTTTGGCGCTGACGATGGCGCGGCACTTCGGTCAAAAGCGTGTTGCCATGGCCAGTAACGGAAACGCTGGCGGATGCATGAGCCTCTATGCGGCTCGCGCCAACATGGAAGCCGTTGTCTTCATGCCGCACGACACGCCCTTTGTAAATCAGCAGGAAGTTGTCACGAGCGGCGGCAGGTTGTTTCGCACAAACGGGCTGATTGATGAAAGCGGCAAACGAATCCGCGAAGGCCACAACCTGGGACTCTGGTTCGATATCTCGACGCTCAAGGAGCCGTATCGACTGGAAGGCAAAAAAACGATGGGACTCGAGCTGGCGGAACAGTTCGAGTGGAAGCTGCCCGATGTAATTCTCTATCCAACCGGTGGCGGTACGGCACTGATTGCGATGTGGAAAGCGTTCAAAGAACTGCGTGAAATGGGCTTCCTCGAATCGGAAACGATGCCGCGGATGTTTGCTGTTCAGTCTGATGGATGTCAGCCGCTGGTGACGGCCTACGAAAACGGAGAACGTTTTGCAAAGCGTCATGAGAACGCAAGAACGATCGCATCGGGAATGCGTGTGCCGACGGCTCTCGGCGATTTCATGGTCATCGATACGGTCCGTGAAAGTAACGGCGCCGCGATTTCAGTGGAGGAGGAAAAGCTGCTCGAATGGCAGAAGCTCGCTTGTTCCGCCGAAGGCACTCTGATCTGTCCTGAAGCGTCAACCTGTGTCGGAGCGCTGATCAAACTGGTCGAACAGGGAAAAGTAACTGCGGATGATCGTGTCGTTATTTTCAACACGGCCGCCGGGCAGAAATATTTTCACTCTGCACCCGAAGCACCGACGATCGATTTGTCGCAACCTACCGACTGGGAAGAGTTCGAACGCGACCATTTCGGACAACTTGTCGGTTAGAAATCCGCTGTCAGCGTAATCCGGTGTAAAGGGTCTGCCTATTCATCCGCCCTTCTCATTACTTTTCGGTCTGGGGTTCGCCATGAGCAATTGGTTTGCTGTACCTCAGTTTGCCCGCTATTTACCAGCGATGGTAAGCCGGGTGTCCTTCTTTGACCGCAACAAAGATCCCCGTTCCTTCGGCGGTCACGACACCGTCAGCCGAAATCGTCGCAAACGTGTTGGCTCGACGATCGCTTGAGTCGGTTATTTTTGCGACAAGTTCAAGTGGACGATCAAACGGTGTCGGTGCTTTGAATTTGACGGTGAACTCAGCTGTTACCGTGCACGGTGGAGTTTCAAGGCTGTTTCGATTCATCAGATGCCAGGTGGCTGCCCAGTTCATGTGGCAGTCAAGCAGCGCGCCGATGATGCCACCGTTGACCATGCCCTGGTAGGCCTGGTGGTGCGATTGCGGATTGAATGTGCAGACAACCTCGTCACCACGCACGAAACTCTTGATCTGCAGACCCTTTTCATTGGCCGGTCCGCAACCGAAGCAGGTTAGATTCGGCGCGAACCGGTCTTGCAGGCTTTGTTGTTCATCCATGTTGCAATTCGATTATGTTGCAATTTGATCAGGGTTCGATAATCCAGACAAACTGATCTGTTCGCGAGGCAAAGACCTGTCTGTTTGAGGGAGACTGGTAGCGGACCCGTGCGCTGATGGTGTTTGAGCCGGGTTGAATGAATCGCGAGACGTCACCTGTGATGTTGATCGTCGCGGCCGAATCGGAGAACCGCGTTGCGGCCCGGACATCGACAACTTCCCATTGACTGCTGTCAAAATCGAATAGCTCGATTGTGCGTTCGACGGTGCCTCTTGCAAAGACCGAGCCTTCGATCATCACCGACATGCCGGATGGATTCGCCAGTGGGCTCGTCGATTCGGCTTCGAATTCCGTTCGGGATTGGACATCCAGCAATGAACGTACGATTTGCAGGCGGTTGTCGTCCGATGTTCCTAGATCAGCTGCGTCGCCGCTCAGGTATTGTCCGCGCGTGATCAGTAGTGAATCAGGCCGCGAGTATCCAACGACCACCGGCGCAAGATCAGACACATAGCCCCACTCGCCTTCGGCATCCAGGCCACGTACGCCATAGAAATAGACGCCGTCCGGCTTGCCGGAAAAGGAGTATTGGGCCGTTCCGATTGCTGAGTCAATGACAGTCGAAGTGGCAAATGACTGAACGGGAGAAACATTGTCAATCCAGACCCCCTCTTCGAGAGCTCCACCATCGGTATTGCAACGGAAACCAAGATGGACGCTTTGGCCGACATAATTGCTGAGGTCAAAAGACATCGCCTGCCAGCCGTTGCTGTCTCCTGTAATTCCGTTGTCAGCATTGCGGCCGCGCGGATCATTCATTGTTGTGAAAGTGCCGGGCAGTGACTCGTATGAGCGTCCTCCGTCGAGTGAGACGACGGCGTACAAGTAGTCATAGTTGTTCTCCAGTTCCCACCAGGCATCAAACGTAAGGGCATCACCCGGTTGGACGATGTACGGATCTTTTGTCAGGCAGATGAAGTTTGTCCGGTTGTCAAATCCTGCGGCAAAACTGAATCCGCCACCGTTATTTCGAACATCAGATAGAATCCAGCCGTTGAGTTCAAAATTGGAATCACCGTTTTCGGCTCCATCGGTAACTACCTGCGGTCCGGTTTTTTCAACCAGTTCATAGGCTACGACTTCGGTGTCTGCCGTAGTTGGAGCATTCCACGTGACGTCGTAATCGCCGGTGTTTGTGGCGACCGAGTTCATTGACGGCGGTCCGGGAGGGGCAAGTTGTCCGGGTCGATCTCCAAATTCGATGGCCGCCCATGCACAAACTGATCCTTCCTGAATCAACGTCGGGATGCGGCTGGCCGGCGGATTGAAGTAGTCACTTGAGTTGCCTACTTCAGGAGTAAACGCGAGCACGCCGGCAACGTTGTACATCCAGTCAGTGCATTCACCGTTAACCAGATAGATGGTTCCCGAAGCTGCGTTTCCAATTGTGTAATTATTCTGTGCGGTGACAACTTCGCCGAATCCGCCGAAGATGTCTTCGTCCGGACTATTGGCCGGCTTGAAGCCCGGTCCCCACAGCAGGAGATTGCTGAAACTATGGAATGACATGCAGACGTTGAAGTCCCTTGTCAGCACCCATTGCGCGAGAATATCGGTTTCCGGTTCGGAAAATGGACCGGTTCCTCGATAGGTCGAACTGCCGTAGTTGCCGCTGGAACCGCGATTGTCATGTCCCCATTCGAATCCCCAGTTGCGGTTCAGGTCGACGCCTTCGTCATCACCGGGGTTGTCACGACGGTTCTTACGCCAGAACAGGTCTGTCGTTTCGACATAGACAAAGCCATCCGGATTCAGAATAGGAACGATCCAGATTTCACGGTTGTCCACCCAGTCGGTGTAAGTCGGATCAGATCCGTATCCAGTGAGCAGTTCTTCCGCGACATGCATGCAGACCATCGGCGTGATGATTTCGCGAGCGTGTGTTGTACCGACCAGCAGGATTTCGGCTTCCGCTTCATCGCTTGATGCGTTGTCTGAAATCTTCAGTGCGCAGATATCACGTCCTTCAAGACTACTACCGATAACAATCAGTTCGGTCAGATCCGGATAGTCAACGGTGAACTGGTTCAGTTGCGCCTGCACTTCGGAGAAAGACTGATATTCGGAAAGCCATCCACCGCCTTCCGGGCCGTCGTAAACATCCTCATCCAGAATCTCGATCGTCGCACCGGAACCCTTCAACTTTTCCAGTTCCGCAGGTGAGACCAGGATATCCATGTGATCTTCGTGAACATGGGTGATATCCAGATTCGAATTCACGTAGTCCGGGATCTCGTCCTTATGAGCCGGGAAGAGCTCGATCCTGATATGGCGACTCTGCGCCAACACATCGGATGACGAGAAAAAGCAACAGACGGACAGCCAGATCAGAATTCGCAGTTTCATTTTGGATCCTTGCCTATCAGTTCCGGGATTCTCTTCCCCAGTCTAAGCCGATTTCGGACCCGATCAAAGCACCACGTCAGCCGGGTGGAAACAAACCGCTTGATTTCGAATTCACCGATGGTTCGCCACTCAATGCATACACTCAATGCATTTCGGAGCTCGAGTCTGACACGGAAAGTCAGGCAAGACGCGATGAGATTTCTGTTCTTCGTCGTTGCGTACTAAACTGGATTGAACGGGCGGATTCTCAACCGCGTTGATTGCAGAGAGATTTGAAAAACGGGGCGCGCTATGTCGGCATTGAATCAGGAAGGGTTTGAAAATCTGATTCAGCGCGTTCGCGAAGGGGATGAGGAGGCCGCTTTCGAACTGGTCAGGGCATTTGAGCCTGAGATCCGGCGAGATGTCAGACTGCGGCTAACCGATCGTCGTTTGAGAAGAACACTCGATTCGACCGACATCTGCCAGAGTGTTTTCAGCAATTTTTTCGTGCGCGCGGCGATGGGGGAGTTCGAATTTGACCGGCCCGTCCAATTGCTGCGTTTACTATCTACGATGGCGCGAAACAAAGTGATAGATCGCCATCGCTATGAAAAAGTACGGCGACCTGCTGACGGCAGGCAAATGGTTCCAATCGATGATTTTCCCATGGAACTACCTCAGAACGATGGTACGCCCAGCCAGATCGTTGAAGGAAGAGACCTGCTGGAGAAAATTGAGTCGAGGCTGACACGGGAAGAGCAGGAGATATCTGCGCTTCGTCGCTCGGGAGCCAGTTGGAAAGAGATTGCGTCAGAACTCGGACAGTCAGGCGAGGCACTGAGAAAACAGCTCGCTCGCGCCATCGAGCGAGTCTTCAGTGAACTCGGATTGGACGACGAAGGACAACAACGCAAAGAAGAAAAATAGCGCGAAAAAGAACAACAGCGCAAAAACAACAACGCAAAGTAGAGCAACAACGCGAAGCAGACTGGTTGTTGCAAACCACTATGTCACATCCGGATTCAAAAGATCAGCCGCACAACAGGTTTCACGTGACCGGAGAGGCCGCGAACGGCGCCGTTTCGTTTTCCGGTGACAAGGAAGCTGAAGCCGAACAGATCCGGGCTGAAATACCGGACAGCCATCGTCATGGTCCTGCGGAACTTGCAGCTGAAATTGTCGAGCACCAGCGAATAAGACTGACGTCAGGCACGCTGCCGTCAGCGGAACGCTATTTTGAATTATGGCCCGATCTTTTCGCACAGAGAGAACATGCCCTTGACGTGATTTGCAACGAGTTCCTGCTTTTGCATGGCGAGCAGTTCAATCGAAATCACAGTGAAGCTTCGGAATCGGTTGTTGAAGACTATCTCCGTCGTTTTCCAGAGCATCGCACAGCGCTGGAGCGGCAGTTCCAATACTATCGGATGATGGACTTTCATGACGGCCTCTGGTCATCTGTCGGAGAGTGTGCACCCGACGAAGCAATCGCGCCGATACGCGAATCGGAGGTGATCGCACGGAGATTCGAGGTAAGAAGCCAGATCGGTGCCGGCGCCAACTCGAACGTCTACAAAGGCTGGGATCGCCAGCTGAAACGATTCGTTGCGATCAAAATTTCGCGTGCGGGAATCAAACCGGACTCCAGATACTTCCGCCGGTTTGCACGTGAGGCGGAGTCAACGGCGAGGCTGCAACATCCGGGGATAATCGAAGTCTATGAGTTCGGGATCCACGACGGAAACCGGCCGTTCATCGTCGGCCAGTTGCTGATCCGCGGAACGCTGCAGGAAAGGCTCGATGATGCCGGACGTACACCACAGCAATCAGCCAGATGGGTAACAGAGATCTGCAATGCGGTTGAATATGCCCATCAGCAAGGCGTGATTCATCGGGACATTAAGCCCGCGAACATTCTAGTCAAGGAGGACGGGGGGCTTTGCATCACCGACTTCGGGCTGGCTGCAATCAGCGAAGCGGAGCAGACGTTAACGCGACAGGGAGACATGCTCGGAACCCCGGCTTATATGTCACCGGAACAATCCCGCGGCCAGAAGGATGTCGGTCCCGCGACGGACATCTATTCAATCGGTGTCGTACTCTACCACCTGATCTGCGGCCGCCTGCCGTTTACCGGCAGTTCAGCCGCCATCATTCATCAAACGATTCACGACGATCCACTTGCTCCGGGGAAACTGGACCAGTCGATTCCACTGGACCTCGAAACTATTTGCTTGAAGGCGTTGGCAAAGCGTCCGCGTAGTCGCTATCAATCGGCTGCTGAAATGTCAGCTGATCTGCAACGCTTTCTGAACCATGAGCCGATACGCGCACGCAGGATAGGAATTGCCGGGCGGTTTGCGATGTGGGCACGTCGAAACCCGGCACTATGTGCGACGATTGCCGCGTTCACGACTTTGCTGGTCGTGATTTTGATAACCGGATTTAATCGACTGGCTGACGAACGGGACCGCTTAAGAATACAGCGGGATACAGCCAACCGGAATCTGCTTGAGTCATTGGTCAGCAATGCGGAAACAAGTATCCGCTCCAAGGGCGTCGGCTGGTACGAAAGTGCGTTTACGTCGCTTCAAGAGGCGGCTCTGTTGGAGGTTCCTGACAAAGACAAGTCGAAGCTTCGCGAGTTGCTGATCGAGTTGCTGGCCGATACGACGCCAAGATTCGTGTTGGAGTCGGAAACCCTAGTATCTGGAACAGACGAGAAGGCCGCCATAACGGCGATTTCCGACACGAATGAATCAGGAGTCTGCCTGGTCGGTTTTTCGGACGGGTCAATCGTCGCAATTGACGGGAGCGACCAAAGGCTTGGACGACTGAAGGGGCCCGTAGCTCCGATTCGTGAGATCCAAATATGTCCGGGGCGACATCTGGTGGCAGCATTGTCCGGCGAACGGCTTTGGATCTGGAACATTGAAGTTCTCGATGCGTACTCGATCGAAAATAATGTTGAAGCCGTTATTGAAGGCGAGGCGCGTGCTTCAGTAAGCAGCTTTGCATGGTCAACAGACGGTACCCGCATCGCAGTAGCGTCGCTGCATGGATCGGTTGTGGTTCACGAAGTCGTGGAGGATGAAGCCGGAAACAGCGTAGTAGAATCTTCCCGGCTTCTGGAAGTCGAAACCAATGGCAAGCCTGTTTCCTGCATCTCGTTCGGTCGCGAGCAGATTGTTGCGGGGTTTGACGATTCCGCGCTCGGGAGCTGGGATGCAGCCAGCGGGGAACTGATCGATCTGTATACAAAGAACGCAGATCCAATCGTATCTGTTGGTATCGCTTCAGGGGTAGTCTGCTGGACTGATAAAGTCTCCTACCGGATCGGTGTCTGGGATGCGGGCAACGGCAGCAGGTTTTCTACTCATCTTCCCGGTGCTGTGGTAAAAGTCGCCGCTTTGCGCGGGAGTGCTGTGTACGCTGATGAAGCGGGGACGCTTTGCCTGGCGTCGCCACAGACGATTGATCATTCGTACAGCATGATTGCAACATCCAAAGGTGTTGGAGAAGTCGCTGCGTTCGGAGTCGATGAGGCCGGCTACTCGGTTATCGTTGGTAGTCCGGACGGAACGATTCGGCGATGGGCGCTTTCGACCAGTGATATCGCCGTCAGGCAGAAACTGCGCCATGGCCTTGCGCGCGGAAGTGACGATGAATTTATAACTCCCGTTGCGAGCCTGGGAACGACTGGTTTTCCTGCCGTTGAAAGCAGTGCCTTTCCAGATGAACATACGACGCTTCTTCAAGTCAGCGCTCTGACCGGGGAACTTGTTGCAGCAAACACGCAGGGGGTTGCCGTACTGGATCCCGAGTCCGGTGAGGTTCGCCATTTTGTCGGGTCGCCTTTAAGGCGAGCACCGGTCGCGATGGCGGTCAGTCCGGACAGCTCCGCGTTTGCGCTGATCGATGAACACGGGGCAATCGGGCTATTCGACCTCGAAACATTCGAAGATCGAGGTACTTTCGAACTACCGCTTGGAACGGCTCGGGGGGTTTTGCTTTCTAATTCCTGTCTGGTCGTTTCCGGTACTGAAGGTGTTTATAAATGGGATCTTGCCCACGGTTCAGAACATGCCGTCTGCATTTCGAAACAGTCGGATGCAGGGAAACACTTGTTTACCATGCACGACGATGTGATGGCGATTGGCGGCGCGGAATCCAATGTTGAGCTTCGAAACGTCAACTCCGGTGATCTTATCAAGGAACTTGCAGATTCCACGGGAATGACACAGCTCGAATTCTCTGCCGACGGTCAACAACTGATCGGCCTCAACGAGGCACCAGCCATCATGGTGTGGGATGCCGCAACTGGAGTCGCGATTCGAAGCTTTTTTCTTGAACCGAACGTCGTCGGTTTTACGCTCGATCCGCTGGGCAGATTCCTGATCGGGGAAATCGACCAGTTTAACGGAGCCGCATCGCCGGAGTTGTTTGATCTGAGCGACGGCAGCAGAATCGGGGCGTTTGAAAAAGTCTACACATTCGGACCTTCCACTTTCGCGTCCGACGGCGAGCATCTCTGGTTCACGATCCGCGGCGGGCTACTGCAATTCGATCGCGCAGAACTTACAGATGCGTTGGAGAGATTTGAATCAGGCCGCGATGCCGGACTTCGCACGAGAATTCCGTTTTCCTACGAGTTCGCACTGACGACCGGACACGTTTTCGATGTCTGGTCCGTTGTGGTTTCGCCGGATCGAAAGCGGATAGCTACGACAGGTTTTGACCGGCGCGTCATCGTACGTGATGCCGATACATTTGAAGTCGAAGAATTGTTGACGGCCCATCGCGATGATGTTTGGGGCTGCGCGTTTTCGCCTGATGGAAGCTTGCTCGCGACAGGGAGCGAACTGGAGGGGAGAGGCGAAGTAATTCTCTGGAACGTGGCGGACTGGGAAATTGAGAAACGAATCTTTTTCGGATCACGGCTGATCTCAAGTTTGAGTTTTCATCCGGATGCGCCCCTGCTTGCGATCAGTTCGTTTGATGGATCCGCCTGCATCGTAGATTACGAAACAGGTCGGATTGTTCAGGAGCTTGTGCCATCAGGAAGCTCAAGGACGATGGAAATAATGTTCAGCCCTGATGGTCAGCATCTTGCGGCGGCCAGAACATCGAGAGGCATTTCAATATGGGCGATTGATGCTGCCAGAGATGTTCCCGGCACCGGCGAAGTAGTGGTTGCTGACGAGGGAGAAAGGGTCTGGACGGTTCAGTTCAGTAAGGATGGCCGACAGCTCTTTTCCGGTACCGAATCCGGATTGATCCGGATCTATGAGTTTCCATCATCCGAATTGCTGGTGACTCTGAGAACCAGTACCAATTCCATCCGCAAGATTGCGGTTCACCCGGAAAACAGATTTCTCGCGTTCACGGCATACAGCAACACCGGTGGACAGATCTGGGACCTCGCTTCATTGAGGCAGCGACTCGCAGAAGCCGGACTCGACTGGTAGGAGTTTTCGAGCTGGAGTTGTCGAGCTGGAATTGTCGAACGGTTCCACGCAGCAGCGCGAACCTCGCAAAAAAAACGATGACGGAAACGGATTCGCTTCCGGCATCGTTTGCTGTTTTCAAGCTCGAGCCAGTTGTTGGCGACTCTACTTCTTGCGAAGCACTACCACCGTCTGGCGGACGTGATGATTATTGAGGATCGCGTGAACCTGAAAAAAGCGGCCCCACTGCTGGTGGATGAACTTGTTGGAATGGAACACCTGAGCACGATAGGGACCGAAATCGGTAAAGCGATAAACGGTTCTCGTGTCCGGCATTCGGCCCATCAGTTTTTTGTCGGTATCCGGATCGATGGCCCGCATTGACTGGACCAGTCGGTTGTTCGGATTGTCGATTTCGCCGCGAAGGACATTCCACGTCGCTTCGTTATGAATCGTCAGATACGCGAATCCACCGGGCGAGAGAATGCGGCTGAGTTCTGCCAGCCAGCATCCTTCGAAGGTATCGATGTGAGTGAAGACGCTGAAGGCGCTGATGCAGTCGATCGAATTGTCAGCGATCGGAAGCGTTGGCACCGCATGGTTTGCCAGAGCGCGAACGTTCATTGGAAGGTGCTCGGTAATCCAGCGGATATGCCGTGCGTTCAGATCGCTTCCCCAGATCTTCGGAACATCCGTCTGTGCACAGAAGTGGCGGATAACCCGCCCTGTGGCGCATCCGAAATCAAAGTAGGAGCGGATTTTGACTCCCAGCTCATCAGCCATATCCATGATCTTCAGGTGGTCAGCCAGTCCGCTCAGCCAGTAGTTTACGTCGCGGCCGGGGCTTCGTCAACGGCGTGTCCCGCACGGAGGTCAGCCTCCGCTTCCAGTGGCAGCTCGCGGTGAAGTCCGAGGGCACCTTCGAGGTGCCGGCCTTCCAGACGGC
>JBCCFB010000096.1:0-20810 GCA_039029995.1 Planctomycetota bacterium
GCCCGTAGAGTCCTGTTTGTGCGCGCGGATGCTCCCTAGCTCGTCATGAAATCGCTTTCATAAATAGTAGGAATTTGTTTTGGCTTGAGAATCGCATCACACGAGGACCTGCGCTGAAAAACGACTTGCGCAACCGGTTTCGCGCTATTCCGACTCCGCGTGATCAAGTGATTGGAAATGAGTTTAAAGGAATGCCACCGGCGAGCAGGATATGGCGATTTCCGACGCGCCCTGCCAGATTCTGTCGCACGAAAACCTATCAGGGTAAACACGTCAGTTGGCGCACGAAAAAAGGCTCGTTCTTTCGAACGAGCCTCGAGTTGAACCTGCGGGCCGCGCGTGTTGGACGGGAAAGCAAACTGGACAGCTCTCCCATCTGTCACTCAGCGCCCTCAGAGCAACTATTCTTCTTCGTTAAATCCGGCATCAGCTGCCTCGTCGGAAAGCGATGGTTGCTCGTAGGATTCCACCACCTGCTCGGCGTAAATGCGATCTCGCCCGGCAATGCCGTAATTCTCCGGCATCATGCGGGAGGCGGTGCGAATGATATCTTCAAACTGCGGCAGTGCGGTCAGTTCGACACTGATTTCCATCTCGTTAGCACCTTCATTGATGACCATTGAAGAATGCAGTTCTCCGATTGCGTCGGCGATATGGAGCATTTCTCTACTGTCGCCACGGTTAACTGATGCAGCCAGTCTCATCGCCCGCCCGATGTGGACCATGGCTACCTTAGACGTTGTTTCAGGGTCCATGGCACGGCCGAGCGATGCGCCTTGCGGGCTGTTCGCAAGTGTGTTGCCACTGTTTGCTGCGGAAATTGCCGCTGCAACGGCCTTGTTGGTCCCGGCTATCAGGCAGTTTTCGTTCAGCCTTGCAACAAACAGGTGAGGTGCGTCCCGCTCAGGAAATGTGAACCTGCGGGCTGCGACGCCCTCAATTTGAACGTCACTGGCGGACAGTCCTTCCTCCGGAATCACCTGCGATGGAAGGGTCAGCAATTGATCCCAGAGACGCTCCGATTTGTCCGCATCATTGGAAACAATCAACATTGCCGTTTCAGGAACTTCGTTGCTTTGGTCGGTCATCTGTGGAAGAACAAAAAGTCCGATCTCACGAATGTTTCCGAAAATCTCTCTACCGATATCCATCGCGGAAATCAAATTGCTGTCGCCCGCTGGAACCGACTGAAGAAGCTGAGGATTAACCCCGAGCCCGATGACCGCCATCGACTCAGCAGGAACATATGCGAGGGCCTCTCCGGACAGCGGGGCAGTTCTGATCAGCCCGTAAGCGAGGCTGTTGTGATTTTCTGCGTAACGTGCACGAGCCTGAAACCTGATTCCGTCGCTGGTGCTACCAAGTGAGGCGCTGACCGAATTCAAGTGATCGAGGTCCATCAGCATTCGCGCAATTGATATTTCGCGAAGCATCCGGTCGTCAAGATTGTTCATGACTCCTGCAGGGCTCGCGTAGGCGAATACCGCTGAGTCGCCTGCCGCATCTCGGGCTTGTTGAAATGCCGGTTGATCTGCAAGTGAACTGTCGCTTGTACGACCGATTCTCCCGATGCATGACTCAATTGCTGTACGGTTTCTTGCGACGACGATCAGGCGTTCTGTTTTTACAATCCAGACTTCGTTCTCGATCTGGTAGGTCGGATATCCGTTAATATTCTCAGTCGTGGGGACGAGTTGAACTCCTGTTTCCAGCATGCCGGTCAACAGGTCTGAGTCGCCGGGATGGATGATGGCAATTCCGTCAGGTCCCGTGCGCGGATCAAACGAAGTGATTGCAGCTGCCGCTCCACGTACCTTCTTCATTTCACGCATCAAAGCCGGGCTGATCTTGAAGTCAGAAGAAATCGCCAGAGCTTCGTCGAGTTGAATAGTAACAACTTCCCCGTCAGTTTCGCGATTGCCGGTGAGCCCCATCATTTCGGCAACCCGCTCAACGTGGTCGGCAGGGCTGGTGATCTCGACGTATGCAAATGCACTGGCCGGCATCAGCGCCGCAAAATCAGACGCGGCCAGTTCGGATTCGATTCGAGAAATCTGATCCTGAATGTGTTCCCTGAGATCCGCGTTGGCACCGGCATCAAGTGCGGCGCGGTAGGCTGCCAAAGCTGCTTCGTAGTTGTGGGCTTCATTTTGCAGGTAGTACCCGCGGTAGAACTCTGATTTGCCGTCATCATTTGACAGTCTGTCGTTGCCTTGCCTCTGAGCATGAACCAGTTCTACCGGTATCGCTCCAAGACAAAAGGCGAACAGCATGACCGCCGTTAGAGTTCGACTGATTCCATAAGCGCGCATTTCCAGCCTCCCGGTAAATAGTGCTGCTATCAGTAAGTCGAGTCGGGTGTTAAGAAAATTACCCGCCGAATTTTTTCAATGAGCGGTCTTCGCGCGATGGGAAGTGATCTTGGAAATAAGATCTCAAAAAGCCGGAAAAATTCTGACTGCCAAATTCCGGTCAGTTTGCCAATGTCTACTGAAGGTCGGAGATCAACCCTTTGGGTTCACAAATTGCCATTCAACGGAAAGTTGTGAACCGGTGTTGTACAAGCTCGTACCCGATGAATATGGAATCACAGACGTTTCGGGCAATGGGACGCTATCGATTGGAGCATCGACAGCGACTATGGCCTGCTCATCGTCTCATGAAAGTCGGCGTCTCAATCCGGTAGTTTCACGGGAATCCGGAAAGTTTCACGGGGCGATAACGCATCAATGGATTGTTCCCTCCAGTGCATTCGATCTGTCCAATCTCGTGACGTCAAAAATATCGAATTCACTTCGAATTCAGGTGGCTACAGCTATGATGGCAACGGGCCATGGAGAATCTTAATGCAAAAAAATAACAAGGCGATCTGTCTCGCAGTTCTGACTTTCGTTTCCGCCAGTTTTGTTTCAGGTGGATTTTGTTTTTTTGGGGGCGCAAGTCAGGTAGTTGCGTTGCAAGTCTCAGATCGGGACCGCGACGAAACTGCGGCTTTGGATCGGGACCGCGACGAAACTGCGGCTTCGGATGGACGTGCCGCCGTTATTCAGAACACACGTAGTGGATCAGCGATTGGATTCGGGCAGTTCGTCGATGCTGTAGCTGAATGCGATGTGCTGGTACTCGGAGAACAGCATGGCAACGACCAGGTGCACAAGTTCCAGTTGAAAGTGATTCGCGAACTCTTTGAGCGAGGCATCCCTGTCGCCGTCTCCCTTGAACAGTTCGAGCGTGACGTACAGGGTGCGATGGATGATTACTTTGACGGACGCATCGGCGAGGTCGAGTTCCTCGCGACATCACGCCCATGGCCTAACTACGGCACGGACTACCGGCCGATCATCGAGTTTGCTAAAGCCAACCGGATACCCGTAATTGCGGGGAATGTTCCCCGTCGAATCGCGCGTCATGTCGCCATGGATGAAACGCTGGATCCTGCGGACAGACCGTTCCTGCCAAGGAGTACGTCTGCGCCTGAGGATGAGTACTACTTGAAATTCCGTCAGCAGATGGAAGAGCACATGATGGTGGACTCCGAGGTCAAATTGAGTTCGTTTTATGAGGCTCAATGTTTAAAAGACGACGCCATGGCTGAAGCGATTACCGATTTCATGTCGGTCAACTCGCATCAGCGCAAACTGGTTGTTCACCTTTGCGGCCAGTTTCATTCCGACTACGGACTCGGGACCGTGGCAAGGATCCAGCAACGCAGTCGACTGGCGAGAATTGTCGTCGTGACGATGGAACCTGCTGCAGCCGGCGACGAAGACGATTCGAGCCTGAGTGCAAGAGCGCATTTTGCCCTGCGGACGTCCAGCAGCAACGCTGCGGGGAGAGATACTGATACCGCGAGAGATACAGAAGCAACTGAACAAGATTCAACGAGTTCAGAACAGAACCAATCTGCACCGACAAACCGCGTCGAACAGGACGCGGCTGAGAATGATTCCGTTGACCGCCGCCGCGATTAGGAACACGAGCCATTCAGGAATCTGAAAGTGCCCATCGGCACCTAGCGTTTGCTCACGGCCCCGGTTTCAGCCAGTCTCAACGCCATTTCAAGGAAAGCTCTAACCAGCACCCCGATGCCAGTCCGGATCGCCCGCTCATCGATCGTAAAGAACGGTGAATGCAGATCGAAGTAGCCTGCGGTTTCGGAGCCGCACCCGATTCGAACCAGGGCTCCGCGGATCTCGCGGGTATAAAAGGCAAAGTCCTCACCTCCGACTGAGGCCGGGATCGTGTCGATATTCTCAGCTCCCAGAAACTCAGATGACGATACTGCAATAGCATCTATCAGTTCCGGATCATTGATAACTCCGGGTACCTTGCCCGGTATCTCCACACGGATTTCCGTTCCGGTCATTTTTTCGATGGCGGATACGATTTGAAAAACTGTCTCTCTTGCCGTTTCGAAGGCGCCCTCGTGAAGTGCGCGCAGAGTTCCACCGATCTTCACCTGTGCCGGAATAATATTGGTGGTCTGACCGGCCTCCAGTCGTGTGATGGAGAGCACAACCGGATTGCGACTGTCGATCTTCCGCGGGAGATGGCCGTAAAGCGAATTAATCAATTGAGTCGCTGCGTACACCGGATCGTTTGTTTCATGCGGCCGCGCGCTATGCCCGCCGGCTCCGTTGACCTCGATGAAAACTTCGCCGCAAAATGCCGTTTGTATACCTGACTTTAAACCGATGCGTCCGACTTCCCGTGACGGATCAACATGACAGGCGAGAATCGCTTCGATTCCGGAAATGGCGCCCCCGTCAATCATTTCCGAAGCACCCTGCCCTACTTCCTCGGCCGGCTGGAAAATTCCACGAATGCCGACCGAGCTGTCGAGCTGGCCGGTCTTGTGAAGCTCGCCGATCGTAACCAGCGTGCCCAGCAGAATTGTCGCGTGTGCGTCGTGTCCGCACGCGTGCATTACACCGGGAGACTGACTTTTGAACGGAAGGTCAGTCTGTTCATCCACGGGAATTGCATCGATGTCTCCACGCACAGCAACTCGAGGTGCAGCTGAGCCGATATCCACAACGAGGCCCAGTGAGCGGGGGCCGCGAGTCGAAGCGATTCCGTAGGACTTCAACCTTGCTTCGAGCCAGTTGGTGGTTTCTTTTTCGTTCCACGAAAGCTCGGGATTCGCATGCAGATGACGCCGGACCGTGACTAATTCGTCAAGGTGACGATCAATGATCTGATCAATGACTTCCGGTGATGGGATTGAAAGGGGATGCATAAACGAAGGGAATGTTGGGGAGCGAATCAGCCTTGTCAGAGTAGCCGTAGGGACGCAGAAAACAAGGCCGGTTGCAGCAGTGATGCGAAAACAGTGGCGATCCGAAATCCCGCCGGAGGTAGAACAAGGACCGTTTTTCAGTTGCGGTTAAAATTGCGGAGGTTGAGTGATTCGTCGGACTATCTGTCGGCGTCGAATTCCTCGTCGATTCCATAGAACACCATGTGCTGCCACGGTAGATCGTCAAACTCCTGCGTCAGCTTGAACCCGTTGGCAACCATTTCACGGTCGATCTGCTCTTTGCTCATTTTGTGGAGCGGTTTAATCGGTACTGTCGGATCTTCAGCCCGATACTCCAGAAGCACAACCTGCCCGTCCGGTTTCAAAGATCGCCTGATGGCACGAAGCATCTCCTCTGGATGTGAAAATTCGTGATAGACGTCGACCATTAGCACGAGATCCAGCGAATCCGGAGGAAGCCTTGGATCGTGATACGAGCCCAGGATCGGAATCACATTTTCGATGCCGAGTTGTTCCGCACGATCCCGCAGCGCAACAAGCATCTCGGGCTGGACGTCGACACCGACGACAAATCCGTTCTCACCGACAAGCTGCGCCATCGGGATCGTATGAAATCCGACTCCACAACCCATGTCACAGATCGCCATCCCGCGACGGAGTCCAAGATTGACCAGCATCATGGAACAACGTTCTTCGCGCTCGCGCTCTTCGCGGATCAGCCACTCCGCCCCGCCGCCGTGATACGACATTGTCATCGCTATCTCGCGGCCGAGATAATGGGTCAGTGGTTCGGGTGTGAGACGTTCGACTTCCTCGTTTCGACCGAAGCGGTCGGGCAACCCGATTCCAGCCGCCTGCCCCATCGCAGCACGGACAAGGTCCAGCATCTGTTCGTCACCCGCAGGCTGTTGCTCCTCCTGCGGATCAGCATCGGCCGCGGTTTGCGATCCGCTTTCGTTCGCCGCTAACGCGTCCTGAAATGCGATGGCCGGCGAGCCCTGCAAAAACCCTGCGGTTGTGAATGCGAAGCAAACCAGTGCAAGCGGGAGATAACGTTTTTTGCAATTCAGTCTTTGCTGCAGCATGGTGGCCACCAGTTAATCGACGCGTTATTGAGACGAGCTGGAGACCCTCCATCTCGAATTGAACATCCAGTAACTCAATCCGAACAAAACGAGGTTCAACAACACCGTGAAAACAAAATACCCGGCAAAGTGCATCAGGTCACTCAAAGGATACCCGAATACTTTGAACCCGGGTTTATCCTTTTCCCAGCCCTCCACGTTTCTGGTCAGATCATCCACATAAAGAGGGATTTCAAAAGCCGCAGAAAACGGACTGGTTATCGTTGTGCGCTCCACGTAGATCGTCTCGGGCGCGTCCGGGAAATAGGTCATCGCAAAACCTGCCAGAGCCGGCGGCACCACATACAGCAGCAGAATGATCGAATAGGTGACCATCAAACTGACATTGGTCTTGTTGAACAAAGTCGAGCAAAACAGCGCGAGATTCGCGGTCGTCAGACAGGTCAGGCCGAAGATGACGACGTATCCGGCAATCGTCGGGACATTGACCCAGTAGTCGGAAACCATCAGCAGCGCGAGAAAAACCGGCCACAGCAGGAACGACGAAAGAACGCTGGAAACCCGCAATCCGGAAAGCAGTTTCCCCCAGAGAATCTGCCACGGTGTGATTGTGGTCGTCAACAGCAGGTCGAGCGTCTGACGTTCGCGCTCACTGGTGACACTCCCTGCAGAAAAAACAGGGCCGACGAGAATGTTGAACAGGCAGACGTAGGAGATGTACCACGGTGCCATGCTGCGTGAGATATAGAGGAACCACGCCATCAGAAAAATCGCAAGCAGCATACTGATTTGAATAACCAGTCTCAGCATCAGCGTGCCGTGCCCGAAGATTTCGCTGCGCATCTCTTTGTCGTAAACAGGATTGACCCCGTCGTTCATCAAAGTTTCGCGTTTCGGGGGAGCAAAAAGCCGGTCGGGGAACTGATCCCGTTGAATGACCAGGCCGATTGCTTCGGCGGCTTCCTGTTCCAGATCGACAACCTCTTTTCCTTCGCTTCCCACGTCAGGCGGATACAACATCCGCGCGGCAGTGATGTAGTAGAGCGTTATCGAGATCGCACAGGCGATTCCGGGAATCACCGTTACGGATAAACGTAGTCTGGTGAAACCCTCGTCCGCCAGTGATGCCCAGAATAGGACGGCCAGCAAGGCCATGGGCAGGATGATCAAGTACGAAACCACCAGTGCCGCTGACGTTCGCGAGAAAAAACTGCTGCAGGCGAGACTGATCATGCCGAACGTGATCACACTCGAAATCAACGCGAGATAGGCCGCGAGAACTTCATACGGCGATACTCCTCCCAGTGGCAGGCAGAGCATGATGATTGGAAGCGAAGCAAAAATCAGGATCGCGAGATGCGTGAGTGCCGCGACAAGCTTGCCATGAACTATCGATTCCGGACGCAGCGGACTTGCCAGCAGCATCTCATACGTTTTGCGCTCTTTTTCGCCCGTTATGGCGACAGCCGCAAAACTCGGAGCCATCAGAGACGCCAGGATGTACTGGCCAAGAAAAAGCAGATCGACAAGGTTGCTCGTTGCGCTGGAGTCTTCAGTCAAATCGATCCGGACGTTGTCGGGCGGCCATGCAAAATAGACGACCAGCGCCAGGAGAACCTGATACGCAAGCAGCAGGAAGAACGCGCGGTTCATCCGCAGGTTTACCAGAAGCTCGCGTTGTAGTACCGGGTTCTCAAACAGGTTCATTGTTCTCTGTTCAACGGCAGTTTGTCCTGTACATCTCGGTCAGCAAAATTCAAGCTCACGGTTCAGCTCTTGCAGATCGGTCCTTTATCGTTGCATTTCGACGCCGGCGATCAATACTCACGTGGCGAAACTCTGGCTTGAACCCTGCCGGGCAGGCCCTGGATTCGCAAAAAGCCTTCTGCGTCATCCTGGTTGTATGAACCGCCACCTTCCATCGTCGCGATGGCTTCATCATACAGGCTGTTGGGGCTGTTGCGCGACGAGACAGAAATATTGCCTTTGTACAGCTTGAGTGTGACACTTCCCGTCACTTTCTCCTGTGCGCTGCGGCTGAAGGCAAGAAGCGCGTCGAACTTGGGGCAGAACCAGAATCCGTAGTAGACCATTTCCGCAACCTCCGGCGCGAGTTGGTCGCGCAGGTGCATCAGGTCACGGTCGAGTGCGAGCTGTTCAATGTAACGATGTGCATCGTAAAGAACCGTCATGCCGGGCGCTTCGTAGACTCCACGGCTCTTCATACCGACAAACCGGTTCTCCACCATGTCGATCCGGCCGATCCCGTTGCGGCCTCCGATTTCGTTCAGTTTTTCGACGACTGCCAGTGCGGACAGCTTCTCATCGTTTACGGCAACGGGGACGCCGCTTTCGAAATCGATTTTTACTTCTTCCGATTCGTCAGGCGCCTCCTGCGGAGAGACGCCCATTCCGAAATCGACAAGTTCGACGCCGCACACATCGAGCGCCTCAAGCTGTCCGGCTTCGTAGCTGATATGCAGGCAATTTTCGTCACTGCTGTACGGCTTTGATGTGGACGCCTTGATTGGAATCCCTTTTTCTTCACAGAAGGCGATCAACTCGGTTCGTCCGGGGAACCGGTCGCGGAACTTCTGCATACGCCACGGCGCGATGACTTCGATGCCGGCATCAAGCGCCTCGGCGGCCAGCTGAAACCGGCACTGATCGTTTCCTTTGCCTGTGGCCCCGTGCGCATATGCCTTTGCGCCGACTTCACGCGCAACCTGAAGGCAGACTTTGGAAATCAGCGGGCGGGCGATCGAAGTTCCCAGAAGATACGGACCTTCATATTTGGCCTGCCACGCGAGGACCGGAAAAGCGAAATCACGGCAGAGCTCCTCGCGGGCATCAACTATCTGTGCGGAGGCAGCTCCCGCATTCCGTGCTTTCTCCAGAATTGCTTCACGATCTTCACACGGTTGACCGAGGTCCACGTAGACCGCATGGACTTCATATCCTTCATCCATCAGCCAGCCGAGAATCACTGAGGTATCGAGGCCGCCTGAATAGGCAAGTACGCAGCTTGGCATCACAATATTTCCAGTTACTGGTCCCACGTCGTTTAGAAACCTGCGGGAACGTTCGCGAAATTCCGGTGCAAGCCCGGAGCGCGGTTTCAGTTCGCGCTTTCATGAAACGGCACATTGTAGTGAAACAACTACATCATTAACATCGGCAGAGCACGTCTGGAATGCCGGCGAATTTGTGGCAGGCAGATGGCAACTGGACTGGAGTATCAATCAACCGGAGATGCGGATTAAGGGTTTGATCCCTCCGCTTTCAAGCGATGAACCGACATCAATTTGAACAGGCGGCCAAGAGTTTTCGCGCCGGAAGAATAACGATCAGCCAGTTTGCAGAGATGTTGTTCCCTGCCTCAGGAAATTCCGGCGGGCGAAGTGCTGAGAAATCGACGTTCAGTGAGAAGGAACTGGTTCAAACACTGATTGACCGCCCGGAGGATTCTCACAAAGGGGATTTCGGTCGGGTACTGGTGATCGGAGGCAGCGCTGGAATGCCCGGATCGATCAGCCTTACCGGCAAGGCCGCGCTTCGGACCGGCAGTGGGCTGGTAGTCGTCGGAACGACGGTTGCTGCAGCCGCCGCAGTGTCGGGATTCTCGCCTTGCTACATGGTTGAGTCGTACTCTCTGAATGACGACGCCGACGAGATCATGGCTTGCCTGGCGGATCGAATTGCGTGGGCGGACGTCGTCGCCGCGGGACCGGGAATGACGACATCAACGCAGTTGCTTCCTATGATAAAGCAGCTTTACCACGAATATGAAAAGCCCGTGGTCCTGGATGCGGATGCGCTGAACCTGATGTCGGCCGAAGAGGGCTTTGACTTCACACTCCATGCTGGTCCGCGAGTGCTGACGCCTCATCCGGGAGAGTTTTCCCGGATGACTCGATTGAACTTTGAGTCGCGCCAGCAGATGAACGATGCCGCGATCGAGTTTGCCGCGGCCAACTCGGTCTGCGTTGTTCTCAAAGGCAACCGGACGACCGTCAGTGACGGAAAAGCATCGTGGAATAACTCGACAGGGAATCCCGGAATGGCGACAGCCGGATCCGGTGATGTGCTGACGGGAATGATCGCCTCGCTAATCGGGCAGAAAATGGCACCGATGGATGCGGCTTGCCTGGGCGTCTATTTACATGGCCGCGCCGGTGACATTGCAAAACGCGAGCGCGGGATTGTGTCTTTGATTGCGACAGATGTTCTCGATGCCATTGCACCGGCAATCGCATCGTGCCTTGATGGCTGAATAGAAATTGCACCGTGTTGGCTTAGCCGGCGCAAACGCGGTTGCGACCCGCTCTTTTCGCGATCAGCGTTTTTTCGCTGGCTCGCTCGATCAACTGCGCCATAGAATCCTCGCCGGGTCGAAGTTCAACGACTCCTGCGCTCAGCGTGACTTCAATCTGCTCGCCCGAGGTTGAATAGAACAAGGAGCGTTCAACAGCTTTTCTGATTCGTTCGGTGACGATGACGGCCTCCGTCTGAGCGGTTTCCGGCATGACGATGCAGAACTCTTCTCCACCGTATCTGGCCACCCAGTCTGTGCATCGCAGCGAATTGGATATCTCACGGCAGACTGATTTCAGAACTTCATCGCCCGTTGGCCAGCCAAATTCCTTGTTAATCAATCCGAAGTGATCAATGTCGATCAGCGCAACACAGAAGGTCGAGTTCGCGTTGCAGTTCTGAATCTCCTGCTCCAGTTGACGTTCGAGATAGCCCCTGTTGAACGTGTCCGTCAGAGCATCCATGTCCGCCTGTTGCTGCAGCTTTTTCATCATCTTCTTACTGCGAAGCGTGATGAATCGCGTGACCCGGTCGCTGAGCACTCGAGTTTTGTTTTCCAGGGCCGTGGCGTCGATCTGTTTCTTGTTGCCGTTATGCGAGTTGAAAATCTCATCAAAGCTCACGACGATGTTCCGGCCTTCAGCCTTTGCTGCATAGAGCGCTTCGTCCGCCCGGCCGATCAGCAGTTGGGCTTCGCACTTTTCAGTGATCGTCGCGACACCGCAACTGACGGTCTCTGTCTTCTTGTGCGGCCAGCTGTTTCGCTCGAATTCGCCGCGTATCGATTCCGCAACAAATCTCGAATGCTCGAGAGAGCCACGAAGTCCGACTGCCATTTCTCCGCCGCCCATCCTCGCGACAAAGGAGTCATCAGGGGCAACTTTTTTCAACAGGCGCGACGCTTCGCGAAGAACCGCGTCTCCCATATCCTGACCGAACTTGTCATTGAGAGATTTAAACCGGTCGAAATCAACCAGAATCAGGGAGGCCGGCGCAAGCTCGGTTGTGTCAGAGCACAAGCGACCGAGGTGATCAATCATGGAGTCACGACGGCAAAGTCCCGTAAGCGAATCAAGTGCGACCATCGATGTCCGATTCAGACGTTCGAGCCTCCATCGGATCAGCGAGTCAGAGGCACCCGCGACTTCAACATCGTCAGTGTCACGCAGCCACGGAATAATCGCGTCGAGAAGTTCCGGTTCGACTACACATAGGACCGGAGAATTTGACGCGAAGTAGTCTGAGCGAAAAGATTCCAGCGAATCGTAGTCTTCCGTCCGCAGCACGCTGCGTACGTTTTGCGCAGTGAAGGCCGGTACAAACACGGACTCTTGCGGGAATATTCGGGAATCGTAGTGGTTTTGCATTGATAAGGCGGAAGGTTCGGAAAACCTTGATCTGTTCATTAAACATAGGTCGAGAAAAGCCGGGAGGGCGTGTAATCCCGCAACGCATTCTGAGAAATCGGAGCAGTTGATTTCTGCGAACATCAGTTGCAAATCTGATCTCATTACAGGAATGAAAGAGCCGGATGTTGACTAACGGCATCATTTCGAAGCTCCAAGGAAATCGCTCGTTGGCTACGGGCGGACCGTTTCCTACAATGAGCCGCTTCTTTGACAGAACAGGCAGAATCCATGCAGCCGGTCCAATATGAATACGACGTGATTGTGGTCGGTGCCGGCCATGCGGGCACTGAAGCTGCTGCAGCCGCTGCTCGACTGGGCGCATCGACGGCTTTGCTGACCACGAATCTCGATACCGTGGGGCAGATGAGTTGTAATCCCGCGATTGGCGGAGTCGCCAAAGGACACCTTGTGCGCGAGATCGATGCGCTCGGTGGATTGATGGGACGGGCGATTGACGCCACCGGGATTCAATTCCGGATGCTGAACATCCGCAAAGGCCCGGCAATGCACTCGCCGCGGGCCCAGGCAGATAAGAAGGCGTATCAGAATTGGATCAAGGCGGCAGTTGAGCATCAGGAAAATCTTGAGCTTCGACAGGAGGTTGTAGAGGACCTGATAACCGAGACCATAGACGGACGCGAGCGAGTCGTGGGAGTCAAAGTCCGTGGCGATGTCGTCTACCGTGCTCCAGCCGTGATTCTTACGACGGGAACTTTTCTCTCAGCGCTGATGCATACCGGCGAAGCAAAGACGGCCGGTGGGCGCGCCGGTGAGGGGACAACGACCGGTATAAGTGGAGCATTGAATCGCCTGCGGTTCTCGCTGGAGCGATTCAAGACCGGAACTCCGCCGAGGCTGAACGGCCGCACGATTGATTACGAGAAGACGGAAATTCAGCCCGGTGATGATCAGCCAAAGCCGTTCTCCTATCTTTCCCGCGATTTTCAAGTCGAACAGATTCCGTGCTGGATTACATGGACCAATCCCGAAGTCCACCGGCTTATCGAAAACAACCTTGATCGCGCGCCGATGTACAGCGGTCAGATACAGGGCAGCGGGCCACGATATTGTCCTTCCATCGAAGACAAGATCGTTCGCTTTGCCGACAAAGAACGCCATCAGTTATTCCTCGAACCCGAGGGGCGTGACACGCTTGAGGTGTACGTCAACGGAGTTTCAACAAGTCTGCCGCGTGATGTTCAGGATCAGATGTTCAAGCTGATTCCCGGACTGGAAAACGCGCAGATCATGCGATACGGATATGCCGTCGAATACGACTTCTGTCCGCCGGATCAGTTGCGTGACACGCTGGAAACGAAGTCAGTCGATGGTCTTTATTTTGCGGGACAGATCAATGGAACTACTGGCTATGAAGAAGCCGGCGCTCAAGGGTTGATGGCTGGAGCCAATGCGGCTCTGAAGTTGAGCTCCGGGAGTGAACTGCGGTTGTCTCGAGACAAAGCCTACATCGGCGTGCTGATAGATGATCTTGTGACTTGCAGTGTTGACGAACCCTACCGGATGTTTACGAGCCGCGCGGAATACCGGCTGTTGCTGCGTCAGGACAATGCAGACCGCCGGCTGACTCCGATCGCAGCGGAAATCGGGCTGGTGGCCGGAGAAAGAGTCGAGCTATTGAAGGAAAAAGAAGCTGAGATCGCTCGCGTGACCGGCCTCCTTCAGAAAAACAGGCATGAACAAAATACATTGGAAAAACTCCTGCGCAGGCCTGAAACGCAGTGGCCGGACCTGGTCGAGTTGTTGCCCGAGCTGGACATCGTCAGTGAGAGTGTGCGAGAGCAGATTATCTACGACGTGAAGTACGCAGGATATGTCGGCAGGCAGCAGGCGACGATTGATCGACAGAAGCGACTTGCCGGACGCCGGATACCTGATGATCTGGATTTCCAGGCGATTCCTCATCTCAGACAAGAAGCGAAAGAGAAGCTTTCTCGATTCCGGCCCGACAACATTGATAAGGCTGGACGCATCAGTGGCATTACGCCAGCCGATATCGCAGTGGTGATGTTGCATCTGGACGGAAAAGGATCCGGTGCCCCGGAAGACGCTTCCACGGCATCAAAGGTTGAACCACGTATTTGAGTTGAACCACGCATTTGCGTTGAACCGCACGTTCGTAATTCGAGCGCGGCAAATGTGAGCTCGCGTCAATTGGCCTGCGTCAACTTCTGTATGAATGGATCTTCGTCAATAACTTTGCGGGTCTATAATCTGTTCCAGTAATGAGAACCGTTGGAGAAGAAACATGGACTTGAATGATCTACGGCAGGAGTACTCCAGCCGTGTTCTCGATGAGTCGAATGCAGACCCCTGCCCTTTCAAACAGTTTGAGTCCTGGTTCGAGGAAGCTACCACTGCCGGGATTCTCGAACCCAACGCAATGGTTCTTGCTACCTCAGGTTCCACCGGGACCCCGGCCGCCAGATCGGTTCTCCTCAAGAACTTTGATGAATCAGGATTCGTTTTCTTTACCAACTATGGCAGTCGCAAAGCGACTCATATCGCGGAAAGCCCGAGCGTCTCTGCGCTTTTTCCGTGGTACGCGCTTCAAAGGCAGATCGAAATCAGCGGGGTTGCGGTCAAGATCAGCGTCGAGGAGTCGGAAAAGTACTTTGCTCTCAGGCCGCGCGGTAGCCAGCTGGGTGCCTGGGCATCCGAACAGAGCTCGACGGTTTCGTCGCGACAGGTTCTGCAGGAGGGGCTGGACTCTGTCACTCAGAAATTTGAAGGCGCTGACGTACCAATGCCTCCCTTCTGGGGAGGATTCAGGATCGAGCCGGTGCGCATCGAATTCTGGCAGGGAGGTGCAAAACGCCTCCATGATCGAATCGTCTACGTGAGGGAGAACCGTGAGGATCCGGCATGGGTGATAAAACGGCTTTCGCCGTGATGACTCTGGTTGAGGCGAAACTCGTCGGGTAAACCACTTAAGCGCATACGCGATAAATCAGACTAGTTCAGCTAATATAGAGTTGTCTCTGAATTCCTCTATTGGCGCGGCTGGATGAATCGAATCTCTATTTCCTCAATTGTGACCTCGGTCCTTTTGCTGCTTGCTGCAATCGCATTCTCTGCTCAGAACCATCAGTCAGACGAGGCTGACGAAGCAGTCAACCATTTTGAAGTTGCAGCGAAAACGTCAATGCGGCTGATTGCGGGAGGTGAGTCGAGCACCTGCTTTCTCGTTGAACGACTTAAAAATGACAGTCCGCAGACGATTCTTGTAACGGCAGCGCATGCGATCACCGGGTGCACCGACTCCCACGCTACATTGATTTTTCGCAATGAAGATGAACGAAGCGAGATTCAAATTCCACTCGTTGATGATTCCGGAAGCGCTCGCTGGAAGAAGCACGAGTCACTGGATATTGCAGTGCTACCGGTCGATATTCCGCGTTCGCCTTCGGTCAACGTTCTTAATGCCGATCAACTCGCAGGACACGACATGTTTGCCGATGGAGCGATCAACGCTGGAGCGGAAAACCTGATTCCGTGTTTTCCCGTTGGCACAGAGTCCGTCAGTCCCGGCTATCCGGTATTGAGAACGGGCACAATCGCAAGTTATCCGATTTCATCGACCGATCAGCAGACTTTCATGATCGACGTGACGGCGTTCGGGGGTGACAGCGGAGCACCGGTCCTGATGCCGGACGCATCCGGTCAACTAATTCTTGTCGGAATGGTGTTCGCGAAACAGCAGCAGACCGATCGAACGGTTTCTCCATACGAAGAGATCGTCCGCCATACTCCCATGGGCATCAGCCTGGCTGTTAAGTCCGCCTTTATTCGCGAGATGATCGAACAATTGGAATAGCCTGCCCCCGGAAAACCTGCCCAAGGAAAGCAGTCTGTCTGTCTGATACTTATTAGGGGGAAGCCAAAGCCATCCACCATGCTCTGTCTTCTGCAAAGTGGATTCCAAGGATCGGATTGCGACGCCGGCCGTCGAGCGATACCAGTATTAGCCCGGGAGCCCGCAACTCCTCCCAGATATCATTCCATTCGTCGTCATCCTCCTCATTGTCGATGATCGCAAGTTCACGTTCGAAGAGATGCCGGACTTCTTCGAAATCCGGAGTCAGTTCATAGGTCCCTTCTTCCGACGGATAGTCGGCATACCTGAAGTCCTCGACTTCGGTCAAAATTGCGATCAGAACGTCTCCGCGGAGCAGGTGAAACACGCGTCCTTCGAACATGGAATCTGACATCTTTGCGTTACCTTGCGAATTGGCCGCCGTATCCGGATGAAGCACGGAAGATAAGGAGCATGAAGACTGTGTTTTCCCGGTCCAAAAATCCGGATATTGCCCGTCAAGACATTCAAACGATCCGGATTGTGAGTACTATCAGGGAGTCTTGATTCCGGATTCTTCATCTCTGCGGACGCGCGTGAAATGAGTCTCCACCGAGATTGATATGCGATCGTAATTCGCTTCACCCGTACCCGGAAAAGCCAGATGTTGAAAAAACGCCGCGCGCGTCAAACGTTCTCGTCATTCTATCAGACGCTCGAAGAAAGAAACCTCCTCGCGACGATCGATATCGTCGCCGCAGGAGTTACGAATCAGGAATCCATGAGCCTGTTGCTCAACGGTTCAGTCATTCAGACATTCGACAACATCGGTGGAAATGCATACGCAGGAGCCTTTCAGACCTACTCCGTTTCAACAGCTGGAACTGTGTCTGCAAATGATGTGCGGATCAGGTTTAACAATGACCTCTACGATCCAGCCAACGGCATTGATCGCAACCTGCGAATTGATGCGTTGATAATTGACAGCGTTCGTTTTGAAACGGAGGCACCGGAGGTCTTTTCAACCGGTACTTGGAAACAGGAGGACGGCATCACGCCCGGATTCCGTGAAAGTGAGTTCCTGCATACGGACGGATATTTTCAATACGCAGAGTCCGCATCGGGAACACCGGTCGAGGTGTTTGCGAGAGGTGACGAAGGCGGAGAGGAGTTCGAAGTTCGAATTGACGGGGCGACCGTATTCTCCGCTTCAGTCGGTACCGCTTTTCAATCTTATACGTTCAACGTTAATCAGGAAGTCAGTCCGGAAAGCGTTCAAGTTTTCTTCACCAACGACGTTTACAATCCCGGTCAGGGGATCGATCGGAATCTCGTCGTTGACTTCATTCGCATTGACGGGACGCGATTTGATAGCGAAGCACCTTCCGTCTTTTCTACGGGAACGTGGAAGCCCGAGGACGGAATACAGCCCGGGTTCCGCGAATCAGAGACGCTTCACACCAACGGCTACTTTCAATATGGCCAGTCGGGGAACCCCGGCGTTATCAGTCTGCAATCAAGCATTGTCGATGTCGCCGAGTCGGATCAGGCTGCTGATTTCGTAATTCAGCGGACCGGTGGAAGCGACGGAATCGTAACCGTTGACTATGCCACGGTTGCAATCACAGCGACTCCCGGGCAGGACTACGAGTCCCGTTCGGGCACGATAACGTTTCAAAATGGCGAAACGTTGAAGACGATTTCTATCCCGTTGATTGAGGATCAGGCCGTCGAGGACGACGAACAATTCAGCTTTACGATCGACAATGTTGCCGGAGGTGCGTCTCTGCTGGCACCTAGAACGGCGACTGCCACGATCGATGACAACGACTCAGTTGTGAGCGAGGGTGACGGCCTGCTGGGAGAATATTTTGATCAACGGGGCTTTGTAGATAAGTTCGGGCAACGCATTGATCCGGTAGTCGATTTTGACTGGGGTAGCGGCGCACCGCTGTCAGGAATGGGAGCCAACACATTCTCCGTTCGCTGGACGGGACAGATCGAACCGTTGTATTCGGAAAGCTATACATTTACCACCATCAGCGATGACGGCATCAGGCTCTGGATCGATGGCCAACTGATTATCAATGAATGGAACGATCACGCGCCAACAGCTCATACTGGAACATTCACTCTAAGTGCCGGGCAACTTTACGATATTCGACTGGAGCACTACGAAAACTCCGGCGGCGCGGTTGCGCGCCTTCTCTGGCAAAGCGCGAGCCAATCGCAGGAGGTAGTCCCGCAAAGCCAGCTGTATGCGGCGGATCCTCCGATCGTTATCGGTGACCAGCTGGAAAGCCAGACTCTCGTCGCCGGGCTCATCCAGCCGACCGCGATCGACTTCAGTCCGGATGGCACGCTGATGTACATCGCAGAACAACGCGGTATTATCCGCGTGATGGACAATGGCAGCCTCGTTTCAGATCCGTTCCTTGTCTTTACTGACAGAGTCAACGGGACACGGGATCGTGGTCTGCTCGATATCGCTGTTCATCCCGATTTCGAGAACAGTCCGTACATCTACATGCTGTACACGTACGACCCGCCTCAAGTGAACAACTACGCTGCGGGAACGTTGCAAGGTCCTGATGGCAGAGGTAATCGTGCCGCGCGTCTTACCCGTGTTACGGCTGACGCATCCGCCGGAAATCTTTCCGTTGTACCGGGAAGCGAAGTTGTCATCCTCGGGACAAACAGCACCTGGGACAATTTTAATGCATTCGTAAACAGCACCAGCGACTTCAACGAACCGCCCGCGGGAATTCTGCCCGATGGCTCGAACGTGAATGACTTCATCGCCACCGACAGCGAGTCGCACACGATCGGTTCAATCGAGTTCGGCCCCGACGGCTCGCTATATGTGTCGATCGGCGACGGAACTTCATACAACCGGGTTGATCCAAGGACCGAAAGAGTTCAGGACATCGATAACCTTTCGGGGAAGGTGCTCCGCATCAATCCGGACGACGGTGGAGGCTTTTCAGACAATCCGTTCTACGACGGTGACCGTTTTTCGAACCGCTCACGTGTATGGCAATCGGGCTTGCGGAATCCCTTCCGCATGACGGTCAGCCAGCAATCAGGGCAAGTCTACATCGGCGATGTCGGCTGGACTCAATGGGAAGAGATAAATGCCGCTGACCCGGGGGCCAATTTCGGTTGGCCGTGGTACGAAGGTGCAAGTGGAAGCAACGCACGAACAGGAGGTTATCGAGATCTCCCTGAAGCGCAGGCGTTCTACAACAGCGGCCAGATTGCAACTCCATCTATCTACGCGCTTAATCACGCTGCCGACGGAATCAACGCGATCGTTCTGGGGGATATCTACGACGGCAATACCTATCCGGCCGAGTTTCAAGGCGACCTGTTTTTTAACGACCTCGGCCAGGGTATCGTCCGGAACATCAGCTTTGATTCTGCAGGCAACATCAGTGCAATAGATACGTTTTCCACGGGACATCAGATTGTTGTGCAAATGGTGACCGCACCCGACGGCAATATGTACTTTGTCGATCTCGACGACGGTTCGGTCGGTCGATGGGTGTTTGTGGAAGATGGCGCTGCCACAAGCGCTGCCGCTGTATCACCTCAGACGCCAGTCGGGATTCAAACATCATCCGGCAACGCCACTGGTCAGACTGTAGCCGTGATCGATTCCGGAATCGACCTGACGAACGCGGGCTTGTATCAGAGCTTGTGGGTCAACTCAGGCGAGGTTCCAGGTGATGGAATCGATAACGATGGAAACGGATTCATCGATGATGTGCATGGATTCGATTTCGTCGGCGGCGTCGGACAACTGACCGATCAGAACGGTCACGGGACCTTCATTTCCGGATTGATCGGGGGGGATTCCAGCAATGAGTTGCAGGGAATCGCCGCAGGGGCCGATATCATGATGTTGACGGCTCTGGGCGCAGACGGAACGGGCCGGACGCAATCCATCGCAAGCGCGATTCGCTATGCGGTCGATAACCGCGCGGACGTAATCAATATTTCACTGCAGGCAGAGATTACTGCAGAACTACAAGAAGCCATTGCACACGCCGCAGACAACAGCGTTCTGATTGTTGTTGCCGCCGGCAATTCGAGTTCGCCGGATGCGATCGGGATGGCAGCTCTCAGTGCAGAGTTTGATAACGTTGTCTCCGTTGGCGGTCTCGATGCAGGCGGAAATCTGCTAGTCAGTACAAATCGAGTCGGGCAATCGGAGGCCGTCCAGATCGATGCTCCGGGCGTTTCTTTTGGACTTCTACCCGGCGGCAGCTATGGAACGTGGACTGGAACCAGCGTTGCCGCAGCTCATGTGTCGGCTACTGCAGCACTGGCTCTTGCTGCGAACCCGGAACTGGGTGCAGCACAGATTCGCGACCTGTTGCTCGCGACGTCCAGCATTGTTGCTTCGGGGTCAGATTCTCATGGATCACTGGCGATTGAGGACGCGATCGGGCTGGCACTGAAGTCATCTCAATTCAAGGTGTTAGATCGAGGAACTCGAATCGACGTTTACACTTCAGCAAGCGACGATTATGTCGTCTATTCCCTCGGGAGCAGCACAGTTGCGATTGATGGAATCCGTTTTGAACTGCCTGCCCGCCAGACGTATCGCCTCTATGTGAATGGCCGGACCGGTAACGACCGCATCATGATTTCTGGAACAGATCTGAGCGAGGCCGGGCTGATCGATAACGGATTCGCGAGAATCGCAAACGCGGATCAGGTTTTCGTTGCCAGAGACTTTGATCGTGTGACGATGTTCGGAAACGCTGGTAACGATTCGATTCTGATCTACGATACGGCTGCGAACGATGCGGTAGCGATAAATGTGGATTCCACAGTTCTAAGTCAGTTAGAAACGTATCGCGGTGCGTTCGGGTTCGAACAATCAAGGGTGACCAGTCGCAGCGGAGACGACAGAGTGGAAA